>JBBJMB010000272.1:0-5064 GCA_037719755.1 Pyrinomonadaceae bacterium
GCTTGCAGGTCTTGCATGCCGTTTTCGCCGTCTTCGATGGAGATCCAGCCGTCGAAGCCTTCCGCGCGCAGTGTGGAGAAAATACGGTCGTAATTGTTTAAGCCTTGGCCGATGACGCCGTGCTTGAGGCTTTTGGCGTAGCCCGTGGTGCCGGAATGCTGTTTCAGATCCTCAATTGTTCCACTAAGCAGGTAGCGATCCGAGGCGTGCATCGAGACGACGCGTTTTTTGACGGCTTCGAGCACGTCAAGCGGATCTTCGCCGGCGATGATGGCGTTTGACGGATCGTAGTTGACGCCGAACCAGGGCGAATCAATTTGGTTGATGATTTCCATGAAGACATCGAGCTGCTGCGCGAATTCCGGGTACAGCCAGTAGCCGTCCTTGTAATGGTTCTCCATGATGAGCACCACGCCGCGCTCTTTTGCGTGGGGGATGAGCGCGTTGATGCACTCGACGGTCCACCGCACGCCGTCGGCGCGCGAGACTTCCGCGCGGCGTTGGCCGGAGAGCACGCGGCAAAAGCGACCGCCTAATTGGGCGGTCACGTCAATCATGCGTCGCTCGCGGTCGATCTCACGCTGCCGCGCCGCGGCGTCGGGGTTCGTAAAGTCGGGCGAAGCGCACATCATCGGCGCTTCAAGTTTGACTGTTTCCAGATGATTCTTGATGCTTGCGAGATAATCCGCGTCAAAGCTCTCGAAAAAGCCGGGGTACATCTCCACGCCGTCCACATCAAGCGTCGCCGCGAGATCGATCCACTCGATGAGCGTCATCGTTTTCGTGACGCACAATTCATCCATAAAGCCTTTCGGAAAAACGCTCAAGTGAGGCATAGAATCCCTCGATCTTCTCTGTGTATCTCTCTTGTCTTTTCTCTGTGATGCTCTGCGTTTAGGTAAGAGTTACTTAAACGCAGAGCATCACAGAGAAAAGACAAGAGAGAAACGCAGAGGGAGAAAATTAATTCGGCCGCAGCACCGCTTTCACGTATTTGCCGTCGTGCATGCCCTCGAACGAGTCTTGCCAGCCTTGCAGGTCTGTGACGCGGCTGACGATTGGCTCAAGATTGATTTTGCCGGCGGTGAGCAGCGCCACCACTTGCTCCCAATTCTGAAACGTATGGCTGAAGCTGCCCTGCAAGCGAACGGCCTTTGCACCAGCGGATCAAGCGAGAAATGAGCGGTTGCGGCCCCCATCCGACCTTCGTAATTTGACCGCCGGGCCGCACGAGCTCAAGAGCTTGCTTTAAGGCCGGCGACGCTCCCGTCGCATCAATTACCAGGTCGGCTCCGAGACCATCGCCGTAGCCGCGCACCAGATCGGTTAAATCCACCGTCTGAGAGTTGACGGCCTCGGTCGCGCCCAGTTCTTCGCCGCCGCCAGCCGCAATTCATCCTGCGGCGAAGCGCCGCTCACGATCAGCGTGCCGGCGCCGGACATTCGCGCCATCTCGGCGCACAGCAAGCCCATGGGGCCGGGGCCCATCACCACCACCAGATCGCCGGGCGCACGCGGCTTTTGACGACGACGGCGTTGTAGCCCACACAGCAAGGCTCGGTCAAGGCGGCGCGCTCGAAAGGAAGAGAATCGGGAATGTGGTGCAAACAACGCTCCGGCACCACCACGTAGTCGGCCATCGCGCCGTTGATGCCGTAGCCGAAGCCTTGCGCTGCGGGCAGATGTTGTAGTTGCCTGTGCGACAGTAAATGCAGTTTTCGCAAATGCGGGCCGCCGTTTCCGAAACCACGCGGTCGCCCTCGCGAAAGCCGCGCACGCCGCGCCCCACGGCCGCCACCGTGCCACAGAATTCGTGGCCCAAGACCACCGGCACGCGCACCGGCCAGCTTTGCTTGTTGTAATACTGATGGACATCGCTGCCGCACACGCTGACCGCGCCGACTTCGAGCAGCACATCGCGCTCTTCAATTTCCGGCACAGGCAGCTCGCGCAGCTCCACGGCGTGCGGCTCCAGCGCGTACTGCACCACGCCCGTCATCATTCCTCCGGTCATTCGCGTATCCTCCGGGTGATTTCCCGCAGCAGTGCTTGAGGTCTCCTGCGGCAACATTAAATGAGTAAGCATCAATGGCGAGCGGAGCGCCGATCACGACCAGCGGAGCGCCGCGCCGCGGCATCTCCACGGCCTCCTCAAGGGTGAGGCCGCCAACCGCCTGCACGGGAATCCGGACGGCGGCGACGACCGCATCAAGGTCGTCGAGCGGGCTCAAGCGAGCGCGTCCCGCCGCGGCCGCGCCGTTGCGCTCGTCAAAGCCCGTGTGGTGAACGATGTAGTCTACGCCCAAGTCTTCCATCATGCGGCCGGCCGCGGGCTTGTCTTCACAGCCGAGGTTATCGCCCATCACTTTGACGCCGCAATCGCGCCCGGCCTGGACGACCACTTTGATTGTTTCCGGATGCGCGCGGGCCATCACCACGACGTGCGTCGCGCCGGCGCCGGCCATCATCTCGGCTTCGAGGTAGCCGCCGTCCATCGTTTTCAAATCCGCGACAATTGGGCGATCGGGAAATTCCCGGCGCAGCGCACGCACGCCGTGCAAGCCTTCGGCGAGCAGCAACGGCGTGCCGGCCTCAAGCCAATCGACGCCCGCCTCCACGGCCACATGCGCGGTTTTAATGGCCTCTGTGATGTCCGTGAGGTCGAGCGAGATTTGAACAATGGGGGATGCGGTGATGGCATAAGTTTTTCCTGAGCTTCTCTGGTCTTCTCTGTGGTGTTTCTCTCTCGTTTAGGTAAGAGTTACTTAAACGAGAGAGAAACACCGCAGAGAAGACACAGAGAAGCACAGAGGGGGATTTAAGCTTTGAATTTGCCGTTTAATTCCTGCACGTACTTGTTTGCTTCGCGCGCATCGGGTTTGTCGCCGTAGACGACGGCGACGATGTCAGAGTAAAGCCAGAGCAAATCTCTTTCAATTTCATTTTCCGGAGCGAGCCGCACGTTCAGTTGCAGGTTGTTCATCTCAACAGGCACGCCCAGTGAGCGCGCGTTCAAGTCTTGTAAACGGAAGTAGAGCGCGGCCACGAAACCGAGCGGGCCAGTGGCATCGACAATCGGCAGCTTGGACGTATCGGCCATGTTTGCTTCCGTTGCCGCCGTTTGCTCTCTTTCTTGCGGTTGCGTTTCGGGCGCCTTCGATTGCTCTTGCTTTTGATCGGGCGTGGCCACGTTGATGGCGCCGCTTGTTCCGGTTTGCAATTGCCGGCGCGCGGGCGAGCCCGCGATGCCGCCCTGCGTCGCGATCAAAGTGGCGCGCACGTTGTCGGCGCCCAGGGAGCGCGCCGGCCGCGCTTGGGTCCCGCTTCAAAACGGCCGCTTAATTCGAGCTTGCCGTCTTTTAAAGTCGCTTGTGCGGGAGCGTAAGTGAACATGTAGTCGGCGCCGCGCACGTTGGTTCGCCGGCAAAGCTTCCATCGCGGGAAGCGCGAAGATCGAGTAAAGCTTTGCGGAAGGCCTGGGCTGAGGCGCGTTGCGGGCCGAAATTTTGGGCACGGGCAGCGTTTTCGTCGGAGCGCCGACGCCGGTCGTCGCCACGTCTCTGCTGGGTCGTTTCTTCTGCGTGGCCATCTCTTCGGTCATAGAGTCCCCCGTTTCATTTCGTCGTTGATGTAGTCGCAGCTACGCATCGTCATCGCGAGGATGGTGAGCGTCGGGTTTTGATTGGCCGAGTTGACGAACGAAGCGCCGTCGGTGACGAAAACGTTTTTCACGTCGTGGACTTGATTCCATTTGTTGAGCACAGACGTTTTCGGGTCGCTGCCCATGCGCGCCGTGCCCAATTCGTGAATGATGCGGCCCGGCACGGTCATCGTGCCGCCGGTCGAAACCACTTCGGCGCCTGAGGCGCGCAAGATTTCTTCGCTTGTCTCGGCCGCGTGCTTCGCCATCTGACGTTCATTGTCGGAAAACTGCATGTGCACGCGCAGCACCGGCACGCCCCACGCGTCGACCACGCCCGAAGGATCAATCTCAACGAAGTTTTCAAAGCGCGAAAGCGTCGCCGCGCGCGTCGTCATGCCGACGGGGGCGGTACCGTAGCGGCGCACTTTCTCCTTGAAATCCGAGCCGAAGCCGGCGATGCCGCGGGCGTGGCCGGGAAAGCGACTGATATTCGACGCGCACTCGAAGCCGTAGCCGCGCAAAAAGTTCGGCTGCTTCGATTGCTTGTCCAAGTTTTGGAAGCGGGGAATGAAAAGACCCGCCGCTTTGCCGTCGAGCATGCCGGGGTCGGCATTCTTGCCGAGCAGCACGGGGTAAAAGCCTGAGGCTCCGATGCCGCCGAAATGGTCGACCAGGTAATGGCCGAGCACGCCGGAAGCATTGCCGATGCCGTTCGGATGCTGGCGCGACTTGGAGTTGAGCAGCAAACGTGTGGATTCAAGCGTCGAAGCGGCGACCATCACCACTTTCGCGTATGCCTCTTGCTCTTCGTACGTGACGCGGTCGACAAAGGCGACGCCCTTCGCTTGACCCGTGTTCTGGTCGATGAGTATTTCTCTGACCACAGAGTTGGGCCGCAGCGTCATGCGGCCGGTGGCGGCGGCGACGGGCAGCGTGGAGACGATGGAATTAAACATCGCGCCCACATCGCAGCCCTCGCCGCAGTGGCCGCAGTAGTGGCAGGCGTTACGCCCCTTCATGTGCGGCTTCGTGCCGGTGAGCATTGCGACGCGCGACACGATGGCGGGGCGCCCTGTTTTCTCAGAGCCGCGCTTCAGCATACTTTCGCCGCAGGTGAGATTCATCGGCGGCAAGAAATTGCCGTCCGGCAAATGCTCTAATCCATCTTTGTTGCCGCTCACGCCGATGAATTCTTCGGCGCGGTCGTAGTAAGGCGAGATGTCTGCGTAAGAGATCGGCCAGTCAACGTCGAAGCCGTCATGGGAAGCGGCCTTAAAGTCCAAATCCGACAAACGCCACGAAAGTCTGCCCCAATGCAGCGTTTTGCCGCCGACGATGCGGGCGCGCACCCACAGAAAGGGCTTGCCGGGGTCGGTGGTGTAAGGGTTTTCGGTATCGTTGATGTAGAAGTGGCGGCTAAA
>JBBJMB010000273.1:0-5054 GCA_037719755.1 Pyrinomonadaceae bacterium
GATCGTCAGCTAACCCGTTTGTGGAAGGTCGGGAAGTTATTTCTTAACGCGCCCTTAGCCCGCCGCCACGAGAGGTCTCGCCGCCGGCGCGTCCACGATCTCCCAGGCGTTGTCGTTGCGAAGCAGCTTCGTCATCAATTCGGCGTGGAGCACGTGGCCGCTTCTTTCCGCCGTGACGCGCCCGACAATCGGCATCCCGACGAGCGCCAGATCGCCGATGATATCGAGGATCTTGTGGCGCACAAATTCGTCTTTGAAGCGAAGCGTCGTGTGATTGAGCATGCCGTCGGGCGTCAGCACAATGGCGTTATCAAGCGAGCCGCCGCGAATCAAATTGTCGCGCCGCAGCGCTTCAATCTCGGCCGTAAAACCGAAAGTGCGCGCCGATGAGATGTCGCGCGCGAAGGCGTGTGCGTCCGAGAGTTCGACGAAGAACCTTTGCGTGCGAATCAGCGGGTGGGGAAAATCTATCATGCAATCTATTTCGTAACTCTCGGCCGGCGCCACGCTGATGCGTCTGTTTCCGTGCTCCACCGAAACGCGCTCGCGCACGCGTAGCGCCCGGCGCACCGCCGATTGCTCGACGACGCCCGCGCGCTCGATCATCGCGGTGAAAGCATCGGCCGATCCGTCCATGATCGGCACTTCCAAATTGTCCACTTCGATCAATGCGTTATCCACGCCGGCGCCGCGCAGAGCGGCCAACAGGTGCTCCACCGTAGAGATGACCACGCCGGTGCGCATCAGCGTTGTCGCATAGCTGCAATGAGCGACAAACTCCGCCGACGCCGGAATCTCAAAGTTGCCGAGGTCCGTGCGGACAAATACGTACCCTGTGTCCGGCGGGGCCGGCAGTAGCCGCACGTGAACGGGCACCGCCGAGTGCAGCCCCGTGCCGCAAGTGGCGACGGATGACGAGAGCGTGGTTTGTTTAATCAACGTCAGAGGTGACCTTTCGGGGTTGATTTCAAGACTTGCATTTGCCAAAACGTGTCTCGTCAGCCGGCAAGCGATGTGCCGCTGATAGTGATTTCATCCTCATGCTGAACAAACAAAGCGAAAGGCGCGAACCCGGGAAGGATTCGCTAGTTGTCGGCCGCACGCTTAGTGTGGCGGATCGGCCACGGTTTAACCACCAACTGCCGCATTTCCGCCACACACCGAAAGGCGCGTATTGACACTCGATAAAGTGAACTCATAGAATGAATTAAATGCCGAAAACGAGCACCACCGCGACCGTCGCCCCAAGCGAGCGGGTCTTTTTGATCGACTCGATGTCGCACATCTTTCGCGCTTTTTTCGCTCCGATGGGCAACCGCGTTGAGCCGCTCACGAACAGCCGCGGGCAGGTCACGCAAGCGGTCTTTGTTTTCACCAACATGCTGCGCAAGCTGCTCGCAGACGAGCGCCCCATTACATCGCCGCCGTTTTCGAGTCGGGCACGCCTACTTTCCGCCACGACGCTTACGCCGATTACAAAGCCAACCGCGCCCAAATGCCCGATGAGTTGCAGTCGCAGTTGCCTACATCGTGCGCGTGTGCGAAGCCTTTAACATTCCGATTATCAACGCGCCCGGATTTGAAGCCGACGATGTGATCGGAACGCTCGCCGTGCAGGCTGCGGAAAAAGGATTGCAAGCTGTTATCGTCTCCAACGACAAGGATATGTGTCAGTTGGTGCGCGATCCCTTCGTCGTGTGCATGCGGCAGAATTCGCAAAACGTGAAGCGCAAAGAGCCTGTGCCGCCCGTGGAGTGGTGCGACGAAGCATGGGTGGAAGCCAAGTTCGGAGTGCCGCCCGCGCAGATCGTTGATTTGCTCGGCCTGATGGGCGATGCGGTCGACAACATCCCGGGCGCTCCTGGAATAGGCGCGAAGGGAGCGGTGCAGGTCGTTAAGCAATTGGGATCGATTGAAAACGCACTCGCGCGCTGGAAGAAATCAAGCACAAAACTTATCGCGAATCGCTGCGTGACCACGCCGACCTGATCCGCCAATCGCTCGATTTGGCGACCATCCGCACAAACGTCAACGTAGAACTCGATTTGGACATTGTTGCGCGCGCGCGCCCAATCGCGCCGAAGCGTATGCGCTTTTCCGAGAGCTTGAATTTCAATTGCTGTCGCGCGAGTTTGCTGACGCCGCCGGCGCAATTGAGCCGAAGTCCGAAGCGCGCAATTACCGGCGGGCGACAACCGCCGCGGAAGTCGAACGGCTGGTTCGCTCGCTGTGGGACGCAGAGCACTGGGGCTTCGCTGTGGCCGATTCCACTCCGGCCGGCGCCGGACAGCAAGGCGGCACGCGCGATGTGGCCGCGCCCGCCTCCGGGCTGGCCATTTCCACGGCGGCGTACAACTCAGTTTTCGTGGATTTCAATAACTTCGAGGGCGGTCGCGAACAAGCCATTGAGTTGCTGAGAGATGTGCTTGGCAATGGCTTGCTGTCAAAGTCCGTGCACGACTTGAAACGCGCCGGGGCGTTGCTCTCCACGGTGGGCATAGAGCTTGAGGGCGTAACGGATGACACGCTGCTCGCCGCTTACCTGCTTGATCCCGTGCGCAGCAAGTATGATCTGGGCGATCTGGTGCGCGAAGCGGGCGGCGCTGAAGGCTGGTCCGCGCCGAGCGGCGAGGATTGGAGCACGGACGCGTGGCGCACCGCCGAAGCCGCGGACTTTACGCTGCAAACGGCCGATGTTTTGCACGGACGCATTTTGGAGCAGGGTCTTGAATCAATATATAAAGAAATCGAACTGCCGCTGGCGCCGCTTCTTTTTCAAATGGAGCTGGCCGGCTTGCGCGTAGACACCCCCGTGCTCGTAGAGCTTTCAGCTTATCTCGGAGCGGAGTTGGAGAAGCTGACCGCGAAGATTTACCGCGCGGCTAATCGCGAATTCAAGATCACTTCGCCGAAGCAAGTCGGCGAAGTTCTCGAAGAGCTAAACATCAGTACGGGTCGCAAAACTTCCACCGGTCAGATTTCCACGAGCCGCGCCGTGCTCGACGAATTGGCGCAGAAATTTGAGTTGCCGCGCTTGATCATTGATTACCGCGAGCTGGATAAACTGAAAACGGTTTACGCCGACGCCCTGCCTGGTCAAATCGGCGCTGACGGACGCATTCACAGCCAGCTTAACCAAACCGTGACCGCGACCGGCAGGCTTTCCAGCAGCGACCCTAATTTACAAAACATACCCATTCGCACAGAGCTCGGGCGGCGTATTCGCCGCGCTTTCATTCCCGAAGAAGGCTGTGTGCTTGTGGCCGCCGATTATTCGCAGTTGGAGCTGCGGTTGTTAGCCCACATCACGCGCGACCCCGTGATGCTCGACGCTTTCCAAAAGGGCGACGACATCCACGCGCGCACGGCCGAGCTCGTCTTCAAAGCGAAGACGCCCGAGGATCTGAAGGAGAAACGACGGTTTGCGAAGATCGTCAACTTCGCCATCGCCTACGCGGTCGAGCCTTTCGGTTTATCGCAGCGCGTCGGCATCTCGCGCAAAGAAGCGAGAAAAGTGATCGACGATTTCTATGACACTTACAAAGGCGTGCGCCGCTTCATGGATGAGGTGCCGGTGCAGGCCCGCGAGACCGGCTTTGTGCGCTCGGCTTACGGCCGCATTCGTCCCGTGCCCGCCATCAATGACCGCAACGCGCAAATCAGAGCGCGCGCCGAGCGCGAGGCGATCAACATGCCAATTCAGGGTTCGGCCAGCGACATCGTCAAAATCGCGATGCTCAAAGTTGAAGAAGCTTTGCGCCGCGAAAATCTGCGCGCCCGCATGGTGATGCAGGTGCATGATGAACTGCTCGTCGAAGCTCCGCAGGATGAGTCCGCGCGCGTCGCCGAGATTTTAAAACGAGAAATGTCCACCGCCGTTGAACTTGACGTACCCCTCGAAGTCGAAGTCGGCATCGGCAAAAACTGGATGGATGCTAAATAGTGACAAGTGACTTGAGGAGTGACAAGTGACAAGTGACAAGTGACAAGAAAAACCAGTTGCTCTTTCTTGTCACTTGTCACTTGTCACTCCTTGAGTCACTCATAGAAGTGATGAGGCGGAAGAAGCAGCTACCCGATGAGACGAAGCAGGTCGTGTACAGTCGCGACCGCTCGAGTGGTGCGTTTGAGAGTGGCGGTTTGGGCGATCAATTGAGCCTTGACTCGCAACCGCTCGCGCCGGCTCTGACGCCGCTCTTGATTGGTTTTACTATTCTTTTGGTTTTGGTCATCGGCCTTGGCGTGATGAGCGTGAGGCGCCTGAATACGGTGAGCGGCGGCGTGCTCAATTTGCAGCAGCGGCATTCGGATCAGCTCAACTTTCTGCTCAAGCTGCGCTCGGCCACCACCATTCTCAACAACGAAGCGCGCGCCCGCGCCGAGGGACGCTCCCGGCGGGAAGTGGTGCCTTTCTTTAGCGTCCGTCTGCGCCATGCGCGCGACGAAGTGAACGCGCTGCTTCCGCGTTTTGATTCGATGACGCAGGCTCAGTATGAACTGGGTCGCGCTCTGCGCCAGAATCTCGTCGCATTCATCGAAACGACGCGCAACGACGATCTTTACAACGAAAAAGGTTACGAAGGATTCCGCGCCATCGAAGCGGATTTTGACGAAACGCTGCGCCAGGTCGATCTGCGTCAAGAAGGTGTTTTCGAGCGCAGCCGAGAGCTTGAGCGCGGAGCCGTCAACGATATTCGGCTGCTCACCATTATGGCTTTCACGTTCGGGCTGCTGACCACGCTCGGCACAATGTACGAAGTGCAGCGCAGGTTCCGCCAGATGCGACAAGCGCTGGAGGCGGCGCGCCGCGAACGGCAATTTAGCACGCAAGTGCTGGGCGGCATGGTCAGCGCGGTCGCCGCCGTCGACGGGCGTGATCGACTGAGAAGCGCCAACTCGGCTTTCTTCAAGATTTTTCCGGGGGCGGCCATCGGTGCCTCTGTGCATGACAATCCCGGCCCCCCGGAGGTTGTGAGGATCATTGAGACGGCGATGGCGAGCCGACCGACCGGCGCGACGTATCTCGGCCGTTGGAAAATTGAGCACACCAAGGG
>JBBJMB010000274.1:0-5023 GCA_037719755.1 Pyrinomonadaceae bacterium
CGCTTCGCGCATCGAAAAATTCCTGTCGGAATTCCATCACATTTCCGCGCGCGGTCGGCCAAGTTCCCATTTACTACAACCAAAAAACCACCGGACGACCGCCGACCGATCAAAAGTACACCTCCAAGTATTTGGATTCGCTCGTGACGCCGCTTTATCCGTTCGGATACGGACTAAGCTACGCGCAGTTTCGCCTCTCCAACTTGCAATTAAGCGCGCGCAGCATCAACCCGAGCGAAAGCGTAACCGCCAGCATTGATTTAGAGAACACGAGCAAGCGCGCGGGCGATGAGGTGGTGCAAATATACATCCACGATTTGCACGCGAGCGTGACTCAGCCGATCAAGGAATTGCGGGGATTCGAGCGCCTCACCCTGCAGCCCGGAGAAAAGCGGCGTGTCAATTTCAAGCTCACTCCCGACAGTCTCGGCATGTACAATCGCGACCTGAAATTTGTAGTCGAACCGGGCACCTTCAAAGTCATCGTCGGCACCGACTCCGCAAGCGGATTGGAGGCCAGCTTCGAGGTTGCTCATTAGCATATTCGTATGCGCGCTCTCTCTCTGCGTCTCTGCGGTGTTCTTTCTCCGTGTCTCTCTGCGTTTAAGTGCGACTTACCTAAACGCAGAAAATCACAGAGAGAAGAACACCGCAGAGACGCAGAGAAGACAAGGCGGAAAATCAGGAGTGGAGTTAAATGAAGAATGTTTTTCTCACATCGACACCTCCGTGCGCTCTCGTGTTTTCTCGTCGTTTTCGCCGTCGCCGCGCCCACTCACGCGGGCGCTCCCGCCAAATGGCCGCAGCGCGCGGCGGCGCTGACAATTGCCGATGAAGAGTTTCTCGAAGACTTAGAGCGACGCTCTTTTCGCTTCTTTTGGGAAAAGGCTGATCCGAGCACCGGGCTTGTGCTCGACCGCGCGCGCACGGATGGCTCGCCGCATGATGAGCAATACAGAGAGATCGCCAGCATCGCCTCCACCGGGTTCGGCCTGACGGCGCTTTGCATCGCCGCCGAGCGCCGCTGGGTCGAGCCGCGCGAGGCCGAAGATCGCGTGCGCGTGACGCTGCGCTTTCTGGCTGAGAAGATGCCTCACCACAAAGGTTGGTTTTACCACTTCGTTAATATGCGGACCGGCGCGAGAGAATGGAAAAGCGAGCTTTCTTCGATTGATACGACGCTGCTACTTGCCGGCGTGTTGACCGCCAAGCAGTTTTACCGCGCCGACGCCGAGATCTCCGGCTTGGCGACAAAAATCTACGAGCGCATAGATTTCCGCTGGATGCTGAACGAGCATCCGGGGCAGCTCTCGATGGGTTGGCATCCCGAACGCGGATTCATTAACTCGCGCTGGGACACTTACAGTGAGCATCCGCTGCTTTATCTGTTTGCCATCGGTTCCCGCACACATCCGATTATGCCGACCGCCTGGTACGCTTGGAAGCGAGACTGGAATCATTACAAAAATTACACCTTCCTCGGTCAAGCGCCTTTGTTTACGCACCAGTACTCGCACGCCTGGGTGGATTTTCGCGGGCGTCGTGAAGTCAAAGGAGCGCGCGTCAATTACTTTGAAAACTCCGTGATCGCCACGCGCGCCCACCGCGAATTCTGCATTAACCTGGCCGGCAAGTTTCCCGGTTATTCTGAAAACGTCTGGGGCATCACCGCTTCGGACAGCGTCAAAGGTTATCGCGCTTGGGGCGGCCCGCCCGCCACGCCTGATATTGATGGCACGGTTGTCCCTTGCGCGGCCGCCGGCTCTCTCATGTTCACGCCCGACATCAGCTTGCCGGCGCTGCGCGCCATGCACGCGAAATACGGCGATCGTATTTCCGGAAGATATGGATTCACCGATGCCTTCAATCCAAACACCAATTGGATTAATCCCGATGTGATCGGAATTGATGTCGGCATCACGCTTTTGAGCGCCGAAAATCTGCGCACCGGCAATGTCTGGCGCTGGTTTATGCGAAACCCTGAGATAGAGCGCGCGATGCGCCGCGTTGGGCTTCACTTGGAAGCAAAAAGGGCGCCTCGGGGTAAGTTGAAACGTGCCGCATGAATCGGCCTTCAGAAGGATGAAGGCGGAAGGCTGAAGGATGAAAGCTCAGGCCGAAAGACCTTTTTAATTTTTTATCCTCAGCTTTCATCCTTCATCCTTCCGCCTTCATCCTTCCAGATGTCCTTCCAAGTCCTCCTTATGTTAACTGCGCGAACAATTTCGCCTTGTAGATCGGGGCCGGGAATTGTACGATAGCCGTCGCACACTGTTACTTTTAACCTTCTGAGAGCGCGCCCGCTTCAATGTTGGTTAGCTAATTTTTCGGCGGATCACGAGTCGGAGGCTTGATTTATGTCAGATAAAATCGAACGCAGAAAGTTTATCGCCCGAGCCGGCGGCGTCGGATTGGGTTTACTGACGGCGCAGTCGGCTGCTCGCGTGCTCGGCGCAAACGACCGCATCAGACTCGGCATCATCGGCTCCGGCGGACGCGGCCGCAGCTTGATGGAGAGCTTTAATAAATCTCCACAAGTTGAGTTCATCGCCGTGTGCGATGCTTACGAGCCTTACCAAAACCTGGCTTTGAAGTTGTCCAAAACCGGGGCGAAAGCGACATACGATTACCGAGAGTTGCTCGACAACAAAGAGATCGACGCGGTGGTCAGCGCGACGCCCGACCACTGGCACTCGCAAATCTTGATCGACGCCGTGAAGGCGGGCAAAGATGTGTACACGGAAAAGCCTTTCTCTTTGAGCATCGAGCAAGGCGAAAAGATGGTTAAGGCCGTGCGCGCGACCAAGCAGATCGTGCAGGTCGGGATGCAGCGACGCAGCTCGGAGGCGGTGCGCGGCGCGAAAAAGCTGGTTGACGACGGCGTGCTGGGCGATGTGGTGATGGCCCGGGCGCAGTGGTTCTGGAATCGTAAACCGATGAACCTGAAGCCTACGCTGCAGGGCAATTTGGATTGGGAAAAGTTTCAAGGCCCGGCCAAAAATCATCGTCCGCTGGATGCGGTGCGTTTCCTTAACTGGCGCAACTTTTGGGATTACTCCGGCGGCCACATGACCGACCAGGGCACTCACTTGATGGACGTCATTCAGTGGTTTTGCAACGACGGCAATCCGCCGCGCGCCGCGCTTTCTCACGGCGCCACTTACGTGCACATCGGCGCCGAGGTGCCTGACACGTTTAGCGCCATCTTTGAATATCCGCGATTTATCGCGACCTGGACTTTGTGCTACGGCAATTCGTATGAAGACAGTTGGAAGATCTTGATCCAGGGCAAGCAAGCGACGATGGTTTTGGACGACGACGGTTACCGCGTTTTTCCGGAGCCGTGGAAACGCCCGGAGATTCCCCCCAAAGCGATCCACGAATATAAAGGCGGCATTCCCACGGAACCACACGTCCAAAACTTTTTGGATTGTCTGCGTTCGCGTCAAGAGCCGAACGCGCCGGTCGAAGTCGGACACAAAGCGGTGGCCGCACCGCATCTCGCCAATCTGGCTTTTCATCAGCAAAAGCGCGTCACGCTGAGCAACGAAGGCACGCTCACCAAGGCGTAAAGATCACCTTTTCTTTGCTGTCCTTGAACCGTTCATCAAGCGGCGGTGGCGACATAGTTCGGTAGCCACCGCCGCTTCAATTACCACGATACTTTTATGATCGTCACCCGCTTCATGCGCCTCCTCATCGCCATTGCCTCCGCGCTGTCCATGCTGGGTGTTTCCGCCCTCGCGGCTCATCCGCAAAAAGCACCGCACATCGTGTTCGTGATCGGCGACCACGAATACAGCTCTGAAGAGACGATGCCGGCGCTCGCGCGCGAGTTGGAGAAGAACTACCGCATGCGCTGTACGGTGCTGCGCTCCAGCCCGGACGAGAACGCCGAAGAAAACATTCCGGGCCTGGAGGCTTTGGAAACGGCGGATCTCGCCGTGCTGTTCCTGCGCTGGCGACGCTTGCCGAAAGCGCAACTGACACATCTGGAAAAATACCTCGCCTCCGGGCGCCCGCTCGTCGCTTTTCGTACGACCACGCACGCCTTTAATTATCCCACAGGCCACGAACTGGAGCGGTGGAACGCTTTCGCGGCTGAGTACCTGGGCGGCCCACCCGGCTGGGGAAACGGTCACACTCACTACGGCCACAAGTCGAGCACTGATGTCTCGGCGCACCCCGGCGCGCGAAATCATGCGCTGCTGACAGGCGTTGACCGCAATTTTCACGTGCGTTCGTGGCTTTATCATGTGCTGCCAAATTATCCGCCCTCGGATGCGCAAGTGCTTTTGACGGGCAAGGCCGTCGACGCGGACAAAAAAGATGCGGTTGAAAATCCGGTCGCGTGGACGTGGACGAATAAATCCGGCGGCCGTGTCTTGATGACCACGCTCGGGCACCCGGAAGACTTTCAGATCGAAGCTTTTCAACGCTTCGTGGTGAACGGCGTTCACTGGGCCTTGGGAAAACAGGCGCCCCACAAGTGGGCAGGGAAGATAAGCATCAACGCGACTTACCACGGAATCAGAAAGAAAGATGCTGAGAAGTGATCTGCCGTCTTTGTCTTGGTCGCGCAACGAAGCATGAAAATTTATCAATCATGGCTCAGCGGCGCCTTGGGTTTGCTGTATACGGCCGTCGCCATTTACGTCGTGCAGGACGAGCTGAGGCACACCGGCGGCGATTGGATCAGCTTACGGGGGATGGGCACGACGCTTATCACCGCGCCGTCGCAAGTGACTTTCGGGATGGTGCTGGAATGGCTCGGCGTGCCGCGCATTAATTACTCGGAGCCGGGGGTGGGCAGCTACAGCCAGCTCGCGTTACACGTGGCGGTGAGCGCGGTGGCGGGTTACCTGTTGGGGTATGGCCTCGAGTGGGCGACGCGGCGTTGGCTTCTGCCCCAAGCGATCAGGTGAACGGGCATCGGCTATTTGGGTTGGCTCAGAGACGACACACTCTTCTAAGAAGCTGTTTGAAAAGTTGACTGTCAGGCAAGTTGCGCGGGTAAGCTTTG
>JBBJMB010000275.1:0-4995 GCA_037719755.1 Pyrinomonadaceae bacterium
GGACCGATGAATCCGGAACGCAAACACAAGACCTCCTCATCTCTGGCTTTACTACAGCGTTCATCGTTCATCGTTCATCGTTCATCGCTCATCGTTCATCCTTACTGCAAGACCACTTTCTCTCCGTCCTTTAGTCCTTCGAGCACTTCTGTGCGTGAGCCGTCGCTGATGCCGATTTTAATCGGGCGTTTGTCGGAGGCGGTTGGCGCGCTCGGGTTGGCGGACGGGATTTCAACAGTGGGGTTGCGTTGCGCGTCGTAGATGATGGCGCTTTCGGGAATAATTAAGGCGCCCTGGTGCTCCTCGAGCACGATTTCGGCGTTGGCCGTCATGTTGGCCCGCAGCGTGCCGCCCGCATTGTTAATTGAGACTTTGACTTCAAAGCTGGTCACGTTGTCTTTCTCCACGCCCATCGGCGAGATTTGTGTGACCGAGCCGTCGAACTTTTGTTCTTTGAAGGTTTCGACTTTGATGCGGGCCAATTGGCCTAGGCGCACGGCGCCGATGTCGGCTTCGTCCACTTTGCCGCGCACGTAAACTGGCCGGATGTCGCCGAGCACCATCACCAGGGTGGCGGCCGATCCCATATTGAGAATGGAGGAAACCGGGCTTCCGATCTCCAAGTCGCGAGAGATGACCATGCCGTTGATCGGCGAGCGGATGGTGGCGTTGTTGTATTGCTCTTGCGCGCGTGCCACCGCCGCTTCGGCCTCGGCCACTTGGGCGAGAGCTTGCGAGATGCGGGCCTGACTGACGTTTAATTGAGAGCCGGTGACTTTTTGCTTATTCTCCAACAGTTCGAGCGCGCGTTGCGCGTCGTCCAATTCCTGTAAAGGAATGATGCCGTCTTTCGCCAGCTTTTCGGTGCGCTCAACGGTTCGGCGCGCGAAAGAGACTTCGGGAGTGACGGCCTCCAGCTTGTTCTTTTCAAACTCGGCCTCGGTGGCCTTTAAGTTGGCCTGAGCGCTGCCGAGCGCCGCGTTCGCTTCGCGCAGTTGGGCGGCCAGATTCTCTTTGTCGAGTTCGGCTAAAATCTGCCCCGCGGAAACCATGTCGCCGACTTCGACCCTCAGAGCTTTGATAATACCGTTGGCTTTGGATTTGATTTCGACCTTCGCGATCGGTTCGATTTTGCCCGTCGCGACCACCGAACGCGCGATGTCGGCGCGCTCCGCGGTCGCGAGTTTGGATGGGTCAAGCGGAGTTTTGGGGCTCGACATCACGATGTAGCCGTAGGTGCCTAAGCCCCCGATTGCGATGATCACGATGAGCGCAATGAACACCAGCTTCTGAGATCGCTTCTTCGCCATAAAATTACCGGAAATTGTATTATGTGATCGCCCGCTCGCAGGGCGAAGGATCTGACGTTGCGCTCAGGTATACGGCCGAACGGCGGACACTGTTCCGCACAATTACTTGACGGTCCATACTGAAAGACGCGCCGCGTGGCGACATTGTTAACATAACTCTCGTGATGAGCTGGCTTGATTTTCCTCTGCGGCCCTCTCTTGTCTTTTCTCTGTGCTTCTCTGCGTTTAAGTGAGACCTACCTAAACGCAGAGAACCACAGAGAAAAGATAAGAGAGGGCCGCAGAGTGAGGAGATTATCGCAACTTAAGCGGCCCGTATTTCGCAGCAGTCATGCTATTTTAGAGCAAGTTGCGATCAGGTGTACAAATCAGCACGGCGAGCCGGTCACTGACCGTTGAGGGAAAATAAAATTATGGCGACGGCTAAAAAAGACAGCCAGGATAAAAAGAAAAAGGCGCCCGAGGCGAAGCGTCGGAAAATCCGCTACGCGGTCATCGGGCTCGGGCATATCGCGCAAGTCGCGGTGCTGCCCGCCTTTGCGCACGCGAAAAAGAATTCCGAGTTGGTGGCGCTCGTTTCGAGCGATCAGGAAAAGCTGAAAAAGTTGGGCCGCAAATACGCCGTCAAGCGGCTCGTGCCTTACGAGGGTTATGACGAGTTGTTGAGAAGCGGCGACATCGACGCCGTTTACATCGCGCTTCCCAATCAACTGCACCGCGAATACACGATCAGCGCGGCCCGCGCCGGCGTGCATGTGCTCTGCGAAAAGCCGATGGCGGTGACCGACAAGGAATGCGAGCAAATGATCCGCGCCGCCGACGAAGGTCGCATCAAGCTGATGATCGCTTACCGCTTGCATTTCGAAGCGGCCAATATGAAGGCGGTCGAAATGGCCCGCACGGGAAAGCTTGGCGATGTGCGCATCTTTAATTCGACGTTCACCATGCAAGTCAAACCGGATAACATCCGTCTGAAAACGGAAACCGGCGGCGGCACGCTCTACGACATAGGCATTTACTGCATCAATGCCGCGCGCTACATCTTTCGCAGCGAGCCCACAGAGGTGCTCGCGATGAGCGCTACTGGCGACGACGACAAACGCTTCACAGAGGTCGAGGAGATGGTGAGCGCCAGTTTGCGCTTTCCCGGCGACCGCATTGCAGCCTTCACGTGCAGCTTCGGAGCGTCGAGCGTTTCCACTTACCAGATCGTCGGCACCAAGGGCACGCTGCGCGCCGATCCGGCCTACGACTACGCCGGCGAATTAAAGCTCAACATCACGTCGACGGCAAAAAACAGAAGCGCGAATTTGCGAAACGCGATCAGTTCGCCGCGCAGATCGCTTATTTCTCGGAGTGTGTGCTTGATAATCGCGAGCCCGAGCCTTCCGGCCGCGAAGGGCTCGCCGATGTGCGCATCATCAGCGCTTTGTATCGCTCCGCGAAAACCGGCAAGCCCGTGAAGCTCGGAGATTTCGAGAAGAACGAGCGCCCTTCGGAAAAGCAGGAGCAGCGTTTGCCGCCGGTGCAAGAGCCGGAACTGGTTAAAGTTCAAGCTCCTTCCGAAGACTAAATCGAAGGCGTCAAACGAATACCCCTTGATTGATTCAGAGAAAAAAGCGCGCGCGCGCCGTATCATTCGCACACTCAAGCGAACCTACCCGGACGCGCGTTGCGCTTTGCATCATGCGAACGCGCTTGAGCTACTCGTCGCGACGATACTTTCGGCGCAGTGCACGGATGAGCGCGTCAACTTGGTGACCGCCGAGCTTTTCCGCAAGTACCCGACCGCTGAAGATTACCTGCGCGTGCCGCAAGCGGAGCTTGAGCGTGACATTCACTCGACAGGATTTTTTCGCAACAAAGCGAAGGCCATCCAGGGCGCGTGTCGCATCATCCTCGAACAATACGAGGGGCAGGTGCCAAACGATATGGAAGCGCTGATGCTTTTGCCCGGCGTCGCGCGCAAAACCGCGAACGTCGTTTTGGGTAATTGGTACCATGTGGCGTCCGGCGTGGTGGTCGATACGCACGTCGGGCGCCTCTCGGTGCGGCTCGGTTTGAGCGAGCACCGACAGCCTGAAAAGATTGAGCGCGATCTGATGGAGTTGGTGCCGCAAAAAGGGTGGGTCGAATTTTCGCACCTCTTGATCGCACACGGGCGCCGCATCTGTCGGGCCGCACGCCGCTCTGCGGCGAATGCGTGGTCGAGCGCCTCTGCCCTCTTCTTCGTTAAAAACCGGGGTCGCTCCTGATTAAAATCCTTCTCTGCGTAACTCTCGTGTTCTTTCTCTGTGATTCTCTGTGTTGAGGTAACTCTCACCTAAACACAGAGAATCACAGAGAAAGAACACAGAGAGTTACGCAGAGAGAATCAAGCTAAACAGTCCCCCTCCTTCTCCAAAATTCGAGCGCGAGCGCGCTCATTAGTGCGACGGAGGCCGACAAGGGCCGCCGCGAGAAAGAGCCCGCCGCCGCCGAGACGCTGAAATAAGTAGCCCGAGCCGATGAAGCCGATCACTTGGCCGCCGCCCGCCGCCGCCGCCGCGAGGCCCTGCCCGAGCGTACGCAGTTCGCGCGGCGCAATGCGCGTCATTTCGCGAACCGAGGCGACGTACAGCAGGCCGAAGGCGAGGCCGTGCCACGGAGCGATCAGCAGTAGCGCCGTTTTTGTATGCAGAGTCGAGAGGGCCAGCCAGCGCACCGCCTCCAATCCCACGCCGAGGGCCAACACGCGGCCGGCGCCGAGGCGATCAATCAGTCGATCAACAAAAAGCATCGTCACAACCTCAACCCCGACGGCCAGCCCCCACGTGAGGGCCACCACGTCTCCTCCGAGCCCTATGTCTTGCAAAAACACGGTGTAGAAAACGCTGTAAGGAGAGCTGGCCACCCGATTGAGAAAGATGGTGGAGAGCAGCAGCCACGCCACAGGGTTGCGCAGCAGTGAAGCGATCAAGCGGTACTGTGTGAACAGGTTGCTGATGCCGAGCGGGGCATCTTCGATGCGCGCGCCGGTGATGAAGAGAGCGAAGACCAAGTGCGCGCCGATCAGGCTGGCGGCGATGATTTGTGCCGGAAGATCTGTATACAGCAAACCGAGGCCGCAACTGCTCAGCACAAAGCCGAGCGAGCCCCACAAACGCACATACCCGAAGCGCCCCTGCTGTGTTCGCTGAAGAAAATGGAGCGTCGCGGAATCAAGCAGCGCCATCACGGGGGCCGTCGCCGCGCAATAGCAAGCGATGCTAAAAATGAGCGCCCAAGAATTACCGCTCAGTGTCACCACCAGCGCGAGGCTCGAAAGCGCCGCCCAAGCCGTCACCATGCCCCAAAAACGCGGACCGCGCGCGCGGTCAGCAAGCGCCCCGAGGATCGGAGGAACGAAGATCTTTAACACCGGACTAAGGGCCAGCACCCAGCCGATCTGTACGCCCGAGAGGCCACGTTCACGAAGATAAACGGGAAAGTAAGGGCCGAAAAGGCCAAGCGTGATGAAGTAAAGGAAGTAAGCCGCTGAGAGCTGAAATCTTTCGGACCCGCTGTGCATCGGCAAAAGCTAAGCGCGAGTTGGCTTTTTTGTCAAAAACTGTCCGAACTATTGATTGAGAGCTTAGCTCTCGACCCAACTTGATACTGTTGGCGAATCCTTAATCAAGCTGCTAACGGCATCATTACCCGAGTA
>JBBJMB010000276.1:0-4982 GCA_037719755.1 Pyrinomonadaceae bacterium
GAGCGTGTCTCGGCGTTGGCTTCCGCCTTCATCCCTCATCCTTCATCCTTTACTGACGCGTGCCTTCGAGAAAAGCCTTGAGCTTGCGTGAGCGCGAAGGGTGGCGCAGCTTCCGGAGCGCTTTGGCCTCGATTTGCCGAATGCGCTCGCGCGTCACAGCGAAGTGCTGTCCCACTTCTTCAAGCGTGTGCTCGGAGCCGCTGGTGCCAAGTCCGAAGCGCATTTTGATTACTTTCTCTTCGCGCGGCGTGAGGGTGGCCAGCACCTCGTCAGTAATTTCTCTGAGATTGGAAGCGACCACGGCGTCGGCCGGATTCAGAATAGATCTGTCTTCGATAAAGTCGCCGAGGTGCGAGTCTTCCTCCTCGCCGATGGGAGTTTCCAGCGAGATCGGCTCTTGCGCGATCTTGAGAACTTTGCGCACCTTCGAGACCGGAATGTCCATCTTCCGCGCGATCTCCTCGCTGGTCGGCTCGCGCCCCAACTCCTGCACCAGCGCACGCGAAGTGCGGATTAACTTATTGATGGTTTCAATCATGTGGACGGGAATGCGGATGGTGCGCGCCTGATCGGCAATCGCCCGGGTGATCGCCTGCCGAATCACCACGTCGCATAAGTCGAAAACTTGTAGCCGCGCCGCCACTCAAACTTATCCACCGCCTTCATCAACCCGATGTTGCCTTCCTGGATGAGGTCGAGAAACTGCAAGCCGCGGTTGGTGTACTTTTTGGCAATCGACACCACCAAACGCAAATTGGCTTCGACGAGTTCGCGCTTGGCGATGCCCGTCTCATACTCGCTTGCCACAATTGACGCAAGCGAGCGCTTAATTTCCACGGGTGAGATGTCCTGCTCAGCCTCGATTTGCACCAGCCGGCGCTTGGCGCTGGCGATGTGCTTTTTGTGTTCGCGCTCGTCTTCGGGCTTGATCCGTTTGCGGTTGAGTTTTTCCGTGAAGGCTTCAATCGCGCGCTCTTTGTCGCGCACATCATGCTGCACCACGCGGATCGAGTTAATCAGGCGGCCGCGCGAGCGTTCGGTCAAGTTCAGCCGCTTGATTTCATCGGCGATCTCAAGCCGCGTGCGTGCCACTTTGCGGCGCAAGCGCAGCAACTTTTTGCTGCGCTTGCCGCGCGTCAGCTTCTGTTCGGCGCGCAGCTGCTCCCATTCCTTAAGCCCGCTTTTAAACAGCTTCCGTATGTTCTCAATGCCTTCGATGGTCCATTGCGAATACTCGTCGGCTTTGTCCTCTTGACCGGTCAATTCCGCTTGCTCGGAAAATGTGACCACTTCGCGGATGTTGAGCGCGCCTTCTTTCAAATCGTCGCCCATCCGAAGCAGTTCGCGCACGGCGATGGGCGAGCGTGAAATGGCTTTTTGAGTTTTGATTTGACCGCGCTCGATTCTCTTCGCGATTGAAACCTCGCCTTCGCGCGTGAGCAGCGGCACGACGCCCATCTCGCGCAGGTAAAGGCGCACGGGGTCGTTGGCTTATCCATCGTGCCGGCCGAAAGATCAAGCTCGGCATCTTCTTCGCCGTTTTCCGATTCCTCATCGGTCGTGGGTGTCGCGGCGGCCTGTTCTATCAAGCGCTCGTCGGAATCTGCGAGTGGGATATTCGATCCCTCCAGCTTTTGCAAAACGTCCTCGATGTCCTCGGGCGAGACCATGCTGTCGGGCAGTTCGCGGTTGAGGTCGTCAAACGTCAAATACTTTTTGTCGCCGCCCAACTCCAGCAAGCGATGCATGACATCGTCTTGATCTTTCTCTTCCATACTCACTTTCCATCCACTTTCGGCCGTTCCAACTGCGCTTCTTTTGTCTTCTTTGTGGTGCTTTTCGTTTAAATCTCACTTAAAAGCAAAGCACCACAAAGATAAATAAGCAAATAAGCGCGAATATGATCAATCCAATAATGCTCGCTTGATGGTCGCAGCTTCCGTCCGGGACATCAGCTGGCTTCTCAGCCGAGCTAAATCCAAATGTTCCGAGTCGAGACGGGCGAACTCCTCAAACCGCCCCTCACGCTCGGCGACGGTGAGCTCGACTTTCAGTTCGCGGAGCCGTCGCTCAATGCGCATGATGCGCAACGCCGCAAAGCAGGTCTCGGCTTTGGCGAGAACTTCGTCAATCGCTTCGCCCTCGGCGCGCTGCGGCTCGCCCATAGAGAGAAAAGCGACGTAGTCTGCGGCCGCCGGATCGTGTTCCAGCTCTTCTTTCAAAGCCGCAAAGTCGAGCGGCGCTTGGCTCTCGCCGTGTTTTTTCAAAGCCGCAAAAACTGCCGCCGTGGATAACTCCTGGTAGTCGGCCGCTTCCAGCTGCGGCAAAATTCGGTGGCGTAATTCTTGATCGTGAACGATGAGATCGAGCAATTGCTGCTCCGCAATTGTCGGCTGAGCGTGTGCGGCCATGCGTGCTGACTTTTCTCTGATGGTGATGTCGTCAGAACGGTCTGATCCAAGAGTTGGTTTTGCCAGCGTTCGCTGCCACACCGTTCGTAAATCAGCATCTTCGACGCGCAGCGACGCCATCACCATGTCAAAATATTCGCGCTTTTGGATTGGGTTGCGGACGGCGCGAACAAAGGGCAGCACCTCCTCTACGGCCTGTGCTTTTTCCGCCGGCCGCAGAAGATCGCGACTTCGCATCGCTTGATCAAGTACAAATTGGATGTGCGGAAGAGCCTTGCCCCGCCGCTCTTGATATGCCTCAACGCCAAACTTCCGGACGAATTCGTCGGGGTCGGCCCGGTCGGGCAGAACCAGAACTTTGACCTCAAAGTCTTCCGCGAGAAGTGCTTCGGTTGCGCGCTTTGCTGCTTGAATGCCCGCCGAGTCCCCATCATAATTGACAACAACTTGGCGCGCAAATCGGGACACGAGTTTCGCTTGCTCGGGCGTCAGCGCGGTGCCAAGGCTCGCCACCACGTTGTGCACGCCGTGTTGGTAAGGAATAATGAGGTCAAGGTAGCCTTCCACTAAAATCGCAAACCGCTTGCGCCTGATCTCGTCGCGCGACAAATGCAATCCATAAAGATGGCGGCCCTTCACGTAGGCCGTGGTCTCGGGAGAGTTCAGATACTTCGGCTCGCCGCCGGCCGTAAAAGTGCGGCCTCCAAAGGCGACGGGCCGACCTTGCGTATCCATCACGGGAAAAATCAAACGGCCGCGGAAGCGGTCATAAAAACCGCCGCGATCCTTTTTCACCACCAGTCCACTGTGCTCGATCTCGTCAGTTGTGGCGCCCCTTTTCTGTAGTTCCGAGGTCAGAGCGTCCCACCGATCCGGCGCATAGCCCAAGCGAAAGAGCGTGGTCGTTTCGTCTGTGATGCCGCGGTCTGTGATGTACTGGCGGGCGGCCTCCGCTTCGGGCGTACTCAGGCGCAGTTGCTCCTGCCACCACTCGAGCGCCCAGTTGTTTAACTTAATGACCGTATCGCCTTCGCGCTTGCGCCGCTCGAAGCGCGCGTCTTCCTCCATCGCGGGAAGCGGCACGCCCGCCTTTTCGGCCACCACGCGGATCGCTTCGGGAAACGAGAGCCGCTCAAGCTCCATCACGAAGTTAAAGACCGACCCGCCTTTTGAGCACCCGAAGCAGTAAAAGATGTCTTTCGCCGGATTGACGGAAAATGAGGGCGTCTTTTCTTGGTGAAACGGACAGCACGCCGTCCAATTCGCGCCCTTCTTTTTAAGCGGAACATAGTCCGAGATGATGCGCACGATATCAGCTTGACGGCGCAAATCGTCGATAAATGTCTGGGGAAATCGCATCGCCTGATTCAATTGAAAATAACAAGAAAGAAGCGGCAACTTTAATCGCAGAAGCCATAGCTCACATCGCTCACATCGCTCACATCGCTCACAACGCTTACATGGCGGCGAGCAAACGGCGCAGCTCAGCGAGTCGTTCCTCGGGCAGACCGAAGTGAGCGCGGTAATCGAGGATGCTGCTCGCGATGACTTCTAATGCTTCCGCGCGGTTGTAAGTTTCGGCGATCTCGACGCGCCGCGGCGCCGCTCCCGGAAGCTCTTTGTAAGTTAGAAAGTAATGCCGCAGGCGGTCGATCAATCCGGCCGGACAATCTTGAATGTCGCCGAGCTCACCATACACCACATCCGATTCGAGGACGGCGATGATTTTGTCGTCGGCCTCCGCGCCGTCGATCAGCCGCAGGCCGCCAATGGGCTTGACGCGCACCAGAAAGTTGCCGTGCGCGAAAGATTTTTCGGTGAGCACGCAGATGTCCAGCGGGTCGCCGTCGCCGTGGATGCCGCGGTGCGCGGTGCCCGCCTCACAGCGTAGCGCCACTTGTTCCGCGCAGTACGTTTGCGGAATGAAGCCGTAAAGAGTTGGCGAAAAGGAAGAGAAGCGCTGCGGGCGGTCAATCCTCAGATGGCCCGATGGCTTGTCGAGCTCGTACTTGACGGCATCGGTCGGCACGATTTCGATAAAGGCGTGAAAAACTTCGGACGCTTGACTGCCCGGGGTCACGCCGTGCCAGGGGTGCGCCTGGAAAAGACGCGACAGAAGTCTCGTCAGCGCCACGTTGTGGTCCGCGCCTGCTGCAAGTTCGCTGATCATATTAGTGTCCCTCGTTAGTGTCCCTCGGCTGAGAAGGTTTCCGCGTGCCAAAAAAGCGGACCGGGTATAAAATTGCCCCCAGCGGCCTTTCGTGCTCGGAAGCTTCCCCTTATTTTTATGTCCCTTCAAATCTAACACAAGGCGCGGCGATTAAATTTCAACGCGCGGAAATTGTTTCGCTGCGCTGGGTGATTGGCGCGCGCGCAGACCTTGTGTGGTTTATCGGGTCGGTTCTCTCCAGCTATTTGTTACTCATTTTGTACGCGGGCGGAATTTTGCCTTTGCTGCCGATGATGGCGGCCTGGGCGATTTTAATTGACGCGCCGCATGTTTTCGCCACTTTCTCGCGCACTTACTTCGACCGCGAGGAGCGGCGCGCGCGCAAGTGGCTGCTCGCGGGA
>JBBJMB010000277.1:0-4969 GCA_037719755.1 Pyrinomonadaceae bacterium
CCGCCTTGCACCATCGGCGTGCGCCCGAACTCGCCGCCCCAAATCACCAGCGTGTCGTCGAGCAGGCCGCGCTGCTTAAGGTCTTTGATCAGCGCCGCCGAAGGCTGGTCCGTGTCCTGGCAGTTTTGCTTGATGTCTTTCGCCAGATTGCCGTGTTGGTCCCAGGCTTCGTGGTAGAGCTGCACAAAGCGCACGCCGCGCTCAACCAGTCGGCGGGCGAGCAAGCAGTTGTTCGCAAACGAAGGCTTGCCGGGCTCCGCGCCGTACATCTCAAGTATGTGCGCGGGTTCTTTGGAAAGATCCATCAACTCCGGCGCGCTCGATTGCATGCGGTAAGCCATCTCAAAGGCGCTGACGCGCGTCGCAATCTCTTGGTCGCCGGTCAAATCCAGGTGATGCTCGTTGATCGCCTTGAGGGTGTCGAGCGTTTGGCGCTGCATCTCGCGCGTGATGCCGCGCGGATTTGACAGCGAAAGAATCGGATCGCCGGTGCGACGAAAAGGCACGCCTTGATACAGAGTGGGCAAAAAGCCGCAGCCCCAGTTCGACGCTCCGCCGCTGGTGCCGCCCGCCGATGAAAGCACCACAAAGGCGGGCAGATCCTGCGTCTCGCTCCCCAGGCCGTAAGTGACCCACGCGCCCACCGAAGGGCGGCCGAACTGCACCGAGCCGGTGTTCATAAAGATCTGCGCCGGCGCGTGATTGATCGCGTCGGTGGTCATAGACTTCACAATCGCGATGTCGTCCGACACTTTCGCCAGATGCGGCAGCGCTTCGGAAAGCTCCGCGCCCGCTTGGCCGTACTTCGCGAACTTGAATTCCGAAGCGTAAAGGCCGGCGTCCGGGCGAATGAAAGCCAGATTTTGGTCTTTCAGCAATTCCTTCGGCACCGGCTGGCCGTTGTATTTAACGAGGCCGGGCTTGTAATCAAAAAGCTCAAGCTGGCTCGGCGCGCCGGCCTGGAAAAGATAAATCACGCGCCGCGCTTTGCCAGGGTAGTGCGAACGCTTTGGCGCCAGCGGATTGTCGGTTTTTATTTGCGCGCCAGCGCTTTCGCCGAGCAGCGAAGCGAGCGCGATGCCGCCCAATCCGACGCTGCAATCACGAAAAAAGTGGCGCCGCGAAACCAGTTGTTTCGCCTCAAGCATGATTTCGTCGCGGATGTTCATCGCTACTCCTTGGTGATCGTTTCGTCCAAATTCAACAATACGCGCGCGACCATCGCCCACGGCGCGAGTTGGTGCAGATCAACGTCTTCGGGCAATTTACCCATGTCGGCCGACGAAACGTATACGGCCGCCGCGGTGCGCCCTTGAAAGTATTTTTGCTGCTTTTTGAGAAGCGTCGTCAGGTGATCAAGCTCGTACGCGTCGGGCGTCCGGCCGAGGCATAATCTAAAGGCGTAGATCAAGCGCGCCCGGTCGTCCGGGCCGCCTTCCCTCCACACCCGCAACGCCAATCCTTGCGCCGCCTCCATAAAGACTTGGTCGTTTAAAGTGGTCAGCGCTTGCAGCGGCGTGTTCGAGCGTATGCGGCGGGTGCAGGAGATATCCGCGTTCGGCGCGTCGAAAACCAACATGCTCGGATACGGCACGGAGCGCTTCCAGAAAGTGTACATCGCGCGGCGGTAGCGATCTTCGCCAATGCTTGTTTCCCACTTCATCGGCGCGCCGTAGCCGAGGCTCAACACGCCGTCCGGGATCGGCGGAAAAACGCTCGGCCCCCCGATCTTTGTGCTCAGCAGACCGCTCGCCGCCAGCGCAATGTCGCGCACCGTTTCCGCTTCGGCGCGCAGCCGCGGCGCTCGCGCGAGCAAGCGGTTGTACGGATCAGCTTCGAGCATTTTGGGCGTCACATGTGAAGACTGTCGATAAGTCGCCGACGTGACGATAAAGCGATGAATCCGCTTCATGCTCCAGCCGCGGTCTCTTAATTCGCAGGCGAGCCAGTCAAGTAATTCCGGGTGCGACGGCTGTTCGCTGCGCGCGCCGAAATCATCGGCCGTGAGCACCAGACCTTGCCCGAAATATTGCTGCCAGACGCGGTTGACGA
The DNA here is from genome assembly GCA_037719755.1 of Pyrinomonadaceae bacterium. Taxonomy (GTDB): domain Bacteria; phylum Acidobacteriota; class Blastocatellia; order Pyrinomonadales; family Pyrinomonadaceae; genus JBBJMB01. The sequence continues at coordinate 2,053 of JBBJMB010000277.1, forward strand.
TCACGCGCGACGTGAGCGGATTCTCTTTGTCCGTGATCCAGCGCGCGAGGCCCAAGCGGTTCTGCGGCGCGTCTTGCGGAAACGGGTGCAGCGCCGAAAGCACGCCCGGCGTGACCGCGTCGCCGGGCTTGCGCCAATCGCCGCGCTTGAAAATGTGAGTCTCGCGCAAGCTGCCGCGCTTCGCGAGCGCAAGCGTGGTCGGCCCGTAAGGCCAATCTTTCATCAGTTCGTCGATGCGCCTGTTCGCCGCTTCGTACTTGGGATCAAGCGTGCGGTAAAAGCTGAAGATCGCGCGTTGCTGCTCTTTGTTGCGCTCGGCTGCGGGCACGGCGAGCAAAGCGCGCACGCTCGCCGGAAGCACATTGGTGTGCGGCGCGGCGGCGGTGGTCACGGAGATGCGGAACCGCCCTATGTTAAGGGCGCTCGACATGCCGTTTCTTTGAAAGATGCGGATGGTCAGGTTAGTGCCACCCTCGTAATTAATTGGAGTTTGGGCGGCGAAGACGGCTTGCCGGTCTTGATTGCGACGGCCTGGCCCGGCATCAATGCCCCACTTCGTTTTGTGGTCGCCGTCGATGGCGTGACTGATGGGAAAGTCCGGATGCGAGTAGTCCGCGGAAGCGGCACTGAGCGCGACCCGCTCTTGCTTGTCGGGTTGATCGGCCGGCCCGGCGTCAACCGTGAAGTCGGTGAGGTAGAACATGCCGTCTTTCGCGCGGCCCGGGCCGCCGCGAGACAGACTGTGGTCTGTGAGCACTTCGAGGCGCACGCCGGTGATGTTTTTGAGATTTGTGCGCGCCTTGACGGTGTAGTTGCCTTCCGGATAGCGGTCGCCGCGCGCGATGTATGACCCATCTTCGAGTCGCTCAAACTTGGTGCCAAAGGCGGCAAAGACTTCCGGATTGTCGAGCGTAGTCCATTCGACCGGGTCGCGTTGCGCTCGCTCTTCCCAGGCCGCCATCCGCTGCGTCGCTTCCGCATCTTTTGCGGCGATCAATTCGTCTTCGATTTTCGCAACCTGCGAGGCGATCTCCGCGCGCCGCTTTGTGACTTCGTCGCCGGGCACTTCGACTTCCGGCTCTTCGTCGCTGTTCAGAAAAGCGTAGAACCGGTAGTAATCTTTGTGCGGAATCGGATCGAACTTGTGCGTGTGACACTGCGCGCAATTAACGGTGAGGCCGAGAAAGGCTTTGCCGACGGCGTCCACGCGGTCGATCAATCCCTCTACGCGGAACTGCTCCGGGTCAACCGCGCCTTCTTCGTTGAGCATAGAGTTGCGCAAAAACCCGGTGGCAACTCTTTGCTCGAGCGTCGGCTTGGGCAGCAAATCGCCGGCAAGCTGCTCGACGGTGAACTGGTCAAACGGCAAATCACGATTGACGGCATTGATCACCCAATCGCGGTAAGGCCAGATCGAGCGGGTGTCGTCTTTCTCAAAGCCGTTTGTGTCGGCGTAGCGCGCGGCGTCCAACCAATGGCGGCCCCAGCGCTCGCCGTAGTGCGGGCTGCCGAGCAAACGGTCGATTAAGTTTTCATCGGCTTGCGGGCTTCGGTCGGCGAATTGATCCACCTCCGCGATGCTCGGCGGAAGGCCGGTGAGATCCAAACTAACGCGCCTGACAAGAGTTTCCTTTGAGGCTTCGGGCGAGGGCGTGAGATGATCCTTTTCGAGCTGGGCGAGCACAAAATTGTCAATCGGGTTGCGCGCCCAAGCCGCGTTCTTAACCGCAGGCACGCGCGGGCGCGCGGGCCTCACAAAAGCCCAGTGCTGCGTGGCGCGTTCGCCCTCAACCGCGGCGCTCTCCGGCCACACGGCTCCCTGATCGATCCATCGTTGCAGCACCGCGATTTGTTCGGCTTTGAGCGGCTCGCCGCCCATCGGCATCCGGGGTTCATCGCCGTGCCCGAGGAGGCGCCGCACCAGCAAGCTTTCGCGTCCCTTGCCCGGCGTAATCGACGGGCCAGAAACGCCGCCGCGCAGGGCGCCCGCGCGCGTGTCGAGGCGCAAATCCGCTTGAGCATTTGCGCCCGCGTGACACTGATAACAACGACTGCTGAGGATCGGCTGGATGTCTTGCTTAAAGTCTACGGGGGTTTGCGCGACGCGCGCGGCCGACGTTTTCACTAAAAAAATGGCTGCTCCGCAAAAGAAACCCACAATGAGCTTTTTGAGCGCGTGCCGTTGAAGCCGCTTGCCTTTCATCTGCCCACCTCCACGCTTTTCAGGTAACCGGTTAACGATTCCGGAACGAAGGTCAATGTCGTAAATCCCGTTTGAGTGCAACGCCGCCGGGGGAAGATCTCCCACGCTTGAAGAGATGGGTGGGAGTTTGATAAGAATAAGGCTAAGTGTATCAAAGCGGCAAGGCACTGACATGATTATCATGTCAGCGCCTTTTGACGAAAGTTTCCGTTATCTGGAATGTACTCGACGGCGCACCAATCAACTTGACCAGATTCTCCTTCGTTCTTAAAATGAAATCCGCTTCCCCCAGATGCTCTCACAACCGAAATTTATTTTCCCGAGGAGACTCAAACAGTATGTCCAGCAAACGTAGCAACGACAGCCAAGGCAACACCGGAACGCAGGATGTCACTTACAATTTAATCAGCACCGCCTATCATCTGCTGCAAGGAGCCGAGACCGTGACGCTCTATCTGGCAGACGCCGAACAACAAGGCGATCAAGAGCTGATTCAATTCTTCCGCGAAACAAAAGAGGAATACACCCGCCGCGCCGAACAAGCAAAGCAAATGCTCGCCAAGCACGTCGGCCAAGACCAAAGCCGATCCGCGACAAACGCCTAAAAATAAGGATGAAGGCGGAAGGCGGAAGGATGAAAGCTCAGGATAGAAGAAATTAATAAAAGTTCTTCCGTCCTTAATTTCATCCTTCATCCTTCCGCCTTCATCCTTC
>JBBJMB010000278.1:0-4903 GCA_037719755.1 Pyrinomonadaceae bacterium
GCGGGGGTTGCGCGGGTTTTTTTTTCGGGGGGCGGTGTTTGTTTGGGGGGGGAAAAAAACCAGGGGGGGCCCCCCCCCCCCCCCCCCCTCGCCGGTGAAATTTAGAAGTTGAGCTTATTCAAGTACGCGTAGCTTTGCCGCAAGCTATCCAGCGGATTGCCCGCCGTTTGGTCTTGCTCGACGAAGTAGTGGCGCACGCCCGCTTCCTCCGCGGCCCGGAGAATTTCCGCAAAGTTCAGCCCACCGTTTCCGACTTCGGCGAAAGCCGTTGGCGGCACTTTGGCCTCGTCCGTTTGACCCGCGATTGCCTTCGCTTTGTCCTTCAAATGAACGAGCGGCACACGGCCCTTATATTTACGCAGCGTCACCGCCGGGTCCTGGCCGCCCATGGCGATCCAAAAGACATCCATTTCCCAGCTGACGAGACGCGCATCGAATCTTTCCATGAAGAGATCAAAGGGAATAATTGATTCGACGGGAGCGAACTCGAAGGCATGATTGTGGTAACAGAGTTTGAGGCCCGCGGCGCGGCATTGTTCGCCGGCGCGATTCATTTGATCTGCAAATTGGCGGTAGAAATCCGCGCCTCCACGCTCTTGCGGAAAGAGATAACTGACGACCAGGTACTCCACGCCGTGCTTTTTAGCGTTAGCGATCGCCGAGCTCAAAGTGTAGTCATCGGGCAGCATCGGAAAGTTGAAACGCGCGGCGATGGCCTTTAACGTCTCGCGGTTTCCCGTGACCAGCGCGGCCTCTATGTGCATACTGATTGGCTTTAAGCCCACGCGTTGCAGCTCGGGCGCGAGTTGATCCAAATTGCGCCCGATTACTTCGACCTCTTTGTAACCCAGACCGGCGAGAGCTTTCAGCGTGCCCGGGGCATCCTTCGGCATCAGATCGCGCACGGTGTAGAGCTGCACGCCGATGTTCTTCAAGGTCTTCGCGCTCCCGGCGAGAGCGCGTGGCACGTTGCCCGCCGCCCAGAGGCCGGTCGCCGTGCCGGCGCCGAGTTGAAGAAAACGTCGTCTTGAAAAGAATGTTTCCGGTGTTCTCATTTTTTTGCCTTTCGATTAAAAATCAATTTTGAAGGGGATTTTAGGCTTCACCACCCGCTCATTAACTTAACCCGAGTCTTGATCTCTCTCTCTCTCTCTCTCTGCGCTCTCTCTGTCTTACTCCGTGCTTCTCTGTGTTTAAGTAAGACTTACTTAAACACAGAGAAGCACGGAGACAAGACAAGAGAGAGCCACAAAGAGAAAAGAGTTCAGCTCAAGACTATGGTGCTTTCCGGTAATACTCCGGCAGCCAAACAATTAAGACACCTTTGCCGTCTCCGGCCGAAGACTTAACTCACACCCATCGGCGAGAAGCGTCCGTTGGGCCTCGATTCCCCGCACTCGCAAATTTCTGAGCACTCTTTGTCGAAAGGAAGAATTCGTGTCTTCATCATCTCGCTCAAAGGTCATCATTGCCCGCGCCGGCTGCCGTCGCACGCTCGCGACGGCGCTGCCTTTTTGTCTGTGGCTATCGCCGCTGGCGATTTTAGCGCCGCCCGCCGCCGCGCAATTAATTCCCGCCGTGGTCATCAGTGAGTTTCGCACGCGCGGGCCGGGCGGCGCGAATGACGAGTTTATTGAGCTTTACAATAACACTGATGGCGACGTAAACATCGGCCGTTGGAAGATCAACGGCTCAAACGCTTCCGGCACCATCACTACCAGGTTAACCGTTGCGTCTCAGACGATGCTCCCCGCGCGCGGCCACTTCCTGGCCACTAAATCCGGCACGTACAGCGGAAAGGTCGCAGGCGATCAAACATACGGACTTGGACTCGCCGACGGCGGCGGCCTCGCGCTGCTCACATCAACGAACGTTGTGGTTGACCAAATCGGCCTGGGCGCGAAGTCCGCCTACAAAGAAGGCGCAACGCTTTCGCCTTTGACCGCCAACGCCAACCGCAGCTACGAGAGAATGCACGGCGGCACGCGGGACACGGGCGATAACGCGACGGACTTTTCCCTTGTTTCCCCGAGCGATCCGCAAAACCTCGGCAAAGACTTACGCATCATTCCGATCCACGACATTCAGGGCGGCGGCGGCATTTCGCCTTTCGCCGGCGCCACCGTGACCACCACCGGCGTAGTCACCGGCCGCAAAAGCAACGGCTTTTTTATCCAGACTCCGGACGCCGATACGGACGCCGACGCGAGCACTTCGCAGGGCATCTTCGTCTTCACCGCCGAACGCCCGCCCGCCGCCGTAGCGGACTTCGGGAATCTGGTTAACATCACCGGCAGAGTCATCGAGTTTAGGCCCTGGGCCGACCCCTTTAGCCCGTCGCTCACCCAAATCTCGGGTTCGCCCGCGGCGATCACAATCATCTCCACCGGCAACGCGCTTCCGGCGCCCGTCACGCTCAGCGCGGCGGACACCAACCCTGCTGGCTCAATCGAGCAGCTTGAGCGGTATGAAGGTATGCGCGTGCGCGTCGCCGCGCTGACCGCAGTTTCACCGACCGGCGGTTTTATCAACGAAGCGCGCGCCACGGCCACGAGCAACGGTATCTTTTACGGCGTCATCACGGGCCTCGCCCGCCCTTTGCGCGAGCCGGGCATAGAACTGCCGGATGCGCTTCCCGCGGGCGCGCCCGCGGGCGTTCCGCGCTTCGACGGCAATCCCGAGCGTTTGCGCGTCGACAGCGACGCTCAGCCCGGCGCCGTCGCCCTTAACGTCACAACGAACGCTTCGGTGACCAATCTGACGGGGCCGCTTGACTACGGCTTTCGTTCCTACACGATTCTTCCCGACCCGGCGACAGTGACGCCGCCCGGCCCCGAGGTTTCGGGCCTCGCCAGCGCGGTTAACGTGCCGACGCCTGCCGGCAATGAATTAACTATCGGCTCTTTTAATTTCGAGCGCTTCTTTGACACCGTCAACGCGCCCGGCGTCGACGATGCGGTATTAAAGCCGCTGGCGTTTAGTCAACGTCTCAATAAAGCTTCGCTCGCCGTCCGCCACGTGCTGCAAACGCCGGACGTGCTCGGCGTGATTGAATTTGAAAATCTCTCGGCGCTGCAAGCCGTGGCCGAAAAGATCAACGCCGACGCAATCGCCGCCGGCCATGCTGATCCCGGTTATCAAGCTTACCTTGTCGAAGGCAACGACATAGGGGGCATAGACGTCGGCTTTCTGGTGAAGTCGGCGCGCGTGAGCGTGATTGACGTTGTGCAGGCGGGCAAAGACGCGACGTATCTTAATCCGGAAACTAATCTGCCGGAGATGCTCCACGACCGCCCGCCGCTCGTCCTGCGCGCAAGCATCGGGTCGGGCTACGGCGTTGCCGTCAGCTTCACGGTGATCGTCAACCATTTGCGCTCGCTCAATGGCGTGGACGGCGATACCAAAAACGCGCGACGCGTGCGGGCCAAGCGCCAAGCGCAGGCGGAATTTCTCGCCCGTCTTATTCAGGCGCGGCAAATAATCGATCCGGCCGAGCGCATCGTTTCGATTGGCGATTACAACGCTTTCCAATTCAACGACGGACTGGTTGACGTGATCGGCACCATTAAGGGTCAACCGACGCCCGCCGATCAAGTGGCGCTCGCTTCCGCAGACCTCGTTAACCCCGACCTTTTTGACGCCGCCGAGCTTGCGCCCGCCGGCGAGCGCTACTCATTCCTGTTCGACGGAAACGCGCAAACGCTCGATCACATTTTGGTCAGCGAAAGCTTCCGCCCCAATTTATCGCGCTTCGCCCACGCGCGCAGCAACGCCGACTTCCCCGAAATCTTCCGTAACGATGCGCTCAGGCCCGAGCGCATCTCGGATCACGACGCCCTGGTGGCCTATTTCACGCTCGGAACCGCAAACGTTTGTGTCGGCGGCTGTCGTCGGCGTAAACCGCTCCGCATTAAATTACCTCCGCCCGACCCGCACCTTCCGTGGCCGGGCAACGACTTTTGAAGGATGAATTTGATCCTAAAAAGCGGTGCTTCTTCAAACCAAGCCTTTGTTAGAAATTCTCCTCTCTGCGTCTCTCTGTGTTCTTTCTCTGTGTTTCTCTGTGTTTAAGTAACACTTACCTAAACGCAGAGAAACACAGAGAAAAGACACGCAGAGAAGCACAGAGAAGAGAAGCCGCTTTATCATCCGAGAGCTTCGTATATTTAATAGTTCGTTCACACCAGGCGGCTTGCCGCGACTTCTTTCAGCGTGGTAAAAATTCAGGTTTCATGCATGCATCCGTTCGACATCGGTTTGCGCGCGCGTGTGCGCAGGCGGCGTCTTATTTTTTCCAGCCATTTAAGGAGTTTTTAGGTATGTTTAGAGTTTTGAGGCTCACGCTGGTGGCGGTTCTGTCCACTGCTTTGAGCGTTGCGGCCGATGCGCAATCAACGACCGATGGCGCCATCGGCGGCATCATCAAAGACCCGCAGGAAGCGGTGGTGCCAAACGCCGCGGTAACGATTCGCAATGAGGGAACCAATCAGGAAAGCACAGCGGTCTCAGACGGCGAAGGCCGTTTCCGCGTGGTGCAACTGCGACCCGGTAATTATTCCGTAGTTGTCAATGCCTCCGGCTTCGGCTCGGCGACAATTCAGCAGGTCGTGGTTGAGGTCGGTCGCGTGACTTCTTTGGAGATTCCGTTGTCCATCGGCGGAGCGCAAGAAATCGTTGAAGTCACGGGCGAAGCTCCGGTGATCAATACCGCGCAACAAGACTTCACCTCCAACATCAACCAAACATCAATTAACGAACTGCCGATTAACGGCCGCCGCGCCTCTGAATTCGTGCGCTTGACGCCCGGCGTAGTTCCGGACGGCGCGTTTGGCTTAAACAGCTTTCGCGGCATTTCCGGCCTGCTCAATAACAACACGGTGGACGGCGGCGACAATAACAACGC
>JBBJMB010000279.1:0-4901 GCA_037719755.1 Pyrinomonadaceae bacterium
TTGCCCGGTTCGGCGCCGTACATTTCCAGAGTTTCCTTAGACTCCTTCGCGATATCCATCAACTCAGGGGCGCTCGACTGCATGCGGAAAGCCATCTCAAAGGAGTTGATGCGCGTCGCCGTCTCCGGGTCGCCGGTCACACCCAGCCGCATTTTATTGAGGCGGCTGATCGAGTCAAGCGAATCGCGCTGCAACCGCTCGTCTACGCCGCGCGGGTTGGAGAGGTAGAGCACAGGGTCGCCGCCGCTGCGAAACTGTACGCCTTGATAAACGGTTGGCAGAAAGCCGCTGCCCCAGCATGAGTTTCCGCCGCTTGGGCCCTTGGAGCCGGAGCTAAAAACGACAAAGGCCGGCAGATCCTGCGACTCACTGCCCAGTCCATAAGTGACCCAAGATCCCATACTGGGGCGCCCTAAGAGTGGCGACCCGGTGTTCATCAAAATCTGTCCCGGCGCATGATTAAAAGCGTCCGTGACCATAGACTTCACAATCGCGATGTCGTCTGCGATTGACGCCGTGTGCGGCAAAAGCTCCGAAAGCTCCGCGCCTGATTTGCCGTGCTTTGCGAACGTAAATTTCGGGCCGAGCAGCTTCGAGTTCGGATTGATGAAAGCCGACCGGTAGCCTTTGAGCAGCTCCGCCGGCGGCAGCGTTCCGTTGAACTTTGCCAGTTGCGGCTTGTAGTCGAAAAGCTCCAAGTGGCTCGGCGCCCCGGCCATAAAAAGGAAGATCACGTTCTTCGCTTTGGGCGCGTGATGCGGCTTTTTCGGCGCCAGCGGATTATCCGAACCTGTGGAGGCGAGACCCGCGCCGGCGAGCAATTGGCCGAGCGCCATTGTTCCTAGTCCTACGCCGCATTGCTCCAAAAACCAGCGCCGGCCAATTGGCTGCTTCGTTTCACGCTCGCTTTCATGTTGACAGTTCACTTCGAGTGCCCCCTTCGACAATTGTTTAAAACTCATCATCCTCATCCGCCGCGACGATTTCTGATTTCACCAATTCTTCCCACACGGCCAGCGCGGCGGGTGTGGCGTTCGCGGCGCGTAAGATGTCGCCGACCGGGCCCGCTTCGCTTTTCATTTCCGGGAACTTGAGCAGTAACATCGCCAGGTCTCGCCAATCGGTGCCGGATTTGGGTTGGCCGCGCCTTTGATGAAAAGCAATTACTTTAGCGGCAATCAGCTCGGCCGGTTCGATCACCAGCACTCCTGCGATACGGCGCGCCGCAGGCAAGCTTTCTACCGAGCGTAAGTCCACGAGATGCCGGTTGCCCGCCCTCCGCACCTGAAACAAACGGTAACCTCGATCTTCACCCACCTCACGAATTCTGACGGCGATGTGAAAACGCTGACTTAAATGATCTCGCAGTTCTTGAGCCAGCTCACCGGCGTGCGTGGAAAGCAAATCTATGTCCTGCGTCATCCGCGCGTCATCGACATAAGCGTTAACGGCCTGGGCTCCGAAGACAACGGCGTCTTCGCGATCACGCAAAAACTCCAGCACCGCTTCCTGAACAGCGGCCAACGGCAGCGCCTCACTCATCGCGAACTCCCGAAACGTTAGGGTTCCCGCGTCAAACATCCTCATTCCTTCGTGATCGTTTCGTCCAAATTAAGCAGCACGCGCGAAATGGCCGTCAAGCGGCGAGGTGCTCGGCGGTCGCGCCTGCGGGCAGATCAAGCGGCTTGTCCGGATCGTTCGCGGCCAAGTTCCAGGGATTCACTTCGGCCACAAAGCGCTTTTTCTGCGTATGCAAAAGCCTCAAGAGTTCCGCGGATTCCGGCGGAGTCGGCCGGCGGCCCAAGCACAAGCGGAACGCATAAGCGATGCGCTGCGTATCGGTCGGCCCGCCTTCTCTAATCGCGCGCCGGGCCAGGGCGCGCGCGGATTCCAGAAAGAGCGGCTCGTTTAAGGTCGTTAACGCTTGCAGCGGCGTGTTGGAGCGCGAGCGGCGCACGCAGGACATGTCGCCGACGGGCGCGTCGAAGTTTTGTAGCATCGGGTAAGGCACGGAGCGGTAGCGGAACGTGTAGATCGCGCGCCGGTAGCGTTCCGCGCCCGTCGCCTCAGTCCAGATCTTTGGCCCGTAGCTGACCGGCGGCAGGAAAAGAAAATCAGGCGCCGGCGTAAACACGCTCGGGCCGCCGATCTTCGGGTTGAGCAAACCGCTCGCGGCGAGCGCGATGTCGCGCACAATCTCAGCTTCGACGCGCAATCGCGGCCCGCGCGCGAGCAAGCGATTGTAAGGATCGCGCTCGTACAACGCGGGCGTGACGTGCGACTGTTGACGGTAAGTGGCCGACATCACAATTGCTTTGTGAATCGCTTTTTGGCTCCAATTGCGCTCCATCAGTTCAACGGCCAGCCAATCCAGCAGTTCGGGGTGCGACGGCGTTTCGCTTTGCTTGCCGAAGTCTTCGGAGGTGCTGACCAACCCGGTGCCAAAGTAGTTTTGCCAGATGCGATTGACCAGAGCGCGCGCCGTCGTCGGCGAATTGGGGTCGACCAGCCACTTGGCGAAAGTGAGACGGTTGGGCGGCGCACCTTCCGGCAATTTGTGCAGAAAAGCGGGCACTCCGGGCGTGATCGCTTTGCCGGGCTTCAGGAAATCTCCGCGCACCAGCAGATGAGTTTCGCGCTTTTGTTCGCGCGCTTTGAGCACCAGCTGCGAAGACCCTTCCGGATGCTCGCGCCACAAATCGGCGATTTGTTTGTTGGCCGCCTGCCATTCGGGAACGGTGGTTCGCCAGTAATTGAAAACAGTTTGCGTTTGCGCCTCTGTGCGCCGCTCGGCCGGGACGGACAGGATGTTGCGCACAACCCCTGGCAGCGGATCGGCGGAAGCACCCGCGTCTGAGGTGACGGAGAGCCGCAGGCGGCCGAGGTTGTGGCTTTGATTGTCGTCGCTGTTCCAACCGCCGTGATTTTGTTTGAGGCGGAAGGTGAGCAGCGTGCCGCCGGGATTGCTGATCGCGGTCTCGGCGGTGAACACGGCTTTGCGCGGCTGATTGCGCAAAGCGGGCCCGGCGTCTGTGCCCCACGCGGTTTCATCCTTGCCGTCAATCGCGAACTCGACGGGCCCCGTCACGCGGCGGCGTTTGGTTTGATCGTCGAAGATGGCATCCAGCGGAGTTTCAGGCAGCGCGAGATCGGCCGTCGCTTTGTTGATTTTAATTTTCGTGATTTTGTCGGGCGCGTCGGCGGGCGCGGCCTCGACTTCAAACTCGGTGAGCGCGGCCGTGCCTTTGATGGAGCGGCCGGGGCCGCCAAGCGGCAAATTCGCATCGCTCAAAAGCTCTAAGCGAAACGCGCGGATGTTTGGCAGATCCGTGCGCACCGTCATTTTCACGCGGTGTTTGGTGGGCGCGTAGCCTTGCGCGAGAAAGGAATCGTCGCCAAGGGCAATGTACTTTTGCCCGCCGGTTGAGATGTCTTCGACTTCGGGGCGCACGACGGTCCAGGACGGCTGAGCGGTTTTGACCCGCTCTTCCCAGGCCGCCATGCGCTGCGGCCAATCGGGCGCGCGGTGCTGCAACTCGGTTTCGATCTCGCGCGTGCGCCGGAATATTTCGGCGCGCTTCATTTCTTCTTCCGGCGTGTAAACCGCGACGTTCGCTTCGTGCGCATCATTCAGGAAGGCGAACATCTTGTAATACTCTTCCTGCTTGAGCGGGTCGTACTTGTGGTTGTGGCACTGCGCGCATTGAATGGTCACGCCGAGCACGCTTTTCCCCACCGCGTCCATGCGGTCAAACATGGCTTCCATGCGAAACTGCTCGGGCTCGACGCCGCCTTCCTCGTTAACCATAGAGTTTCTGAGAAAGCCGGTGGCGACGATTTGCTCTTGCGTCGGGTTGGGCAGCAGATCGCCGGCCAATTGTTGAATCACAAACTGGTCGTACGGCAAATCGCGATTAAGAGCATTGATCACCCAATCGCGGTAAAACCACACTTGGCGCAGCTTATCTTTTTCGTAGCCGTCGGAATCCGCGTAACGCGCCGCGTCCAGCCAGTGGCGGCCCCAGCGCTCGCCGTAATGCGGGCTGCTGAGCAAACGGTCGACAATCTTTTCATAAGCGTTCGGAGCGCGGTCCGCCACAAAGCGGTCGATCTCTCCGGGCGTCGGCGGCAAACCCGTGAGATCAAGGCTCGCGCGACGCAAAAGCGTTTCCTTTGAGGCTTCGGGCGAAGGACTCAAGTTTTCTTTTTCCAACCGCGCGAGAATGAAACGGTCGATTGCGTTGCGCGCCCAACCGAGGTGTGCAACGATGGGCAAAGCCGGGCGCGCGGGCCTCACAAACGCCCAGTGTGTGGCAATCGTTCCTTCCGCGGAAGCGGAGTCGGGCCACGCGGCGCCTTCGTCGATCCATACGGCGAGCAAATCGACTTGCTCCTGCGGAAGTTCCTTGCCCGGCGGCATCCGCATCTCGTTGCCTTCGCCTCGGACGCGCTGCATTAGCAGACTACCTTTGCTGTTGCCGGCAACAATCGCGGGCCCGGAGCCGCCGCCCTTCATCGCCGCAGCTTTGGAATCGAGGCGCAATCCGGCGGTCGCTTTCCCCTCACCGTGGCACTTGTTGCATGAAGTCTCGAAGATCGGCTTGATGTCGCGGTTGAAATCTACTTTCTTGTCCGACTTCTCCTGTGGCTGAAAAAGCGATGTAGTGGGAGAGAGGGCGTGTGTTGTGGTCGGCCCCGACCGGTGCGAATCGCGTGCGCTCGCTTTCGCGCCGGGCAGTGTGTCGATTGAATAGTAAGCCAGTGGCACGATCACCCACAGGCAACAGACCAAGAGTTTCAGCTTAGCCGCCATTGTCACCACTCCCCGGCCAGCCCGTTGTGTCGGGTCGGTCGTCGTTTTGGCGCCCGCCGCGAGCGCGGGCAAATTCGGTATAAGAGTC
>JBBJMB010000280.1:0-4877 GCA_037719755.1 Pyrinomonadaceae bacterium
GCGGTGGTTGAGGCATTGCGCTACGGCGAGCGCCGCGACTACGGCCGCTACGCGCTCACGTTCTACCCGGCCGGCCCCTGTCGGGGCTCGGCTCAGGTGCTCATTGAAGCCGACGGCGAACGACTGGTTTACACGGGCGACTTTAAGTTGCGCCCGAATGTGGCGGCTGAAACGGCCGTCATTATTGCGTGCGACACGCTGGTGATGGAATCGACGTTTGGCGATCCGCACTATAAATTCCCTCCTGAAGTGACAATTGTCGCGCGCCTCCACGCCGCCGTCGACCGCGCGCTTTCCGACAATCGCGTGCCCGTGGTTTTGGCTTACGCGCTCGGCAAAAGCCAAGAGGCGCTGGAGATGCCGCTGCGCGGCAATTACCGCGTGACGCTGCACGGCGCCGTGTGGGGCATGACGGAGGTTTACCGTGAGTTGGGCGTCCGGTTCTCCGGCGAATACGAGAAGTACGACCGCGAGCGTTTGCGCGGACGCGTGCTTATCGCTCCGCCCAATTGCCGCAAGCAGCCGATGATCACGAACATCAACAGCCGCTACGTGATTATGCTCACCGGGTGGGCGCTGCACAAAAGCGCGCCCTACATGTACAAAAACGTAGACCTCGTCTTGCCGCTCTCAGACCACGCTGATTTCGACGATTTGGTGCGGGCCGCGCGCGTCGGGCGCCGAGAGGATTATCACCATGCACGGCGCGCCGAAGTTCGCCGCACACCTGCGCGAGCTCGGGTTCAACGCCGAACATCTCGCGCACCATCCGGGCTCCGCCAAAAACGCCGGCGCGTCGAAACGCGCGACCAAGAAAGCTTCCACAGTTGTCGAGAGATCACTGTTCGATTAGTCGCTCATGTGACGCAACATTCAGCTTGCGCATTCAATCGCCACGAGCCTGCGTGCAGCAGGCCGAAAGCCGGTAGCCCCATTCGCGAGCATGGGGTAGGTGCAACGAATAATTTAACGAGCCTACGTGAGCAGGCGGCGGACTCGGTCTACGCTAGCACATCGCTTCTGTCGCCTGCTCACGCAGGCTCACCTCACCTGTGCAACCTTATTCCCCACGCTTTCCGCGCGGGGCTACAGTCTGCCGCCTGCTGACGCAGGCTCGTTGCGGCGCTTCGTCGAAGTTTGGATTGCGTCACACGAGTTAGTTATTAATCGGGAGCACAATTAATTTTGGCTAAAAGAGACAATCGCGCGACGATCGCGATCATCGGCGGCGGGCTGAGCGGAACCTTGGTGGCCGCGCACCTGCTTGCGCGCAAGCTGATGAGCGACGCGCGCCGGCGACCGTTGCGCGTTGTGCTGATCGAACGCGCGGCCGACCAACTCGGCCGCGGCGTGGCTTACGGCACAAGCGACCGCGTCCATCTTTTGAACGTTCCCGCCTGTAATATGAGCGCTTTCGCGGACGAGCCCGATCACTTTTTGCGCTGGTGCGACCGGCGAGGCATCAGCATCACCAGAGACACGTTTGTTCCGCGCATGATCTACGGCGAATACTTGCCGGATGTGCTGCAAGAGGCGGGCTACATCGCCCCTGATGAACTAAGCGTCGGAGTTGAAGTCACTGCGAGCGGCGCCCTCGTGAATCACCGGGGCGAAGAATCAGCGACGCTCTTTACGCTCGGCCCCTGGCGCCGACCGCTTCTCTGAAACAACCGCCGCGCCCGAAATACGCGCCCAGGCCGCGTCTTGGCCGATCATCTCGCCGCGTCTCTCGGCGCCACGCCCGCTCCGACGATGATGCCGTTTCCCGAAGCGCAAAATGTTCTTCGCGAGCAAAGCGTCTACGATTGGGTGATCTTGAATCGGTATTGGCCCGAAGCTGAAGAGACAGATCAGAAGCCCGACCGTGAGGGAGGGCGCGAGAAGAGGCGCCCGCCCTCAGGGTGGGGCTTCTGATAGAACCTCTCACAATCAACTCACTACTCGCTTTTGACCGGTTTTATCAAAAGTTTAATTTGACAAGGCTGCGAAAGAGGAGTAAATGACTTGCGCACAGTTACCACCCAGGGGTTGCACGCTTATCACGATGTTGTAGGCGTAAGTCACCTTGCCCTCGCTAACTTACCTTCCATCATCTGCTTGTGGCAAAACGCCGCGCTTTGATTGAGACTGCGACCCGCAGTTTTTCAAAGTCTCACTGTCGCGTCCTCTTTCTAACCCACGACCTTGGCTGCCGGCGCTTAACAGAACGATCCGTGCCGAGACAGCGTGTTTTCTTGCGCGTTTATTATTGAACGCAACCACAAAGGATCCTTCAGGGCTGTTTCTTTCGGGCCTTCAGTTGCTTGCTGACGTCCCGTTCTGGCGAGAGGAACAATCATCCGGTGCCGAACAACCAAAGCAAAGCGAAAGATAAAGCTCAAGACGCCTCGGACAGCAATAGTTCTCTCGTACCGTCCATCTCGCTTCCCAAAGGGGGAGGGGCGATTCGAGGCATCGGTGAAAAGTTCTCGGCCAATCCCGTAACGGGCACAGGGTCGCTGAGCGTCCCGCTTTTTACGACGCCGGGACGATCGGGTTTCTCGCCGCAACTTTCGCTGTCTTACGATTCCGGTAGCGGCAACGGGCCGTTCGGGCTCGGCTGGAATCTCTCCTTGCCCGCGATCACAAGGAAAACGGAAAAGGGTTTGCCGAAGTATCAGGATGGCGATGAGTCTGACACATTTGTTCTCTCCGGCGCCGAAGACCTGGTGCCTGTTTTGGCGGAGAGCGGCACGAAGTGGACGAGAGAAGTCGCGACGGTCGAACTGCCGGGCGGTGTTTCATACGCCGTGCACAGGTATCGTCCGAGGACTGAGGGTTTGTTTGCGCGCATCGAACGCTGGGTTGATCGCCGGACCGGCGACGCTCACTGGGAATCCATTTCAAAAGACAACGTCAAAAGCGTCTACGGCAAAAGCGCCAGCTCGCGCATCGCGGACCCGGCCGATCCATATAGGGTGTTCACCTGGCTGCTCGAAGAAACGCGCGACAGCAAAGGCAACGTCATCGCCTATGAATACAAACAAGAAAATCAAAACGGCATTGACCGACGATTGCCTCAGGAAAAGACCCGGCTCGACCACACGCTAAGCTTTGCTCAACGTTATTTGAAGAAAGTTAGGTACGGGAATCAAACGCCGCATCAACCGGGCAATTGGCTCTTTGAGGTGGTGTTTGATTACGGCGAACACGCCGAAGACGATGCGGCCATCGAAGAGATCAATTCGTGGTTGTGCCGCCCCGATGCCTTTTCGACTTACCGCGCCGGCTTTGAGATACGCACCTCCCGTTTGTGCCGGCGCGTGCTGATGTTTCATCACTTTAGCGAGCTGGGGGCAGCCGCCTGTTTAGTGCGCTCAACCGATCTCAAATACACAGACGGCGCGGACCCGGCCGCAAGCATCGCCACATACCTCACCTCCGCGACGCAGACCGGCTACGTTAAATCATCTGCGGCGGCGGCGACGAGCTACACGAAGCGATCACTGCCGCCGCTTGAGTTTCAATACACCGAGGCAAGAATAGATGAAGAGATACACCTGGTTGAAGCCGCAAGTCTGGAGAATCTCCCGGTGGGACTTGATGGCGTTCGCTATCAGTGGCTTGATTTGGATGGCGAGGGGCTCTCCGGCATTCTCGCCGAGCGCATTGAAGCGTGGCACTACAAGCGTAATTTGGGGGGCGGAAAATTCGCGCCACTTGAGGTCGTCGCCACCAAACCTTCGCTCGCTCATCCCGAAAACACTCAGCAGCACATCACGGATTTGGATGGCGACGGAAAAATAGATCTCGTGCAGTTCGGCGGTTCGCTTCCCGGTTATTACGAGCGCACTAAGGATCATCAATGGAAACCGTTCACCGCTTTTGAGTTTGATCCGAACGTTTCCTGGAATGATCCGAACTTGAAGATGATCGACCTCACCGGCGATGGTCACGCGGATTTATTGATCTCAGAGGAGAACGCCTTCGTTTGGTATCCGTCGCGCGCCAAGTGCGGCTTCGGGCCGTCCGCAATTGCGCTCAAAAAATTGGACGAAGAGAAGGGCCCCGCGCTCGTGTTCGCCGATGCCGCGCAGTCCATTTATTTGGCTGACATGTCGGGCGACGGCTTGACCGACATCGTCAGAATCAGAAACGGCGATGTCTGCTACTGGCCGAATTTAGGGTACGGGCGTTTCGGCTCTAAGGTCACGATGGGTGAGGCTCCCTTCTTCGATCACCCGGACCAATTCAATCAAAACCGTGTTCGATTAATCGATGTGGACGGCTCCGGCGTCACCGACATTATTTATCTCGGCAGGGATGCGCTGACCTACTGGTTGAACGAAGCGGGCAACGCTTGGAGCGCTCCCCGCCGCCTGAGAGAATTTCCCTGCTCGGACAACGTCTCATCTGTGATGGCAATTGACTTGTTAGGCAACGGAACGGCCTGCATCGTCTGGTCATCGCCTCTGCCGGGCGATGCGCATCATCAAATGCGGTACGTAGACTTGATGGGCGGAGTCAAACCGCACTTGCTCACCTCAGTGAAGAACAATTTGGGCGCCGAGACGAGCGTGCAGTACGTTGCGTCCACCAAGTTTTATTTGCAAGATCGTGCCCACGGCCAACCGTGGATCACGCGCCTGCCTTTTCCTGTGCACTGCGTAGAGAAAGTCACCGTGACAGATAAATGGCGCAACACGAGCTTCGCCACCACCTACAGCTATCATCACGGCTATTTCGACCCCAGCGAACGCGAGTTCCGCGGCTTCGGCCGGGTTGAGCAGGTGGATGTTGAAGACTACGGTACTTTCGCCGCAGGCAACACCAACAGCCCTTACATCACGCAAAACAAACAACTGTATCAGCCGCCCGTCCAAACTATCACCTGGTAC
>JBBJMB010000281.1:0-4851 GCA_037719755.1 Pyrinomonadaceae bacterium
GCCGGGCGAGTGCAGTTCGCTGCTCGGCTCGTTTGCGAACTGGCTTGCGCCGCAGCGAGAATTGCCGCACATTTTCGCGCGCTCGGCTCCGCGCCATTGGCGCGTGGCCGAAGATGGGCGCTTGGCGAGCCTTGATCTGGCGTACAGAGATGCTCAACAGACAAGCGACAACGGCTATCCGCAGATCATCTACGTGCTTGATTTTGTGATCGAAGCGGGAACCGGCACGGACGATGAGCACGCGCTGGTGCGCAAAAGCGGCCGCGTGACCATCGGGGCGTGGGCGGGGCAGGTCTGTCCGCCGCCGCGCATCCTGCGCGTCACGCGCGCCGGAGAGCCCGCCCCGGTGGAAGCCGGGCAGCCGCTCATCTTTACCTGGGAAACGGACAGCGCCGAAGAGATGAGCATTCAGACGATCAGCCCGAGCGGACAAGTCGGACCTTTGATCGCGGTCTCGCTGCTCCAAAATCCTCCGGGACAATACGTGCAAACCAGGACCTGGGGCGATAACCCAATCGAAGGGCAGATCATTGCCTCCATCGAAGATCAAAACCGGGCGGAAGAAATTCTGAGCGTGAGATTTGTGGCGACGAGCCGGTGCGGCGCCGACGCCCGTCTGGCGTCTGTCGTTCCGGTGAGCATCAAACAAACCAGAATGGAAGGCTGGTCGTCTCCGCCTTTTTCCGGCTTAAGAGAAAGAAGAAACAATAACGCGGACAGAATGGGATTCTTCTACTCCTGGGCCGAGGCGAGGGGAACAAGCGCCGGAAAGATTGAGATTACGCTGAGGGTGGGCTACACCGCGGGCGAGCAAAACGCCAGCAGGCAAAGCAACGGGGCGCCTGTGAGAGACAGCTTGACCGGAGCCGTGACCTCAATTCGCAGCGTGGCGGCGCAAAATGGATCGCAACAAGTTTTGGCGCAAGACATATTAATCGGCCCCGACTCGACGGTGCCGGGCATGACGCGCACGTTTGCCACAAGATACATGGCCTCGCCCCAACGCGGATGCGAAAGCCCGAAATGTCACGGGCAACCGCCCGGCACAGTGAACATGACGATGCAGTTTCAGTGGCAGATCGACAAACCCGCAGCGGAAGCCGCGGCTACATCATCGATTGGCGCATCAACGCCACCTCGACATGCTGCGCGCACAACACAATGACATTTACGCCAGAAACGCGGCGCGAAGCGGCGACGATCCCTGGATGACGGGCTCGATCTTCCTCAAGCCAACGGCAACGCCCGGCAACAACACGCTGCCGCCCGGGCGGCTTCGATCCGCCGCCGCAGAGTGAACCTCCATTCACCGTACCCGACGAACTGCCGCCGACGGAAGCTCATGGAAACCCATCGGGCCCAGAGGCCGCGAGAACCCGGCCCTGGATTAAATTAGCAAAGCAATTGTCTGGCAACAGAAAGCCATAAGAGGTAACGTGGTGCGAACTCACGAAAACGGATATTCATTGCTGGAGCTACTGCTGGTTCTCGCCCTGTTAAGTCTAATTGCGGCCTTCGTCGTCAACACGTCTTACACGAGCGGCGGTTCCGGCGAAGCGCTGATCATCGAGGCGGCGCGCCGAACTCGGCAAAGGCGCGCCGAAGCGGTGCAGCTCAATGCGGCCACGGGCACCAACAGCATCGAGCGCAGCTTTTCGCAACCTCCGCTCATCATAGATTTTTCGCTGATTGAGACGACCAAGATGCTCCGCCTCGAAGGCGCCGGCGCGACCCGCCTCACTTGCCCAAACACGCACCCGCGCACCTCCACCGGACTCTGCGAGAAAATAAACGAGGACCACACGCGCGAACGAGTGCTCGGCACCTGGAGTTATCAATACCTCGGCAACGCCATGCCTCTGACCAACGGATGGAGCGTCGCGCTCTCCGCCGCGGACTTAGTCGCCGCCGCAGTGCCGCAGATGGCCGAGACGCGACTAACGACGCAGCTTCGCTTCACCTCAAACGGGCGAGTACAGGTCGATCCGAATCCGGATGTCAACGCGCAGCCCGCCGCTTCATGGGCGATCTACTTCACCAAAGGCAACGCGGCGCGCGCGCTCTCTCTCACCGATTCAGGGCAAGTCGAGATCTGCCGCTGGGAAAACGGCCAGTGGCTCGGCTTCGGCGACCGAATCATAACCAGCGCAAACACACCGGGGGCATCATGAAAGGCTTCACGCTACTTGAATTCCTCATCGCCTCTCTCCTGCTACTCATCGTCACCCTTGGCGCGCTCAACTTTGTCTCCCGCGCCAACGCCCGCCTCATGGAACTGGCCGAGGCCGAAGAACTCGAACACCGCCGCAGCGTCGTGCTCGCCAACCTGCGCCACGACTTCGAGCAAGCCGGCATGCACCTGCTGCCCCCGCAACTGCGCGTCAACTCGCAGGAACCCGTCTACCTTGCCACCACCCCTCACTACCAAACGGAAAACCTCGGCCGCTGCCGCAAGCTGACCGACGAGACGGGCGTGCCGACGACCAGCGCGCGCGGTATGTACGCCTCCGGCTGGCTGCAATTCAAGCCGCAGCACAGCGGCGCGGGCAAAATAGGCTTTATCGGCCAGGACGGCTCTGTCACGGCGCTTGAATTTCTGCCCAACGAAGCGACAGGCGGCGGCGAGCTGCGTTATTATAAGGAAGTCGCTGGTGTCGTAGTAGTCAACCCGACCATCGACAGCGCGCACCTGCCGGGCGACTACTACCGCCTCTTCATCGACGGCGAGCAACCGCTAGTCACAATTAAGGTCTACCGAGTCAAGCAAGCGCAGCCGCCGATGTTGCTTGCGACGTACGTTGGAGAAGATGCTCAGTACCCGTATCGACCGATGGCGGAACTGGCAAAGACGGGAGCAGAACTCCATAACATGTTGATGAGCGGCACTGCCAACGCTGTCGCGCACACGGGGCCGCCGCTTTTGCCGGTTGATACGGCGGTGGGGCCGGGCAGACTGCCAAGCGTAGTGAACATCACAGCGCCGGGCGGAGTGTTTGAGAGTGTGAGCTTGTTGCAAGGTGACATAAACGTGGATACCACACGGCTCTTGAACAACGTAAAGGCGACATTTGCCGGAATGGGGGCGGAAACGTTAGACATCAAGAGCCCGTGTAACGGCAAATACCACGTGGGCGATGTAATCACGTTGATCGACAGCTCCGGAGAGCAACAGCGTTCAGCTTTGTACAGAGTGGTCGTGAGAGATCCAGTGACACAATGTGGAGCGATCTCTACGCTCACGCTCGAACGTGTCACAGCGGAATTGCCCTCATGGGAAAGGCTGTTTAGCACCCCAGCAGACTACAACTTCGTTTTTCTCAGGGGTACCACACAGTTAGTGAAGATACTGCCGCCCGTGACATATCGCCTAGACCGTGCTAACGGAAACTTGCTGCGGCGTGAAGGCAAGCGAGAAAGCACAGTGGCAAGAGGCGTTGTTGAATTCAGCGTAACGCAGCGTGCGCCATACGGCGTCACCAGCTATGAGATCAACTGTCAGCTGCGCCGAGAAGGCTTTACATCGCCAGCCGGTGGGAGTGCCACGGGTTTTACAACCGTAAGCCTCGTCGTCGCACCACGCGCTTTAAGTCAAACTTACGAATACCAAAAGCTTGGCCGCCCGATGGAGTAAATTGTCATTTATTGCCCGGACAAGATGCCACGGCACATCCACAAAATGTGTGTTAGCACGAGGTGAGGAGACAAGATGAAGCTTGAGATAACCGGATGTGTGCAGCTTACCACGCTTCTCTACATTCTATTGTTGTTAGCTGTGCTTTCAATCTCTCACAAAGGAGCGGCGGCGCAAAGCGTGCCATCAGCGACGTTGCGCTCGGCGGCTCTCGTCCAGCAGTTCGACTTCGTCACGCCCGACTCGCTGGCGTTTGCCATCGCTGACATTACTGGTCTGGCAGTGCCGCTCACGATGGCGCCGCGAGGCGCGGACGGATCGTATCTGGCCGACAAGTTGGCGGGCTTTCAAGTCTTAGTTGCTGGGCGGGTAGCACCGATCTTTTCGGTGGAGGCGAGTGCGGCAACCGGCGGCACGCTGCGCATCGGCATCTACGTACCGGTGGAGACGCCGCTAGGCATCAACAACGTGAGCTTAGAGATCAAGCGAGATGATGGGGTGCGCGGAGCGCCGCAGCTTGTGGCGCAAGGCATGTTATGGATCGAGAAGGCGTCGCCCAACTTGTTCGTGGTGGACGGCTATATAGATACGTCTTTAGTCTCGCTTAACGGAACGACCTGGATGAAAGGCAGGGCGAGGGCCAGTGAACCGGAGGTGCCTTTTGACATCACGGGAACGGCGAACGTGTACTCAGCATCGCAGGAGACGAGAGTCGTGATCTTCGGCACAGGCTTACGCAATGGGGCGGACACTGATGTCACGAATAACCCGCCCGGGTACAAGAATGTGGCGGAGAGTTTCGAGGTGATCGCCAGGTTTTCGCGCTACATCGACAACAAGCCGGACAACTATGCGGGCGAGGGGCAGATTAACCTGCCGATTGAATACATTGGGCCAGTCAAGGGCGCGGGGCTACCGGGCATCGACCAGATCGTGTTTCGCTTGTCGCCGGAGCTCAAGCAGTGCGTATTGATGCGGCCATCAGGACCTCATGGCGAAGTGGACATCTCGCTCAGATCAATCGAGACGAACGAAAGCTCAGAAGTAAACGGCAGTCATGCTGCGAGAACGGGCATCTTCGTCAAGTAGCAGCCAACGTTGTCAATGAGTGGCCAGCCAAAAACTCTTCCCGCGCGGTCGCTTAATCTCCACATTAAAGATCTACTTCGTTGCACACAGCAACTGTAAATTGCCCGGCCACGCTTCTCAACAATGTGCGG
>JBBJMB010000282.1:0-4841 GCA_037719755.1 Pyrinomonadaceae bacterium
ATCGTCTTCAATGCGCACGCCGATGTTTTTGTATTTCTCAAAGGCGGGTTTGATGGCGACTTTTAATTTAGCATTCTCAAGGGTATCTGGCAGATAGTCGAGAGCGTCTTCTCGGATATAAATTCCGGGCTCGACGGTAAAGACCATGTTCGGTTCGAGTTTGCCTCCGACGCCCACATCGTGCACATTCATCCCTAAGAAATGCGATGTGCCATGCATAAACCACAAACGGTACTGGTCGGAATTACGGTCAGTGATGAGACCAAGGCGAAGCAGGCCATCCTTAATAGTATCTAGGGCGGCACGGTGCACTTCCTGATGCATGACGCCGGGACGAATAACGCGCAGACTAGCTTGCTGCGCATCCAAAACCAATTTATAGATCTCGGATTGCGCGGAATTAAACTTTCCGTTCGCTGGAAAGGTGCGTGTGACGTCGGCCGTGTAGTGTTGATATTCAGCGCCCACGTCCATCAAAACCAAGTCGGTTAATCTGACTGGGCCGCTTGAGTCAACGTAGTGAAGGGTCGTCGCATTCCCACCACAACCGACAATCGAAGGATAGCCGGCGTGATCGGCATGGCGCCTCTTAAAGGTGTAGTCGATCTCCGCCTCAAGCTCATATTCCCACCGCGCCTGGTTGGCAGCAGCCATAGCGCGACCGAGAGCCTCGATGGTGATGTCAACGGCGTGTTGCAGCAGTCGCAGCTCAAACGGTGACTTGCGCTCCCGGAGCGTAGCGAAGATGGGCGTGGCATCGCGCAGCCTGTATCCCGAGGCGGTGCGCGCCAAGCGCGACGCAAGCTCTTGTTCGCGCCTGAATTCACGACTTAGTTCTTCGCGCGGGAGCAGCAGCGACAGTGAAGCTTCGCCTCTGTTCGCTGACGCGTACAAAGACTCGTATCCGTTTAATTGTGCAAATTGAGCGGCCGGCTGAGCGGAATCGGTCTTTAAGATGTTTTGGCTTTTCGGCCGGTATGTTTGACGCGCACGCAAAGCGGCGAGGAACGGCTCAAACTCGCGTGCGTCCCAGATCTCCGTGACGCCTGAGATTTGGCTGGCTTCTTCAGCGGAGTGCATCGGGCCGCTCCAGGTTTCCAAAGCAGGGTTGCGGGCGGGCAGAAAAAGCAATTCTCGATGCCTCGTATGCCCGGGCATGAGCACCAGGATGGAGCCGGTTTGATTAAGAAATGTCAGGTAATAGAGATTGTTTTCTTGCCGGAACTCGTAATCGACATCGCCCGCATAGACTCTCGGTTCACCGCTCAAAAGTATTAATACGCCGCTCGGCCGATGCTCTCCGCCACGCGAGTTCGCCGCCGTGAGGCCTCGGCGCGCTTGTCGAGTCGGAGAATAGCGGCTCTGCGGGAGCCGACCGGATCGCAGGTTCCAAAGCATTTGCTGAAGGCCGGAGCGCGGTGGCGCTCGCGTGGGGAAAGGAAAGACCAAGAATTAAAGCGAGCACAAGGCAATGAGCTGGCACCGTCTGCGTACCTCCGTTGATGAGTTGCAGTCGTCTCAAATCAATCCTTCATTAATGCTTGAGGCTTAATGAGAACTTCAAGCGTGCCGCGTGCCTGAAAGATGTCAGGCCACGCGTCGATTTTGAGATAAATTCCGGCCAGGCATGCGGTCGGCATGGAGAGATGCTCGCCGGTGAAATAATGCAAAAGCGCTTCAAATCCGGGGTTGTGGCCGATCATCAAGACTTTTTCAGTTGCGGAATCGATTTGCGAGATCACTTCGAGCAGCGTCGGCGCGGTCGCTTCGTAAATGCGCTCGTCGTAAACGATTGCCGCGTCGAATCGTCCGGCTTTGCGAACCAACTCAGCGGTCTGCTTGGCACGCCGCGCGGGAGAACTGACGACGGCATCCGGCACCATCCCGGTGCGGCGTATAAATTTGCCCATGAAAGGCGCGGCGCTCAACCCGCGATGGTTAAGCGGGCGGTCGAAATCAGAGAGCTGTTCGTCCTGCCAACTAGACTTAGCGTGTCTCATCAAGAGAAGTGTTTTCATGGTTGTGGGCCAACGCTTGAGTTAATGACCGACGGCCGCGCCGTCGTTGCGCGCATCGCTGGCGCCCAGTCTGACGCCGCTTTTCTCCTCGATCATAATTCCGTGCGCATCGCCGATGTAGCGCGGCCGCTTGGTTAAGCTGTGGCCGCGCGACTCCAAAGCGTGCTGCGTATCGGCGGAGAGGCCATAAGGTTCGTGGACGATTTCATCCGGGAGCCACTGGTGGTGTATGCGCGGAGCATCGATGGCCTGTTGGATGTTCATGTCAAAATCGACAATGTTAGTGATAACCTGCAAGACCGTGTTGATGATCGTCGGGCCGCCGGGAGAGCCGATGGTAAACCACAGCGTGTTATCTTGGCGAAGAACGAAGGTCGGAGTCATCGCGGAAAGCGGGCGCTTACGCGGAGCGATGGCGTTTCTTTCGCTCTGAATGAGCCATAGGCGTTGGGCGCTCCGGGTTTGGAAGTGAAGTCGTCCATCTGTTATTAAGCAGGATGCCGGTGCCTTTAGCAACTACCTTCGAGCCGTAGCTGTCGTTTAAGGTGTAGGTATTGGAAACGGCGTTGCCCGCCGCGTCGACCACTGTGAAGTGCGTGGTTTCACTTGATTCATAACCGGTGGGCTGGCCCGCACGGATTTCGGCGCTGGTGGATGCGCGATCAAGTTTGATGGTGCTTCTCTGCCTGGCGGCATAGTTTTTGTCGATCATGCCGGCGACGGGCACGTTGACGTAATCGGCATCGCCCATGTAGGCGGCGCGGTCGGCGAAAGCGCGTCGCATGGCTTCGGCCGTGAAGTGGTATCTGGCGGAAGAAGACCAGCCCATGCTACGCAAATCGTACGCTTCGAGAATATTGAGCATTTGCATGAGGACGGCGCCGCCGGACGAGGGAGGCGGCATGGAAATGATTTGATGCCCGCGATAAGTGCCGCGCAACGGCTGGCGCTCCTTGACCGTGTAGGCGCGCATGTCCGCGAGAGTGATGAGGCCGTGGTTGCGTTTCATATCGGCCGCAATCAATTGCGCGGTGCGGCCTTCGTAGAATTCGCGCGGCCCGCCAGTTTGCAGGCGGGCAAAGGTGGCGGCGAGTTCGGGTTGACGCAGCAGGTCGCCATCTTGGTAGTAACTGTTATTGTTGAGAAAAATCTTGCGGCTCTCCGCGTAAAGGCCGAAAGTGTCGGCGTTGGATCGCAGCGAGCGAGCTAAAGAATAACTCACGGTGAAGCCCCTCGAGGCCAATCGCCGCGCGGGCTCAATTAATTGAGCCCAGGTGTATTTACCTGAGCCGTATTTCGTGAGCGCCAGATGCATGCCCGCGACGGTGCCCGGCACGCCGGAGGCGCGATAGCCGAGCGTGGAAGAGCCTTCTCCGCGAATAAGCTGTCCCTGAGCATCCAGGTAAATGTCTCGCGAGGCGGCGAGCGGAGCCATCTCGCGATAGTCGATTGAAGTCGTTTGGCCATCGCGAAGGCGGATCATCATAAAGCCGCCGCCGCCAAGATTTCCGGCGGCCGGGTAAACCACGGCGAGCGCAAAAGCAACGCCGATCGCCGCATCCACGGCGTTACCACCGCGCCGCAGAATATGAGCGCCGACTTCGCTCGCAATTGCACTCGTTGAAGCCACCATGCCGCGCGGCGCCCTTACTGGCTGCCTGGACGTGGCGGCGACAGCAGCAGCAGCTGCAGCTGCAGTAGCGCTCGATGTTTCTCTACGCGCGAAACCGCTCGCAGGCGAGACGCTGCTGACAGTCAATAAAGTAACGGTAAAAAGAGATGCGAGTGTTTGCTTCATCATGATGTGATTCGAAAGTGCCTGCGGAGAGTGACAAGAAAGAGAGGAAGTCCTGTTCTTTCTTGTCACTCGTCACTTGTCACCTTCTTTAAAGATAGCCGCTAATCAGGATCACGTCGCTGGTAACGCTGCCGCGCGCGCAGAGGTCAGCTGCTTGCCATCGGGTGACCAATCGAACCGGAAAATCTGCTCTGATTTGAAGTCCGTTATTTGTTTGGGCAAACCGCCGCCGAGCGGTTGTCCCCAAATGTTGGAGACGCCGCCGCGCGTGTCCACGAGGGCGATAGATGTCCGTGCGAGCGTCCACGTCATGACCGCGCACCTGTTCCGGAGACATGTAGTTCGGGGTTCCCATAATGATGTTCGGGTCGGTGTCGGCGGTGGTCACGGAAGTGGGACTCGCCTCTCTGGCTTCCGTTAATTTGCAGAGCCCGAAATCAAGCACTTTGACGTAGCCGTCGGGCCTGATCATGATGTTTTCGGGCTTGATATCGCGGTGGATGATGCCGGCTGCATGAGCGACGACTAGGGCCGACGCCGCTTGGGAAGCGACGTCCAAAATCTCCGGCATGTCCATCGGGCGCTCGGCCATCACGTCGCGCAGAGTTTGTCCGTCGATATACTCGGTCGCGATAAAATGAGTGGATTTGTCGGCACCGATCTCGTGGATGGTGATAATGTTCGGGTGATTTAAGGCCGAGGCCGCTTTGGCTTCTTGAATAAAGCGACGCATCTTTGCGTCGTCCGTAGCGACGTTTTTGGGCAGAACCTTGAGCGCAACGAATCGCTCAAGCTGGGTGTCTCGGGCCAGATAAACTTCGCCCATCCCCCCGGCGCCGATGCTCGACTTGATCTCATACCGGCCCAACTGCGTGCCCAAAGCGATGGCCATAAATTTGAAGTACAACAGAAAACGTGCGAAAGCTCCAATTACGCCCGAGCTATTTTAGCGAAACAAGGTAGACACTGGCTAGGTGGCCCGAGGCGTGCTTTGAGAATCACGGATGAGGGGAGGGCGAGCAACC
>JBBJMB010000043.1:0-16779 GCA_037719755.1 Pyrinomonadaceae bacterium
GGCTTTTTAGCTACAAATTTCTTCAGTCTGAACAGTTACGATGCCGGCGGCCTCGCCCACAACTAAAACATCTAACAAAGCGACAGCTAAGGGCGGCAAAAAGTAACAATCAAGCGGCGACCGCGGAAGGCTCGCCGCTTGATTTCATTGAACCAGTTGCTGTTGTTGCTCCACTACTGGTTGTGACCATTTATTTTTTGCATGCTTAAACTGCCCTGCCGCCCGGAATCGCTTGACGAGGCTACGGCTGCTTCTCAAACACCACCGTATCAGTTTTTTCTCCGTCCGACTCTGTCCGGTTGACGATTACCGTCATCACTTTGCCGCCTTCGGAAAAAGTGAATTTGCGCCGGAAGGGACCCTCGCTCGTCTTCATCTCAATCACCAGCGCGTCGCCTTCCCACTGCGCGATGCTTTTGACCGGCCTGTCGCCCAATTGGTTGTCGCCTTCTTTGCCGTCGAGCGTGTACTTCATCTCAATGGTGCGGTCACCATTCGCATCCTTCATGATCAGTGATTCGCTCAAGTTTTGTCCCTGCTGATCAAATTTGAGAGTGATTGCTTGCGGGCCGCCTCCGCCGTCGAAATTGCTTTTAGCCGCGTTCATCTCCCACACGCCGCTGGCGTTGTTGGCCATGCTCCCCGCCGTGTCGGGAGCGGAACCCTGGCCTAAAGTGGCTGGTTTATTTGTTGGCTCAGTCGCCGGCTGCGTCGCCGCCGGAGCTTGAGATTCTTCGGCGGAACCGCCGCATATTCCTTCAGCCAAGCGACGTCAATGGCCGACGCGCCGCGTTTAGTTTTCTCTTCGATAAGCCACTTCGCACGTTCGCCCAAAGGTTGTCCGCCGGAGGCGTTGACGTGACAGTAGGCGCAGTTGGTGGCGGGCAAACCCATGTCCTTGGCTTTCTTCAGAAGCGGCGGATAAGAGCGCACGCTCGGCACTGTGGCGACCAAATAGAAAAGGGCGAAGAGAGCACAGATGGTGATTCTTGTGGCAGTTCTTTTCATAATCATTTCTCCATTTTGCTTTTGCTGCTTTGACTGGCGACGGCTGGTTGAAGGCACTTTATCACAACTTGCCAATTGATGCCTGCAACTCTTTCGCCCTTTTATTGACCGAGCAAACAACTGCGAAAAAAGAAACATTAAGCTTTGGCGGCGAATTGACGATAAGGAGTACGACTCGCCCCGGCATCAAGCGTAAGTAGGCAGTCGCCGCGAAAAGGCCCGCTCTCATTGCCCAGAGCGGGCCTTTTCTATTAACGAGTGCTTTCTCCCCAAAGCCGCGCGTCCGAAACCTGCCGCCCTTACACCCTTCCTGATTTAACTCTTGCGGCTCTTCCATCACCGTGTGCGCGTCGCCCATCACGACGCGCACTTCGTGCGTGCGGCCGTCGTCGACGAGCACGATCTCCGAAGTGTTGGCCGCCGCCGGTTGGCCGTCGACCTCGATGCGCGCCACGCCGTTGCTTGCGCCGCGCGGATTTTCAATCTTAATCACGTAAGTTGCGGAGCGGTGGCGGTAGGTGATTTCGTATTGGCCCCACCAGCGCGGAATGCACGGCTCGAGGCGCAAACGATCGGCCTGCATTTGGAAGCCGAGAATTGATTCCATGCCGGCGCGATACAGCCAGCCCGCGGAGCCCGTGTACCACGTCCAGCCGCCGCGGCCGGTGTGCGGCCAGACGGCGTAAACATCGGCTGCGGCGACGTAGGGCTCGACCTTGTATTTATGCAGACCGGCCCTGGTCGAAGCGTGATTGATCGGATTGAGCAGCGCGAACAGTTCGCCGGCGCGGTCGCCGTCTTTTAATTTCGCATAAGCGATCATCGTCCAGATCGCGGCGTGCGTGTATTGGCCGCCGTTTTCGCGCACGCCCGGCACGTAGCCTTTGATGTAGCCGGGGTCGAGCGAACTGCGATCAAAAGGCGGCGTAAAGAGCATCACCAGGCCTTCGCCGCGGCGAATCAAATACTGTTCGACGGCCGCCATCGCGCGCGCCGCGCGGTGCGGATCGGCGGCGCCGGAGATGAGGCCCCACGATTGCACGATTGAGTCGATGCGGCACTCTTCATTTTGCGAAGAGCCGAGCGGCGTGCCGTCGTCAAAGTAAGCGCGCAGGTACCAGTCTCCGTCCCAGGCGTGCTCCTCGATGGCCCCCTTGAGATCTTGCAGATGCTGGCGGTAGCGCACGGCGCGCGCCGTTTCACCGCGCCCTTCCGCCAAGGGCGTGACGTCGGAAAGCGTATTGTACAGAAACCACCCGACCCACACGCTTTCGCCTTTGCCTTCGTGGCCGACGCGGTTCATGCCGTCGTTCCAATCGCCCGAACCCATCAAAGGCAACCCGTGCACACCCGTCGCGAGGCTGCGATCCAGCGTGCGCGCACAGTGCTCAAAAAGCGTCGCCGATTCCCCGGACACGGTGGGCTCAAGATAAACTTCGTCTTCGCCCGCTTTGAGCAGCGGCGCTTCTATGAAAGAAACGACCTCATCCAAAATCGAGACGTCGCCGGTGGTTTTAATGTAAAAGGCGGTGACGTAAGGCAGCCACAACAGATCGTCCGAAAAGCGTGTGCGCACGCCGCGCCCCGTCGGCGGATGCCACCAGTGCTGCACGTCGCCTTCCTTAAACTGCCTGGCGGCCGCGCGCAGTATTTGCGCGCGCGTGATGTCAGGCCGCGTCAGGGCCAGCGGCATCACGTCCTGCAATTGATCGCGGAATCCGTAGGCTCCGCCCGATTGATAAAACGCCGAGCGGGCCCAGATGCGGCAGGCAAGCGTTTGATACAGCAACCACCTGTTCAAGATTAAATCCATCGCGGCATCAGGGGTTTTAACTTGCACGCGGCCGAGCAATTCATCCCAGTGAGCAATTACTCGTTCAAACGCTTCGTTGATCTGACCCGTGCGCAGGTAGCGATTCACAATTGTGCGCGCTTCCTCGGCGTTTTGGCCCTCGCCGAGCAAAATAATCACTTCGCGCGCTTCGCCCGGTTCGAGCTCCACGGTTGACTGCACGGCGGCGCACGGATCAAGGCCCGCACCGACGCGTCCCGAAAGCCGTGCGCGGCGCATCGCGGCGGGACGCGCATAGGAACCGTTGCGCCCCAAAAACTCTTTGCGGTCGCAAGTCACTGTGCGCAGTTCGCGCCCGGAAGTGGCGACGAACGCGACGCGATTTGCGAACTCATTGTTATACGGATTGCGCGCAAAGATCGCGCCCGTCTTCAGATCAAGCTCCGTGATCACAAACGGCGCCGCGCGCTCGCGCTGCACGCCGAGCACGAGTTCGTGGTAGCCGTGACCGACAATCTGCGGCGACGGTCGGTGCGGTTGCGCAATCGCAGCAGCGAGATTTTGACGGGCGAGTCGAGCGGCACAAACATCAACAGTTCTTGTGAGATGCCGTGGCTTGTGTGCTCAAAAACCGTGTAGCCTTGTCCGTGGCGCACAGGTAAGGATCCGTCTCACGTACGGGCAGCGGCGTCGGCGTCCAGACCGTGCCGGAATCTTCGTCGCGCAGATAAATAATTTCCGAAGGAGGGTCGCTCACAGCATCGTTTGACCACACTGTGAGACGGTTCTCGCGGCTGTTAACGGACCACGTGTAGCCGGCGCCGGATTCCGTGACTTGAAAGCCGAAGTCGTGCGCATTGGCGATGACGTTCGTCCACGGCGCGGGCGTCCATTGATTTTCGCCGAGCACCGTGACGTATTCGCGCCCGGCGTCACGAAAACCGCCGAGGCCGTTAAAGAACGCGAGCTCGGCGTCGGCATGCTCGGCTCCGGTAGCTGCGCGAAGGCCAGCGCGGCGTAAACACTTTCAAATCTTCCTCAATCGGTCGGCGCACCAATTGATCTTCCAGCGCTCCGCGCTCAGTCACAATGACGACGCGCGCCGCGGCGTGCAGCAGAATACGATCCGGCTCCGGGATCGCCTCGCTGCGCCGCAGATAAACGCCGCCGGGTTTGTCAACCAGCGCCTGCGAGCCGCTCGCGCGAATCAAGCGCTGCAACTCGTCTTGCAGCGATTCGATGTAACTGCTGGAGCGGTCGTTCAAAATCACCAAGTCGATCGCGAGCCCGTTGATGCGCAGATACTCGTGGCCGCGAATAATCTGTCGCACCATGTTCAAGTGCTCCGGCTCGCTGGTGCGCACCAGCACGATTGGCAAATCGCCGCTGATGCCGTAGCGCCACAGCGCCGACTGAGTTTGCGTGTTCATCTCAAGCACCGTCGAGTGCGGCCGCAAGCTCGGATCAAGGTAAAGCACGCGCGACGCCAACCGCTGGAACAGATGCACTTCATCCGGATCAACGTTGAGGTGCCGCATTTCGACTTGCGCCTGCGTCCAGGAGAGCTTTTCCTCGCGCTCAAATGTGCTCGCGTCGTGGTACTTGTCGGCGAGCACCAGCGCTTCTTCGCGTGAACTGGTGACGGCCGTGGTGAAGGTTAAGCGAGCGGTTTCGTTGGGCTGCAAGCGCACGCGGTGGCGCAAGCTGAAGATGGGGTCAAGCACCGCGCCGACGGTGTTTGAGAGCGGACGATCTTCCGTGACCGCGAGCGGATCAAGCGCGGTGCGTCCCCGGCCGAGAAAGCGACTGCGATCGGTCTCGTACTGCACCGCGCCGACCGTCTCGCCTTCGACGACCACCGTGTGGATGGCCCCACGGTTTTGTCTTTTGCGAGCGGGCCGCCGGCGCGCGAGCAGCGAGTTCTCGGCCTGAATGAACTCGGTTTCGATAAACAAATTACTAAAAGCCGGATGAGCCGCGTCGGCCGCGGGCGACGCGAGCACCACTTCGGCGTAGCTGGTGAGCTGATTTCGCGCACGCGCGACGAGCGATTGGTGAGAGAAACGCGCCGCAATTCGGCGTTGTCTTCCGGAGCGACGATGATCTCTGTGTAAGTGTATGCCGGCGTCGCGCCGCGAGAGTTGCACCTTGTACTCGGCGAAAGCCACCTCGTAGCTTTGCGGCATGCGCGCCGTCGGCTGGTAGCCGGTCGACCACACGGCGCCGCTACGCACATCGCGCACGTAGCAGAAGCTGCCCCAGTGATCGCGCGTCAGGTCTTCGCGCCAGCGCGTGACGGCGAGCGGCCCGCACAACGAGTAGCCGGAGCCGGCGGTGGTGATCATCAACGAGTAAGTGCCGTTGGACAGCAATTGCGTGCGCGGCGTGGGCAAAGCGGGCGAGTCGTAGACGCGCGTGACGGGCGAGACGAGCGTGCGCACAACGCGGCCCATCATCACTTCCTCGGCGCGCGGGTGCGCGACCGGCGTGTTTGAGGGAATGCGCTCTTGCAGCAGCAACTCAGTTGCAGACACCAGCGGCTCGGCGTGAAAGCGCCGTTGAAATGCGTTATCGCACAAAATGTTGGCCAGAGACACCAGAATCATGCCTTGATGGTGGCTCATAAAGTTGCGAATCACGGCTCGCTTCTGCCCCTGCGGCAAACGCTCCGGCGTGTAGTCGATTGACTCGTAAAAGCCGTAGCGCCCGAGCGCGCCTTCGCGCATCAAGCGGCGCGCATTCTCCAGCGCCGAGTGCGGCGAGATCATCGCCGCCAGCATGGTCGAGTAAGGCGAAACCACCAGGTCTTCGCTGAGGCCCCGCTTGAGGCCGAGACCGGGCACGCCAAACGGCCCGTACTGATAATTAAGCTGAATGTCGCGCGCGTTGTAAGCCGATTCGGAGACGCCCCACGGCACGCCGCGCTCTTGCCCGTACTCGATCTGACGCGAAACAATTGATTGATAGGTTTGGTTCAGCAGCGTGTCGCCGTAGCTGCGCATCACGATGAGCGGCATCAGATACTCGAACATCGTCGCCGTCCAGGAGATCAGCGCGCGCCGGCCGCCGCTCACTGAAGTCAATTGGCGGCCCAGATAAAACCAATGGTCTTGCGGAATATCGCTTTTCGCAATCGCCACAAAACTGGCGAGACGCGATTCCGAAGCGAGCAGATCGTAAAGGAATTGTCGCGCCGCCGCTCTGAAACGTTGTACCCGATGACAAAGACTTTGCGCTCTTTGTCAAAAAGAAACTTAAAGTCCATCTCCTCCACGTAACGGTCGCAAGCGTGCGCGATCTCCGTTAATCTGAAAAGGAACTTTTTCGATTGCGCGAGCGCTCCCGCGAACGCGCGCACAAGCGGCGCGCTCGCGCCGGGCATGCGCTCAAGCAGGCGCAACGCGCCGGCGCAAAACTCCGGAATTTCGGCCGGCGTCAAAACGCGGTCAAACGCCTCTGTCAGAGCGGCCCAGTCGGCGCGGTCCTCGTCGGACGCGTTCGTCGGAAGCTCCACCGCCTCTGCGCTCGCTCGCGGAAGCAGCGCCCAGGGCGTGAGCGTTTCGAGATCGCGCCGGTGCTGAAAAGCCTGACGCTTGAGGGCGCTCACCCAGGCGCGCAGTTCTTCAAAGTTTGCGCCGCCGTGCTCATGCGCGAGCGACTCGACCATATCTTCGATTACCATTAAGCGCTCGCGCAGCGACGCGAGCAGCGTGTTCCACCCGCTGAGCGTCGGCGGCGCTGCGCCGGAAACAAGCTGCGCGCATTGCTCAATTTCGCCGCGCAAGCTTTTCACCGTAACCACCTGCGTGCGCTGCTTGAGCGGCCCCAAGCGGGCGAACTCCCGATTGATCAGCGTCATCGCATCGGCCAAGCCGGCGAGCACGCGCTCATCGAAAAGAGCGGCATCCGGCAGCTCGATGCACGATTGCTTGAGGGCGATCAGGTGGCCGGCCAGATTGCCGCTGTCGACGGTCGAAACATACTCGGGCTGAAGCGGCTCGAGGCGCTGCGTGTCGTACCAATTGAGGAAGTGTCCGTTGAAGCGTTGCAGCTTCGCGAGCGCCGCGAAGGTCAGCTCCGTGCGCTCCACGGTTTCAAGCGTTCCGGTGTAGCCGAAGTCGCGCGCGGCCACGGTGGAGAGCAGCAGCAAGCCAATATTGGTAGGGGAAGTGCGGTGCGCGATGATCGGCTTCGGATCTTCTTGGAAATTGTCCGGCGGAAGCCAGTGGTCGTCCTCGCCGGTAAAAGCCTCAAAGTATGACCAAGTGTGACGCGCCAGCAAACGCGCTTCGCGCGCATCATCCGTGGTGAGCGGGCTGCGCAATGTCGGCTCAAGCCGCCGGCTGATCGCATGGGCGATGAGCGGCGAGGCGAGCCAGCACAAAGCGAAGGGAAGCGCGTACAAAAATGACGACGGCCGCACGATCGCCACCGCACAAATCGCGATCACCGAGATGGCGATTGCGCTCCACATAAAGCGCAAGAATCCGTGCGGCGTCTGCGCCGCTCCGCTTCGTTCGATTTGCGCGGCCGTGACCCACTCTAAGAGATGCTTGTGCGAAACAAACTTGCGATAAAAGGTGCGCCAGATGGCGTCGGTCATCAGAAAAGCTTGATGAGGCAAAAACGTGATGGTGAGGGCGACCTGCGCGGTGTTGGTGCGCACGTCGCCCCACACGCTCCAGAAATGACTTGTCCACGGCACGCCGCGCGGGTGAAAAAGCAAGCTGGTGGTGACGTGCGCGTAAACCGGAAAAGCGAGCACTAACACGGCGAAGAGCGTAAAGAACGCCGGACCGGGAAGCACAGTCCACGCCGCCAACAGCCAGAGAACGACGGCCGGCGCCACCAAGCTGCGGCGTAAATTGTCAAAGATTTTCCATCGCGAAACGAGGGGCAAACGATTGGGCGCCACCGCGCGCCCAGACTCCTCGGGCACGGTAGGCATCAGCCAACGCGCGATCTGCCAATCGCCGCGCGTCCAGCGGTGCTGCCGCTTCGCGAAAGCGTCATACTGCGCCGGGTAATCGTCAAGCAATTCGATGTCGGTGACCAGCGCCGCGCGGGCGTACAACGATTCGAAGAGGTCGTGGCTGAGCAGCGCGTTTTCCGGCACGCGCCCGTCAAGCGCGGCCTCAAACGCGTCCACATCATAAAGGCCCTTGCCGGTGTAGCTTCCTTCGCCGAAAAGATCTTGGTAAACGTCTGAAACGGCCGTGGTGTAAGGGTCTATGCCGGTGTGACCGGAAAAGATGCGCGCGAACGTAGACCGCGACGAGCTTTCCAGCGAAACGCTGACGCGCGGTTGCAGGATGGCGTAGCCGCGCGTGACGCGGCGCAAGGCGTGATCAAATTGCGCGCGGTTCAGCGGATGGGTGATGGCGCCGATCAAACGGCGCGCGCAGTCGCGCGGCAATTGCGTGTCGGAGTCGAGCGTAATCACATAGCGGATGAGCTTGAGCAACGCTTGGTCCGCAGTACAGACGAAGAAGCTGTGCTGATCGTCGCTGCGGAGCAGGCGGTTAAAGTCCTGAAGCTTGCCGCGCTTGCGCTCCCAGCCGAGCCATTTCTCTTCGCTCGCGTTCCAGCGGCGGCGGCGCATAAAGAGGTGAAAGCGCTTGAGGCCAGGAATCGCATAGCGCGCGTTTAGTTCTTCGATGCCGGCGAGCGCGACTTCCGTGATGGCGGCGTCCTCATGCATCTGCTCGCTTGAGGCCTCGCCGAAATCTCCGAGCAGGCCGAAGAAGATGTGATCATCTTGGTTGGCCAGGTAATGCACTTCGAGGCGTCGCACCAATTCGATGACGGTGGCTTCGTCGCTGAAGATCGTCGGGATCACGACCATCGTTTGCGCGTCTTCGGGAACGCCGGCGGCCGGGTCCATCTTCGGCAGCTGAAAAGGATTGAAGGTACTGGTGACATCGTAGTTGACGGCGCTCAAAGCCAAATCGCTTGCCGGAATCAGCGCCAAAAGGCCGGTCAAAAGCATCACCAGCGGTGACGCTCCGCTCGCAAACGCGTAATAAAGCAGCACGGCGGCAAGTCCGGCGGTGATGACCGCGACCATCCCCAAGTAAAAAAGCGTCGGGTGGCGCAGCACCGCGCGCCGGGCGCGCTCGACCGGGAACGGGCGGTAGTTGAAGGCTTTCTCTAAAAGTTGGTCGCCCTCGTCGATCAAGTAATAGCCGACGTGGCGCGGCCGCGCGTCGGCGGCCTGCTGCTGCTGCTGTTGCGCCGCGCGCGCCAGCTCCAGCGCCTTGCGCGCGACATCCATCTCTGAAGCGCGCGCGCGCTTCGCGATCCTTTCAATCGAGTGGCGGTAGCGGTCGCGCGTGGCAAAGTCCATCAGCGAGTAAGCCTCCGCCGGGTCGTTGGCCAGCACGGGGTCGATCAAACTCACGCTCTCCACGAAGACGCGCCACTCGAGCGCGGACAAAAGGCGCATGCTGGTGATGATGTTGCCGACCGTGACCTGCGCGGCGGCCTGTCGTTGGTGCTCCTGCAAAACCAATTGCTCTGTGCGGGTGCCGCTTTTCGTTAAGCGTTTCTCAAGCCACTCGTAGGCATACATGACCGCCGGATCTTGGTCGCGCAAGCGCTGTGTGAGCTGCACCACAAAAGCGCGGTCCGGCGTTTTTTGCCCAGTCGTTCGGAGAAATTTCGATCAAGGCTTCCGGCTGTTTCGCCGCGGCCTCAAGCAAACGGTCGGCGAGTCGATCCGCCTCTTCGCGTTCTTCGCGCGCGAAACCGTGCGCACCGCGAGCCGCCGCAAATTCTCGACCAGCGCGAGCCGTAGCGAGATCGCAATCGCCCACAACTCGCCGAGCGTAAGCACTTTCTCCTTTTGGTAAGCGCGGATGAATCGCCGCAGCGTCTCGACATCAAGGCGGCTGTCTGTGTGCGCCACCAGTTCGAGAGCGATGGAGTAGATGCGCGGATAGCCCGCGAACTCGCCCGCGCGCAGCTTCGGCAATTCAAAGTAATAACCTTTAGGCAGATCTTGCCGGATTTCACGCAGTTGATCGTCGATGATGTGAAAGTTGTCCACCAGCCATTCGGCGGCGGGCGTGATCGGACGGCCGCCGCGAATGGCCTCGGCCAGCGTGCGGTAAACCGAAATCAGCACGCGGGCGTTATCATCGAGCCGCGGCAAAAGGCGACGTCCCCTAACGGGTTTGAGATGAATCTGATGCTGGATGGCCAGAGCGGCGGCATACTGCTCAAGCCTTTCCACGCTGGAGATTTCGGCGCGGATCGGTTCCAGGTCGCTGTTCGTGTCGTCGCGCCGGAAGCGATTGATCAAACTAAATAGGTTTATGGCCATACTCTGATCGTGTCACGTTCATCGAAGGAAACAAGATCAACTGCAGTGGGGTAAGGATACCATGACTTGCAGCCTCACCCTTCACACAACGGAAATGCAGACGAAAACAGATGCTCGACTCTGGTCCGATTAATTTTCACACTATCATGGCGTTTGTCGTGATGCGGTATTTCGGATATCTTAGGCGCGACCCTGACGTTCTTTACACGCGTTGGATTGGCGTGCTCAACAACACCGGCGATTTACGGGTGATGGTCGATGGCTTCATCAACTCGGTTGAGTACCGCACGCGATTCGGACGGCCGTCAGCGGCTGAAGCGTCAATCCCGCGCGTCAAACTTGTTGCAGAAAGCGCTTAACAAATGAAGATAAGAGCGAAGATTACTGCGCTCGGACGCTACGTGCCTCCGCAGGTAGTGACCAACTACGATCTCGCCCGTGTGGTCGAGACCAGCCATGAGTGGATCTTTGAGCGCACAGGCATCGTCGAGCGCCACGTCGCCGAGCGGGGAACTCCGAGTTCCGAGCTTGGCGCGCACGCCGTCGCCGATCTGCTCGGCCGACGCGGCATTGAGGCCGACGAAATTGATTTGATCATCTTCGTGACCGTGACGCCCGACATGTTCTTTCCTTCGACGGCGTGCGTGCTGCAAAACAAGATTCGCGCGACCCGCGCCTGGGGCTTTGATCTTTCGGCCGCCTGCTCAGGCTTTCTTTACGGCATGACGGTCGGCGCGCAATTCATTGAAAGCGGCGCGCACCGTAAAGTGCTAGTGGTCGGCGCCGATGTGATGACGAGCATCCTTAATCCGGAGGATCGTTCGACGCTCGTGCTTTTCGGCGACGGCGCCGGAGCTGTACTGTTAGAGCCGAGCGACGACCTTGAAACGGGAATCTTTGATTTCCATCATGAGATAGACGGCTCGGGCGGGCAATACCTGTGCATGCCGGGCGGCGGAAGCCTCAATCCTGCGTCGCATGAAACAATTGAAAAGAAGATGCACTACGTGCATCAAACCGGCCAATCGGTCTTCAAATTTGCGGTCCGCAAAATGGAAGATTTGAGCCGCCAAATCCTCGAACGCAACCATCTCACTGGTCAAGACATAGACACCTTTATCGCTCACCAGGCGAACATCCGCATCATCGAAGCGGCCACCGAAAAGCTCGGCTTAGACCCCGGCAAAGTCGTCAAAAACATCCACAAATACGGCAACACCACGGCCGCCACTGTGCCGCTCGCCATCGGCGACGCGCTCGACTCGGGAATGCTCAAGAAAGACAACCTGGTGCTCTTCGCCGCCGTCGGAGCCGGATTCACCGCCGGCGTCGTGCTCGCCCGCTGGGCTTACTAACCGGAGACTGATGGCGCGACCGGCAAATCTGATCGAGTCATGAGTTGAAGAGATCCATCCTTTGCGCTTCCTTTGCGTCTTTGCTTTGCGAGCTTTGCGTTTGAGTAGATGATACTTCAACGCAAAGCCAGGATGAGCAAGTTTCCGATTAAAAGTTTCATCAGATCACAAGGTGAGGCTGAGGCGCCGCTCAAACCGCGGAAAAAATTCGTGTCAGGCTTCACTTAATTTTGCAAGTTGATATGTTGAAAGATAAACCATCTTTTGCGGAAAACGCCAAATCTTTTTCGGCTTTTGATTTTCCCTGCCGACCAAGCCGACGCGGGCGGGGCGCACTCACGGTTTCACAAATGGCCGGTGATAGCGATAAAATCTCGGCGGAGACAGTTTTGCAATGAAGCCGTTTCGCGCGTGCGCTTAATGCCCCGAACTTGAGCGCTCGCAAACGGCACACTGATTTGTTCACAACGGAGCGCTCTGGCATGAGCGCACTTGATACCCATGACGATTAGCGCAAATGAATTAATTATCACTGAGGATCAGACGGCGAAAGTCCAACCGCAAGAGTTGCCGCCGACGCTGCTTAACTGCAAGGAATTTCTTTTCAACCGCGAATTGAGCTGGCTCGAATTCAACCGTCGCGTGCTCGAAGAAGCTCTTGATCGCAGCCAGCCGCTCCTGGAACGCCTGAAATTCTTGGCCATCTTTTCCTCCAACCTTGATGAGTTTTTCATGATCCGCGTGTCGGGTCTGATGGAGGAGCTTGACGAGCAGGTGATCGAGCGCTCGCCCGACGGCCTGACCGTTGCCGAACAGCTCAAGGAGATCTGCCGGCAACTGCATCCGATGGTCGACGAGCAGATGCGCTGCCTGCGTGAGGAAGTGCTGCCGCTGCTTGAGGAGCACGGCATTACCGTCACCAGCTATCAAAATTTAAGCCGCGCCGAGCAAAGCGAGGCCGACGGTCTCCGAAAAATGTTTTTCCGGTGCTCACGCCGCAATCGGTTGACCCCAGTCACCCGTTTCCTTACATCTCCAACCGCAGTCTCAATCTGGGGCTGATGGTGGAAGCAAACGAGCACACGTCCGCCCCAGCCGGGACGCCCGGCTCCGGGCCGAGATTTGCGCGCGTGAAAGTTCCGCCCACCGTGCCCCGTTTGGTTCCCATTGGCGCCTCGGGCGCGCGATTCACTTTCCTCGGCAGCTTGATTGCAGCCAACCTCGCTTCGCTGTTTGCGGGCGTTCACACAAGCAAAAGCTATCTCTTCAGGGTCACTCGCGATGCCGACATTGAAATCTTGGATGACGAGGCGGGAGACCTTTTGCGATTGATGGAGCAGCACGTGCGCCGGCGGCGCTTCGGTGCGGCGGTGCGCTTGGAAGTGTCCGCCACGATGCCGCAGGAGATGGTCGATTACCTGATGCAATCGCTGGAGCTGTCGCCTGACGATGTGTACTTGATTGACGGAGCGCTCAATGTGCCGGATTTGATGTCTCTCTATCCTTTGGGACGCCCCGAGGTGAAAGATCGGCCCTTCCAAGCGACGACCCCGGGGGAGTTGCAGCAAAAGAAAAAAACCATCTTTGAAGCGATCAGGAAAAGAGACGTGCTGCTGCACCATCCGTTCACGTCCTACAACACGGTCGTCGACTTTATCAATGCGGCGGCGTCAGACCCGGACGTGCTCGCCATCAAGATGTGTTTGTACCGCACGGGACAGCGCTCACCCATCGTCAAAGCGCTGATGGAGGCGAGCGAGCGCGGCAAGCAAGTGGCCGTGCTCGTTGAACTGAAGGCCCGCTTCGATGAAGAAAACAACATTGAGTGGGCGCGGCGATTGAGCAGGCCGGCGTGCACGTGGTGTACGGATTGATCGGATTAAAGACCCACTGCAAAGTGGCGCTCGTGGTGCGGCGCGAGGAAGACGGTTGCGGCGCTACGTGCATGTCGCCACCGGCAACTACAATCCGACGACTTCGCGCAACTACACCGATCTCGGATTGCTGACCGCCGACGAAGAGATTGGCGCCGACGCCACAGATTTGTTCAATTTTCTCACCGGCTATTCGCGGCAAAACGAATATCGCCGGCTAATGGTTGCCCCGGTCAACTTGCGCGAGCGTTTCATGTCATTGATTGAGCGCGAACTGGCCCATCAGCGTGCCGGGCGCCGGGCGCGCATCATCGCCAAAATCAATAGCCTGACGGACATCAGAATCATCCGCGCGCTGTATGAAGCTTCGCAGGCCGGCCTGCCCATTGAGCTGATCGTGCGGGGCGTCTGTATGCTGCGGCCCGGCGTTCCGGGCCTCTCCGACATGATCAAAGTGCGAAGCATCGTCGGACGTTTCCTGGAGCACAGCCGTATCTTTTACTTCGCCAACGGCGGCGACGCGGAAATCTTCCTCGGCAGCGCCGATTGGATGAGCCGCAATCTGGATCACCGCGTGGAAGTTGTGGTGCCGATCAAAGACAAGCGCATCAAGCAGCGCATTGAAGATGAAATTATCCCGGCCTATTTAAGAGACAACGTCAAAGCCCGACTGCTGATGCCCGACGGCACCTACGAGCGCATCCAACCCGCGCCCGGCGAAGCTTCATTCAACTGCCAGGAACATTTCATCGAAACATAAAGTCGGATCCTCTCTGCGCCCCTTTGCGTCTTCTCTGTGTTTCTCTGTGTTGGTGACCGACCTCAACACAGAGCGCCACAGAAAAAGACGCAGAGAGCCGCAGAGGAGATTTACAACTCCGGCGTGAGGTTGACGCTGTAGATCGCCTTGCCCGTGAGGTCGTGCAGCTTGACGGTCATCTCTTGGGTGCGGCCGTCGATTTTGACGGAGCCGAAGAACTGAAACCGTCGCTCGGCGGCCGGTTTGGCCGCATGCCCGGCGGGATGCCGGTGAATTTGACTTGCGGCCCAAAGGTATTGTCCATCTCACCCGGCCCAAACGTTCCAGCGTGCAGCGGGCCGGCGACAAACTCCCAGAACTCATTGAAGTTGGTAAACTCTGCGCGCGCGGGATCGTAGTGATGGGCCGCAGCGTAGTGCACATCAGCGGTGATCCATACAACGTTTTTGACGCGGTTGGTTTTGATGAAGCGCAGCAACTCGGCCAACTCGTGCTCGCGGCCAAACGCCGGGCCGTCGCCGTTGGCGGCGTTCTCGAACCTGTCTTTGCCGTCGCGCACGATCAGGCCGACGGGCATGTCGCTCGCGATCACTTTCCAGGTCGCGCGCGTTGCGAGCAATTGCGACTTGAGCCCGCGCATCTGCGCTCGGCCGAGAAAGGCCGTTTGATGGCTCGCCACCCTTTGCCGGTTCGGCGAATTGCGGCCGCGGTAGCTACGCTCGTCCAGCATCAACAGAGCGACGGACGGGCCGTAATTGTAAGCTCGAAAGATGCGCTCCGGGTCTGATGGATTAAAGCGCAGCGGCTGGTAGTCCAGAAAGGCGCGGCGCGCGCGCGCCAGCACGCGGCAGTCGCGCACAGCGTAGCGCGCATCATCCAGCATGCGCCCCGGATACCAATTGTTGTATGTCTCGTGGTCGTCCCACTGCACAAACTGCGGAATTTGAGCATTGAAGCGGCGCAAATTTTCGTCAAGCAGATGTAGCGATACTGGCCGCGAAACTCGTCAGGGTTTCCGCCACTTTCGCTTTTTCCGGCGTCACGATGTTTTTCCAGAGCGAGCCGTCGTCGAGCTTAACTTCTGCCTGCAACGGGCCATCAGCGTAAATCGTGTCGCCGGAGTGAACGAAGAAATCCGGATTCAGTTGCCTGATCGCCTCGAAGATCTTCATTCCGCCCCAATCCGCGTTAATTCCCCAACCCTGGCCGGCGGTGTCGCCCGACCACGCGAACAGCACATCGCGCCTCATCGCCGGAGGCGTACGCAGCGTGCCGCCGACATGGTCGCTCGCGAGCTTGCGGTCGCGCAAATCCTCAAACTTGACGCGGTAGAAAATTCTCTGGCCGCGCGGCAAATCGCGTAAATCCACGCGGGCGGTGAAGTCCGTGGCTTCGTGCGCGACGGGCCCGGCGATGCGTGAAACTCTCCGAAAGGATTCCGTCGTCGCGTACTCCACGATCATGCGCGCGCGCCGATCCGCGCGCGCCCAAATGATTGCGCGCTGCGCATCCACATCGCCGCTTTGCACGCCGCAGGGCAGCGCCGGCCGCAGGCGCTCGGATGTGATGATGCCGGGAGCGCGAGCGGCGGCAAGGTGGCCCGCCGCATAAACCGAAGATTGCAGAAAGAAACGTCTCTTCATCGCCTAAGCGTCACCGCCGAAGGCGAGAGAGAAAGCGTAATACTTCTCTCTCGCCGCCTTCGCGTCTGAAGCGGTGAATCCGATGAAATTAACGAACGATTGGCGTCACGGTGACTTTGCGAAACCACACTTTGCCGTGGTCGCCTTGCAGCATGATGGGGCCCGGAGCCGCTTCGTCGCTATTGAGGGCGCCGCCGGTGATGCCTTCGATGAGGGCGTTGTCGTGCAGAGTTTTGCCGTTTAAGCGCACGGTCACGCGGTTGCCGACGATGATCGCTTCCATCATCTGCCATTCGCCGGCCGCCAGGCTGGCGTTTGTGAGCGGCTTGGTGCGGCTGTAGATCGCCATGTGGCCGTGGCTTTCCGCTTCTTTGCCGGCGTCATCTAAGACCTGCAATTCGTAGCGCCCGCGCAGGTAAATGCCGCTGTTGCTTTTCGCTTCTAATTTGTATTCGGCTTGAATCTTAAAGTCCTTGAACTGTTGCTTCGAGATGATGTTGTTGGCCTTCGCTTCGTTGGTCATCGCACCGTCGGCCACGCTCCATCCCAAAGGCCTGTCCTTGTACTGCACTTCCCAATTGTCCATGCCTTTGCTATCGAACAACTCGACCGGCGCGCCGAATTTGTGATTGCCGCTCGCATTGTAGCTGCCCCACTTCGGCGGCCGCACGCCAACCCACTCGACATTGACTGTGCCGTTGCCGCCCGCGCCGACGAGCTTGCCCCCGGTCACCTTGGCGCGATGAACTGCTTTTGGCGCCGAGGAGCCGCCCCGCGCCGGCGAGAAAACAAGCTCGCTTCCTTCGACGGAGATTTCCGCCACTTTAAGGACGCTGCCCGTGTGGTTAAGAAAGTAACCCGCGAGCTTGCCGTCTTCGGTTTTCACCTCAAGCCACAAAGGAAAACTGCCTTTCGGGCCAGTCGCCGTAATATCCCACTTGCCCATAAAAGCCTGCTCGCTTTGCGCCGCGACGCTTTGCAAACCGCAGCAAAAGGAAAGAGCAAAGAGCCACAGTAAAGATT
>JBBJMB010000044.1:0-16764 GCA_037719755.1 Pyrinomonadaceae bacterium
AGATCACAGCATGACAGCCGCATGCTGTGCGCTGACGGCGGCGCCGATGATCGCCGTCTCATCGCTGGTTGAGACAACCTCAAGAGTGTTGTCTTGCAGCGGACTCATTTTGACCATCTCGTGCAGATACAAATCAACCAAACCGACTTGAACGAATTTGGCGTTGGGGCCTGAAATGAAAAATTTGCCGGGGCCGTCCATGTGAATGCTGTTGGCCGTGGCGGCGGCCAGAGCTTT
The DNA here is from genome assembly GCA_037719755.1 of Pyrinomonadaceae bacterium. Lineage (GTDB taxonomy): Bacteria > Acidobacteriota > Blastocatellia > Pyrinomonadales > Pyrinomonadaceae > JBBJMB01. The sequence goes on from JBBJMB010000044.1 coordinate 238, forward strand.
GTGCCAGAGTTTCACGAAGTCACTGCACCGGCTGTCGCCGGCATGCGCCTGGTCGAACACTTCATCCGGTTCTAAATCCATAAAGCGCAGCCGCATCGCGCGGTGGCCCATGATGCCTTCCAAATGGCCGACGCCGCCGCAGCCGCAGAACTTTTCCTTCGGGTCGAGCGTGACGACCGTATGCCCGCCCTCCCACACGCTGCCCTCCTGCGGGTAATGTCCAAATCCGATGCCGCTTCCGATCCACCACACGCGCACCACCTTGTCCAGATGGCCGCGCGTCGCCGCCAGTCCCGCGGCCACCGCATCGGCATCATTGAGAATATTGACGGGCGCGGAGATGCCTCTCTGACCCAGCGAAGCGGTTAAAGCCTCACGCAGATTTTGCCCTTTGACTTGCGCTAAATTTGGGGAGTCCTCAACGACGCCGTCGCGCACAATGCCCGGAAAACCGACTCCGATGGCGTCCACCGCTTTGCCTTGAGCGACCAGCTCGATCTGCTCGGCAACGGCTCGCATAATCTCTTCAGTGGGCATGCCCTCCAGGTAATCAGCTTTGTTTCCCGCCTCCGGAAAAATGCGTATCTCGCCCGCCACCCGGTTGCTTTCCACCAGCCCGACCGCGATATGTTCCGCCGCCAAAACGCCAACTGTTCTTCCCATCTCACCTCCGAAGAAAGTGCTCGGTGCTCGGTGCTCAGTGCTGAGTTGGTGCCTTTGCTCAGCACTCAGCACTCAGTACTCAGCACTATGATAGAGAGCCGAGTCTTGCGAGTTTGTTGAGGCCATTAAATGCTGCGGCTTTGTAGCATTCAGCCAACGTGGGGTAATTGAAGACGGTGTTGATAAAGTAATCAACCGTACCTTTTAAAGCCAAAACCGCTTGCCCGATGTGCAAAATCTCTGAGGCGCCTTCGCCGATGATGTGCACGCCTAAAATCTCTCTCGTTTCGCGGTGAAAGATTAATTTCAAGCGCCCGGTCGTGTCGCCGCGAATCTGTCCGCGGGCGATCTCACGGTAATAAGCGACGCCGACTTCGTAGGGCGCATCTTCGTCAGTTAATTGTTCTTCCGTTTTACCGACAAAGGAGATTTCGGGGATCGTGTAAATGCCGTACGGGTAAGTAGCGGGGTCGGATTTCATAGCGTAGCCAAAAGCGTGACAAACCGCCAGCCGGCCTTGCTCCATTGACACCGAAGCGAGACTGGGAAAGCCGATCACGTCTCCGACCGCATAGATGTGCGGCTGCGCGGTGCGGTATTGCGCATCGACGGAGATCCGGCCGCGCGCGTCAGCCTCAAGACCGGCCGCCGCCAGATTAAGAGCTTTCACGTTGCCTTGCCGTCCGACGGCGTAAAGCAGAGCATCGCCGGAAATTCTCTTTTTGCTTTTTAAGTTTGCGACTACCGTGCCATCCGCGGACTCCTCTACGCTTTCCACTTCCTCGTTCAGCCGCAGGGTGACGCGATTGTCGCGCAGATGATAACAAAGCGCTTCGACCATCTCGGCGTCGGCGAATCCGAGCAATCGCGTTTGCTTTTCGATTAGAATCACGCGCACGCCGAGAGCGGCGAACATTGAAGTGTATTCCACGCCGATGACGCCGCCGCCGACGATCAGCAGCGTCTTCGGAATGCTGGCCAGCGAAAAGATCTGGTCGCTGTTAATGATCGTGCGATTGTTTGTGGGAACAAGCGGAGATTCGGCTGGTCTGGTGCCGGTGGCGACGATGATCGTCTCGGCTTCGTAGTCAGATTGTCCGCGCGCATTTTCAATGCGCAGGTGATGAGGATCTACGAAGCTGGCGCTGCCGTTCAGCATTTCAATGCCGTTACGGGAAAGCTGGGCCATCGTCACATCAATTTCGGTTTTGATAACGTGCTGCACGCGAAACGAAAGATCCGCCACCGTGATCTTGTCCTTCACGCGGTAATTCATGCCGTAGATGCTTTGATACTGATACCCGGAGAGGTGCATCACGGCTTCGCGCATCGATTTGCTGGGGATCGTGCCGGTGTTGATGCAGGCTCCCCCCACGGATTCGCGCCGCTCGACGAGCGCCACTCGCTTGCCGAGCTTCGCTCCTTGAATGGCCGCGCGTTGTCCCGCCGGGCCGGAACCGATCACAATGAGATCATAAGTTTGCATAGCTATTTCGTTTGCGCCTAAATGCTCGCTCTTGGTCGCCGCTCGCGCTCGCAGAAGCGATCTATATGCCGCGCACACCGAGGAAGTGGATCGTGTCAGTACCGCCTGCTTCAGCTGGGCGGGTCATAGCGTCGCCAGCACCCGCCCAGCTTAAGCAGGCGGTACTGACCTGTCCGTCTCACGAGTCGGTATTTTGGTGTGTTCTGCATCTAGTCGTGAAAAAAAATCAGCCAAAAACTCGATTAAAGTTTGACCGCGGCTCGCGGTGCCGGAGTATGATCTTCGTATTCTAGCCGTGTTCGAGCGGGCACGCTACAGTAATCCGGAATTTCCAAAAGCAAAAGGGCGCGCGCTCAAAGAAATTTGAGTATATCTATTTTATTCTTAATCGGGTAATGATTATCTTGCTCTCCGGCACTAATTCGAGATTAAATATGAAACGTTATGATTGGCCAGACGCTGCTCAATTACCGAATCGTTGAAAAGCTCGGCGTAGGCGGACAGGGAACCGTCTATAAGGCGGTTGACACCACGCTCGACCGCCCGGTCGTGATCAAAGTTTTGCCGCCGGAAATGACGGCGAAGACGGTTAACTTCACCCGCTTCGAACGCGAAGCTAAACTCGCCTCATCGCTGGACCATCCGAATATCTGCACCATTTATGGTTTGTATGAGGTGGGAGGCGTGCGTTTCATCGCGATGCAGCACGTTGAGGGCCGCAACGTGCGCCAACTTGTGGGAGGACGACCGCTCGAACTCGACAGCGCGCTTTCAATCTCGATTCAGGTCGCCGATGCCCTCTCCGCCGCGCACGCGCGCGGCATCATTCATCGCGATATCAAAGCCGGCAACGTGATGGTGACGGACACGGGCACGGTGAAGGTGCTCGACTTCGGCCTGGCGAAATTAATGGAATCAGAGGACGCGGCCAGCGGCGGGGATCCCCACCTCACTGAGGTTGGCGTGCCTTACGGAACGGCGACCTACGCCGCCCCGGAGCAATCTCGCGGCCTGAAGGTGGATCATCGCACGGACATTTTCTCAAGCGGCGTGCTGCTTTACGAAATGCTCGCCGGAACGTGGCCCTTTCAAGGCAAAACCAGTCTTGATGTGCGCTACGCCGTGCTGCACAACACGCCCGCGCCCATCGCCGAGGTGCGCCGCGAACCCATCCCGGCGCGGTTACAGGAGATCGTGGATCGCGCGCTCGCCAAAGACCCCTCCGATCGCTACCAGAGAATTGACGATTTGCGCGACGAACTGAAAAGCGCGCTGCGCGAACTGGGCGTTCAGAGCATCGCCTCCAACCAAATCACCGACGGCGTCGCCCCCATCGCTCCGCGTTACCGCTCGGGTCAGGGAGTGTCGCACAGATTTCGTCGCTGGCTGCGCAACCTCGCCGGAGTGGGCGGAAGCGGCGGCAGTAGCGGCGGCGGCGGCGGCGCCGAAGCGCAGACGACGGGCGCCCCCAAGTCGCCCGCACCGGAAGTTCATTTGACGGCCACGAGCGCCGGGGACCCCGCGCAGAAAAGCATCGCGATTTTGCCTTTTCGCAATTTGAGCAACGACGCGGCCTCCAGCTTTTATGAATTCTCGCTGGCCGATGCGGTGATCACGGAATTGGCGCGAGTGCGCTCGTTGGTTGTGCGCCCGTCATCGTTCATCGCCAAATATCAGGGCCAGCAAAAAGACCCGCGCGAGATCGGCCAGGAGTTAAGCGTGACGGCCGTGCTGGCCGCCAGCTTTCTCAATGCGGGCGGGCGGTTGCGCGTCACCGCGCAACTGCTTGATGTCGCATCCGGCGATCTGCTGTGGAGCGACCGCATAGACATGGCGGCCGAAGACATCATCGCCGTGCAGGATACAATTGCGCGGCACATCGTTGACGGCTTGCGCATTGAGCTGAGCTCCGCAGAGCAGGTCGACATGAACAAGCAGTCGACCGCCAATGCCGGCGCCTACGAAGAGTACTTGCGCGGGCGCGATCGGATGGGCCGCTATATCTATCACAGTCTCGATCCGGAGGACATGGATGAGGCCATAGAGCATTTCCGGCGCGCCATCGAACTCGATCCGACTTTCGCGCTCGCGCACTGCGCGCTCGGCAGTTGTTACGCCAATCGCGTGATTAAAAGCTCGGGCGGCATCGAAGACTACGCGCGCGCCGAAAACGCGTTTCATGCCGCGCTCGCGCTTGATGCGCAGCTTCTCGAAGCGCGTTTGCATATGGTCTTTATTTACCTCTGGCGCGGCGAGAAACAGAAAGCCCGCGAGGAAACCAAAAAGCTGAGCGACGAAGCGCCGAACGATGTCGGCGTGCATTTCGTGAGGGCCACGCTGTACCGCTTGGACGGCGAGTACGACAAAGCACTGCGTAGCTTAGAGCACATGCTGCGCCTTAATCCGGCCGAGCGCGTGGTCGTCAGCTACACCCGCGCGCGCATTTTTATGTACCAGGGCCGCTACGACGATGCGCTCCGTGAGCTGGATCAAGGGATCGCTTACGAACCCGATCATCCGTTGCCGAAAACCTTTCGCGCCGTCGCGCTTTTCCGCCTCGGCGATGTCGTCGCCGGGACCGATCTTTTACGCGAAGTGCTCACCAGCCACCCGCAACTGGACGGCATTCGCCCGCTGTTGGCCATGTGCTTGAGCGCGGGCGGAGACCACACGGCGGCGCGCCGAGAATTGACCATACGCGTGAAAGAAGCGGCCGCCGCCAATCATGATGTCGCTTACTGGCTCGCGTCCGCTTATGCGGTCGAAAACAAACCGGAAGAAGCCTTCAAGTGGCTGGACCGGGCCATCAGCTTGGGCAACGAAAACCGCAATTGGTTTGAATCCAACCCGGTCTGGGAAACGCTGCGTGAGGACGCGCGTTTCAAAGAATTAATGCGCCGCATTGAAGTGGGGCGCTAACGAATCAGTGAATTCTTAGGTCAATGAAACGGATAATCTCTACAGCAAATGGCGAGTGAGTGTGGCACAAGCTTCCAGCTGGCGCGCAAAGGTAGCACAGGCGGAAGCCTGTGCTACCTGGCGAGCGCAACCGCTCTCACGCTCTTTTGTTTCACGGCGTTTCCGCTTCGGCTGAAGGTAGCAAAATAAGCTTTTGGAACGCGCAGCGTAAAGGAGCCAATTGGTTTAACGCGCTTCCGACCAAAGAATGGTTGGTGGCGGCCAAGCGGGCGGGCCTCGGTGTGGTGCGGCTGGCCCCCAATAAATGGCCGTCGCAGCAAAGGGATTTTTTGATCGGAAACGCGGACCGTTATCAGGGAATCGTTGAGCGTGACTTTCAGAAGTTGAAGGAAGTTTTAGATCAAGCGGACGCGGTTGGAATCAAAATCGTCTTGACCACGCTTTCCCTGCCGGGAGCCAGATGGCGGCAGCAGAACAACGACAAATTCGACTTTCGCTTGTGGCGAGATCCGCAGTATCTACCCCAGGCGGCTTTGTTTTGGAGAGATTTGGCGAAGCGCCTTGCAGGGCATCCGGCTGTTGTCGGCTACGACATTCTCAGTGAGCCGCAGCCCGAAAGAGCCCTGGGCTTTTTGATCCGGAGGCGCAGGATATCTCCCGCGCGTCCCGACTTGCGTGCGGCGGAGCTGGCGAGCTTTTGATCCGGAGGCGCAGGATATCTCCGCGTGGTACGCCGGAGTTGAAAACACTCCGGCCGACTTGAACCGCTTCAACGCCGCGATCGTCAAAGCGATTCGCGAAGTTGATCGTGAAACGCCCGTGGTGATGGATTGCGACACCGTTTATGTGATCAATTACTTGCGGCCCTTGCGAGACGATAAGGTTCTCTATTCCTTCCATATGTATGAGCCGTGGAAATATACGAACTGGAAAAGCAACAACGGCAAATTCGGTTACCCGGGTGTGATGACAACGGAAGTTGGCACAGGCGCTCAGCGGACGGAAGCGAAGATGAATTTGAACCGTGCGGAGCTGGAAAAGATTTTAAGCTCTGCGGTCCAGTGGCAACGAAGAAATAAAATCCCGTCCAATCGCATGTTCGTCGGCGAGTTTGGCTGTCACCGCGCGGTCGGCGGCGCGGCCGTTTACCTGCAAGATTTGGTCAATATTTTCGACGGGCACGAGTGGCACTGGGCATTTTATGCGTTTCGCGAAGATGAGTGGGACGGCATGGATTATGAGCTTGGCACCGTACCGCTCGGTGAAGCTTACTGGAAGGCGAAAGAGCGCGGAGAAAACCCGCAACCGAAAAGAGTGAGCAATCCGTTATGGAAGGCGTTGGAGAGAGGATTGAAACAGTGAGTTTGCCGACGCTTCTGCGGAAGGATGAAAGATGAAGGATGAAGGATGAAAGCGGAGCCAAGACCTGCTCGTTTCTGTCTGTTCTTCATCCTTCATCCTTCCGCCTTCCGCCTTCCGAAGCGGTCAGGCTTCTATTCCGCCACCATCGGATGAGCTTCGTAACTACTCAGGGCATGGCGTGTTTTCAGCCTGCTTGGAGCAGGCGGCGGAGTATTAGCCACAGGCGTCGCGGCCTGTGGTTGTGAACGAACAACCTTCCTTGCGAGCCCGCGTGAGCGGGCGGTAGAGGGAGCGGGCGCTAGAAGAGAGCCGCATTAACCATTTCTGCCGCCTGCTGTCGCAGGCTCAACAGGGGTGTGGCGCGTCCCCACAGGCGACACGCCTGTGGCTAATACTCCGGCCGCTTGCTCCAAGCAGGCTGAAGTGGCCTGAGTGGTTGCTTAGCTTTCGTGTTGATAGATTGAAGAAGAATCTTACGAAGACGCCGCCGATAGGGCTTCGCACGGGATTCGGCGAGCGCTTACCCCGCGCGTTCTTGTGCGGCGTTGGCAGACAATGCGACGAGTGAGCACACGAAAGAGTTGGGGTAGCGGCCGGGCGGCGAATTAATCGCGAAGTTTGAATTACGGCACTTCGATGCTGAGTTCTCGGGCGGCGAAGCTGAAGTTGGGCCGTTTGCGCCCCTTCATATACTTGGCGCCGGTTTGCGAAAGCGCGGTGATGAGAATCGGGAGCGCGATGGTCGCGTCGCAATTGACGTAAGCAGTGTGGGCGCCGCGCGCCAGTTTGCCGAAAGGGTTGATCTCATCGTTGCCGGTTGCGCCGGTGCGCTCATCCGAGTTGGCCGAAATCTGAATGGCATATTTGTGGCCGCGCAAAGGCGCTTTAATGACCGAGGTCGCGACATCCGTTTGACGGATAAACGATCTGGCCGTGCCGGCGCCGATGTTGATCACGCCGGAAACGCGGGCTTTGGCGGAAACCTGCGTGATGTCGAGCACATCTTGCACAATGTCGAATTGAAAATTGACGTTCTTTTTCTCAAAGCGCGAGGCCGCGAGGCCGACCGTAATGGCGCTGTCGGCGATGGTCGGACAAAAGACCGGCACGCGCGATTTGTAAGCCGACGTGAGCACGCCGTCTTCGCTCGCGATCTCTGAAAGCTCGCGGCCGATCAAATGAAAGAACTCGCGCGTCGAATAGGGGCGCGTTTGATCCAACTGATTGCAGAAGCCGCTGATCCATTCGCCGGCCTCGTGATATTCATCTTCGCTCGCCAACACGTCGCCGACGCGGGTGATTTGCGCCGACTCAAGCTCGGCTTCGGTGATCGACGGGTGCGAGAGAAAATGCTGGCGTCCGAGAGTTTCGTGCAGATCGTGAAAAATTAATTCGCCCGAAAGGCAAAGCACATCAACGAAGCGATTTTTCACCACGTAAGCCAGCAAACGCCGCATGCCGGCCGGAATCAGCGCGCCTGAGGCGGCAACGAAAATCGTCGTACTGTCGCCGAGCATGTCGAGCCAAATGCGGTGCGCTTCGGCCAATTGGTGCGAGCCCGCGCCGGTGCCTTCCATCTTCTCCAGCAGTCCCGCCACCGAGCGGTCGCGGTCGACCTGCACCGGGCGCGTGGGCACCGTGAGGTATTTAGAAGGACGCGGTTTTCGTTGAGTCACCATAGGAATTCTGATCTCTTTCTCGATAAGTTGTGCAAAGCTTTTTTTGAGGCACCGAGCGGGCCGATCATCGCTGTTATTTGTTGTGGCCGTCTCCGTTGGGGGACAAGTAGGTGTAAGCGTTAAAGCGCGATTCGTAGAACTCAACCAGCCGCGCGCTCTCCGCCTCGGTCATTTCTCCGCGCTTGACGCGCTGAGCGATTTGCCGGCGAAAGCCTTCATGCAATTGCCCCCGCTCGTAGCGCGCGCGCGAAACGGCTTCGCCGATGGTCGTGCCCGGCACCACCTTTTTGATCAAGTAGCCGTCTTCGTCGATGTGTATCTGGGCTTCGTGCGGCGTGCCAAAGAGATTGTGATTATTGCCCATCACTTCCTGATAAGCGCCGACCAGCATAAACGCCAGATAGTAAGACTCGCCTTTGGTCAGCGAGTGCAGCTCAAGCACTTGCTTGACATCGTGGAGATCGACAAACTTGTCGACCACGCCGTCCGAGTCGCACGTGATATCGCACAGCGTCGCGTACTCGGTCGGCGGCTTGTTCAGCTTGTGAATCGGCACAATCGGGAAAAGCTGGTCAAGCGCCCAGTGATCGGGCACGGATTTAAAGACCGAAAAGTTGGTCAAATACTTGGCGCGCAACAAGCGCCGCAGATCATTAAACTCTTCCGAAACGTATTCGGCCTGCTGCGCGTATTTGTCGGCGCGCTCGCACACGTCCCAGAAAAGAACTTCGCCTTTGGCGCGATCTTCAAGCTTAATCAAACCGAGGTTAAAGAGCGTAAACAATTCGTCGCGATGTTCGAGCGCATCGTGATAATACTCGCGGTAATTTTTGACCGTGATCGTTTCGCGCAAATCGCCAAGCTCAACCACCACCTGCGGATCGTCTTCGTCAATCTCAATCGGCTGGTTGTCTTCGACCACCGTTTCGATCTCGTCCTGCACGTTTGTCACCAAAATCGCGTGGTAGGCTGCCAAATAGCGACCGGATTCCTGGATGATCGTCGGGTGCGGCACGTTTTCGTCGTCGCACACCTGCTTGATCACGTAAACCACATCGTTCGCAAATTCCTGGGCGGTGTAATTAGCCGAAGAATCGAAAGCCGTCTTCGAGCCGTCGTAGTCGACGGCCATGCCGCCGCCGACATCGAGCAAATCAATCGGCACCTTCATCTGGTAGATTTTCGCGTACACGCGCGCCGCTTCTTTCATCGCATTTTTAATGCGCTTGATGTCGGTCAATTGCGAGCCGATATGAAAGTGCAGCAGGCGCAGGCGGTCGATCTGCTCGGCCTCTTGCAAACGGCGAATGACTTCCAGGATCTCGGTTGTGGTGAGACCGAACTTGGCGGCCTCGCCGCCGCTTTTCTCCCAGCGCCCGGAGCCCTTCGAGTACAGCTTCACGCGAATGCCGATCATCGGCAAATTATTCGCGAAACGCTCCGAGAGACGCAGCAGGTGATCAAGCTCGTTTAGCTTCTCAATCACCACCACCACGCGCTTGCCGGAAGCGGCGCCGAGGTGGGCCAGCTCGATAAACTCTTCGTCTTTGAAGCCGTTTAAGACCAGCAAACTGTCCGCCGATTGTTCAAGCGCTAGCGCGGCGTAAAGCTCGGCCTTTGATCCGGCCTCGAGCCCGAAGTCATAGCGCGAGCCTTCGCGTAAATACTCTTCGACCACGGGGCGCTGCTGATTGACCTTCATCGGGTAAACGCACATGTGCGAGCCCTGGTATTCAAACTCGCGAATCGAGTTGCGAAAGGCGCGCTGCAGCTTACGTACTTGGCTGGCAACTAATTGGGGAAATCTGAGCAAAACCGGCGTGTGTATGCCGCGTCGAGCGAGATCATCGATGATTTCTTTGACATCTGCGGCGCGGCCGTCGGATTCGGACGGGTGAACAATTAAATGGCCCTTGCGATTAATGCCGAAGTAGCCAGCGCCCCAATTCTCAATGCCGTATGTTTCGAGTGTTTGCTCGATCGCCGTGGTCAAATTCCGGTCTCCTGCCTATCAATCCATGTTTTTCCGGTCATCACACATGTTTTCCCAACCGAAACGCGGTCGTTCCACAAAGCCGTTCCACAAAGCAAGAGCCCGCCTGGATGTTGTAGTTGGAAAATCAATAAGAAGGGCAATTTAACAGAAAAAAGCAAGTGGGTCAAAAACTATTTTTCCCAACGATAAACATCCTGAAATACTGTAAGCTTATTTCCTACAAAACTTTAAGAGACCATCCGGATCGTTTCACGGTACTCTCCGGAAGAGCTCTCGCATCGGCGGAAATCTTGACACTCTACAGGCTCGCAATATAATACGATGCTCTTTTCGATCCCACACGACGCAATAATCGCGCTTCTCGAAAAGAGGATTTGTCAAATAGACCCGAGGTTTCGAGTTGGATGAGTGACCTCTTCTCTTGGCGCATCTCCAGCCTTTTTTGCTCAGACCTCCCAAGTCGCGAAGTGAAGAGTTGATCGCTCAACCCGAAGATCGGAGCTGGTTTTTAATGAACATCCAACCAGTGGTGCTCGCAGGGCGTGTGGTGCGGCTTGAGCCGCTTGCGCTGCGTCATCTTGAGGCGCTTTCCGCGGTGGGGCTTGATCCGGAGCTGTGGCGCTGGACCGCCTCTTTCGTAGATTCCGCGGACAAGATGCGGACTTATCTGGAAACCGCTTTGCGCGAGCAAAGCGAAGGGCGCACGCTTCCTTTTGCGACCCTGGACCTGGCATCGAACACGGTTGTCGGCAGCACGCGCTTTGGCAACATCGATGTGGTCAACCGGCGCGTCGAGATTGGCTGGACCTGGTTGGCGCCGCAGTGGCAACGCACCGGAATTAACACCGAAGCGAAATACCTGATGCTGACCTACGCTTTCGAGAGTTTGAGCTGCATTCGCGTCGAACTCAAAACCGATGCGCTCAACGAGCAATCGCGCCGAGCTATCACGCGGCTCGGCGCCAAAGAGAGGAACGCTGCGCAGCCACATGATCACCTACAGCGGCCGCGCACGAGATTCGGTCTATTTCAGTATTCTTGCAGAAGAGTGGCCCGCGGTGAAGGTTAACTTGGAAGATATGCTCGGCGCGCTCCGCCCCACTCTAGGGTTTCCTCGTTCTACCCAGCGTCGAAGGTTGGTCTTATTTTCTGCGTTCCTTTGCGTCTTTTCAGCGCTTTGCGTTTAAGTAACACTTACTTAAACGCAAAGAAGCGCAAAGAGAAGACGCAAAGGGGCGCAGAGGGGACTGACGGAGACTTTATGTTTCCTCTGGAAAAAAACCTCGCGTCTTTGATCGCGGAGCTGCCCGACCCGGAAGAGGCGCGACTCTTTCTCAGTCGCGTGAGCGCCGAGCAACCGGCCGTCGCCAAAACGCTTGCGCGCGACGAAGGGTTGCTCGCCGACGCGCTTGCGCTGGCTTCCTGGAGTCCTTTGCTGGGCACGACGCTCGCCCAGCACCCGGCTTACCTTCCGTGGCTGGCGCGCGAACGCGTGGAAACGCGCGTGCGCACGCACGACGAATTGATGGAATCGCTGGCCCGCTTCGCGCTCACCAACTCGCAGCTTGATCCGCAAACGCTGCTGGCGCGCTTTCGCCGGCGCGATCTGCTGCGCATTTACCTCAAAGACATACGCGGTACCGCGACGGTGGTCGAAATCACCGAAGAACTCTCGAATCTCGCCGACGCGGTGCTGGACTACGGGCTCGGAATCGCCAGCCAAGAGATGAACAATCTGTATGGGCCGCCGCTCGGCATCGGCGAGCGGGGCCGCACGCATGCCGCCCGGATCTGCGTGATGGGTCTCGGCAAGCTCGGGTCGTACGAGCTCAACTACGCTTCGGACATAGATATTCAGTTTCTCTTTTCCGAAGACGGCGCCACCACCGGCACAGGCACCCGCGAATCCCTCACCAACCGCGAATACTTTGTGAAGCTGGCGGCTCTGCTTTCGCGCATCGTCGGGCAATCCGGGGGCGAAGCCGCCGCTTACCGCGTAGACTGGCTTTTGCGCCCGCAGGGGCGCGACGGCGCGCTGGCCTGCTCGCTTGCGGAGGCCGTGCGTTATTACCGCGAAACGGCGCACCCGTGGGAACTGCAAACTCTGATCCGCGCGCGCGCCTCGGCCGGGTCGGCGGCCATTTACGCGCGCTTCGCCGAGGCGCTGCGCGACCGCGTTTACCGCCGCGACGAAACAATCGGGCGCGCGCTGGCGCACGTGCGGCTCGCGAAACGCAAAATCGACCGACACCACGCGCAAAGCCACGGCTTCAATGTGAAGCTCGGGCGCGGCGGCATTCGCGAAATAGAGTTTATCGCGCAAGCCTTGCAACTTGCTTACGGCGGCGCGGACGTTTGGCTGCAAGCGCCGCACACGTTGATCAGTCTGGGCCGTCTCTCCGACCGCTCCATTATCAGCGAGCGCGAATACACCAATCTCTCAGAGGCCTACGCTTTTTTGCGCAAGCTTGAGCACCGCTTGCAAATGGATCAAGGACTGCAGACGCACGCGTTGCCCGATGAGCTGCGGCGTCGCGCGTTAATCGCGCGCCGGATGCACTTTTCCGGCTCCGCGGCTCTGATGGCCTTCGACCGCGCGCTGGAGGCGCACACGGAAAGCGTGCATGCGACGTTTGGCCGCGTGTTCGGCGAAGTCAAAGAAAACGAGATCGCCGCTCGCCACGCGTCCGCGCCCACGCCGCGCTCATTTGTTGCCGCCGAAGCTGTCGCCGCTCAAGCGCCGGATGAAATCGTTTCACCAGTTTCGGAAGACGCTGCGACAGCGACGTTTGAAAATATCTCGGCCATCTTCTCAAAACATCTGGCGCGCGCCGGCGGCAGCGAGATGGCGGAGAACGCCTCTTTCTCAAAGCAACTGCGAGCGGCTGTCAATCGATCTCTTAATCCTCAGCGCGCGCTGGGCGGCGCCGAGCGGATCGCGTTCTCACTGGCCAAACTACAGGCGCCGCCGTCGCCGACTGGCGAACAATTAATAGCGCTCATCGAGCTGTGCGGAACGTCAGAGTATTTCACGGAAGTGATGGTCAGCAATCCGTCGCTGATTGAAGCGCTGCCGTTGCCGCACACGCCGCACACGCCGCACACGGACTACGAAAGCATCATGCGCGAAGCCGTGCTGCGCGAAGACGGCTTCGGAGCGGAGATGGCGGCGTTGCGGCGCGCATGGGCGAAACTGCTGATCGAAACGGCGGCGCGCGACGCGGCGAACGTGATCTCCATTTACGACTCGAACGCGCGGCAGAGCGTGCTGGCTGTGGCGAGCATCAGCGTCGCCTGCCTCATTGCGCAGCGTCAATTGGCGCGTAATTTCGGCGAGCGCGTCACGGCCGGCGCGCCGCACCTCGCCGTGCTCGGGCTCGGCAGGTTAAGCGGCTGCGGCCTGGATTACGGATCAGACCTGGATCTGATTTTGATTTATGACGACGAGCGCGCACTGCCCGGCGGCACACCGAGCCGCGAAGAATTAATGGCCCGCTCGACCGAGCTGTTTGTGTCCGCTCTGTCCAGCATGACGCGCGAAGGGCAACTTTACCGAGTTGACTTGCGGTTGCGGCCCGACGGCAAAAACGGCGCCCTCGCCGTTCCCGCGCGCGCGTTTTTAAATTACGCTGAAGATCGAACCGCCATTTGGGAGTGGCTCGCCTACGTCAAACTGCGCGCCGTCGGCGGAGATGTCGCACTGGGCCGGAGCGTCGAAGAAAAGGCTCGCGCCATCATCCACCGCAAGGCAAGCAAAGAGGCCACGGCCGAGCAACTGCTTGGCGAAACGCGTCGCGTACGCGAGCGCTTGGAGCACGAGCGACGGCGCGGCGGCGGACAAGCGATCGACATCAAGTACGGAGCGGGCGGCATGCTCGATGTGTATTTCGCGGTGAGATTTCTGCAACTGAGAGACAACATTCCTGACCGGGATGCTGATCGCTCGACGAAATCGACTATTGAGCGTTTGCGCGGCGAAGGATCTTTGACCGAAAGCGATTACACCGCGCTCAAAGAAGGCTACGCGTTACTGAGAACCGTTGACCACTACGTGCGTTTAATCGTCGGGCGTTCAACGCGGCTGCAAAGCTTAGATCATCCGGCGATGCGCGACATCGCGCGCCGCGTCGGGTTCGACTCGTCGATCACGCTCACCGAAACGCTCGTCGCACGGATGCGCGAAATTCGCGTCGCTTACGAACGCATCGTCTCGTAAAGCTTGCGGGACGCTTTCAGGCTTCGTACAGGGCGGCCGCGCCGGTCTGCTCATGCCAGCACACCGTGCACCACCGGTGCCGTGCGACTCGCTCGGCAATGGTAAAGTGTGCCGTGGCCGGAAGTCTCCGCACCACTTCCTGTTGATCTTCATCCAGCTCGCGCCACGATCTGAGTTGATCGGAGGCGCACTTCGGGCAAGGTGTCTCTGTCATAATTGTCATCGGACTTCTGTTATCTCCGCGTTGAAAAGCCGCTTAATTCAGCGTCAATAAACTTTGCGAGCGCGTTGACAGGAAATATCCCCGAAGGGGATCAAGTCAAGAGCCGTGGGCATGCGCCCACGTTCACCTGCGATGATCCTTCTGACCCTGAAAGGGCAATGGGCATTAAGTTAAGCGAAAGCCGCTTGATGGTAATTCTGGAGGCCCAGATCATCATCAAGCGATGTGGCCACAATGTCCGACAATCTTTAGATGGTCGATGTCATACCAAGCCTGGAAGCTTGATTTCATTCAGAGCCAAGCGACAATCCGCAAGATTGTCGGACATCATTCACGTTCACTTCAGGCCATTGCCCTGAAGGGGTCACAGTCTGAATGCGACCCCTTCAGGGTCGGAATCTTAACCGTTTGTGCGACCGGTGGCGCTGCCACCGGCTATTAGATTCTGCCCTTTCAGGGCAGAGGTGATTCCCAAACACCCTCTCAAAGCACTGCTTCCGAAGCCATATTTGAAGTAATGTGGCGCGGCAAGGTAATATCGCGACAGTGATTTCTCACCTTACACGCACGCGAAAAAGAAAGCTTACCTCTTTAATGAAGAAAACGGCATGGACGCTTTTACTTTTACTGCTTTTTTTAACACACACGCACGGCCGTCAACAGGGCCTTGAAGAACCGGCGTTTGATTTTTACACGCGCGGTCCCTATCGCGAAAACGTGCCGCGGCCGCAAAGCATTTTGCGCTTCGAGGTGGGCGAGTTTCACACGAATTACTCCCAGATGGAGCGCGTCGTCGAGCGCATTTGGCGCTCAACGACGCGACTTTTCTTCAACTCGATTCTTTTCCAGCCTGTCTTCTGACAAAGTCTTTCTTTGCGTCTTTTCTTTGTGTTTCTTTGCGTTTAAGTGAATACAACTTAAACGCAAAGAAACACAAAGAAAAGACGCAAAGAAACGCAGAGGGCGAGGATTTTATAAGTATGTTTCGTATCAGGGCCGAGTTTGTGGGCGAGCTTGAGGTGGCGGCGAATTTAGAACGAGTGCGAAATTTCTTCGCCAATCCGTTGAACTTCGTCGGTTTGATGCCTGGATTGGAGAAGGTGAACGGCGAGCCGGGCGGCGTGATGCGCTGGCAGATCCGGGCCGAAGTGCCGGTGATCGGAGGCATCAATCAATTATTTGCGGTGCGCCAAACCGACGATGGGGCGCAACGCATCGAGTGGGGGCCGGCGATTGACGAGCGTAAAAACTTGCTCAAGTACGCCGCGGCCTTTGAAGATGCGGGGAGACGCACGCTGGTGCGCATCGCGCAGCGCGTCGAGTTGCGTAGAGAACAAGCGAAAGAGCTGCACACGCTGGCCGGATTCATCGGCGAAAGCAGATTGAGCAGCGAAATGCAGAAGCGCGTCACCAGCATGATGCAAACGTTTCTGCGCAGCGCCGGCCAAGCCCTTGAGCGTGTGAACCGCGAAGTTGAGATCAAAGTATTATCAAAACTCGACGCACAGGTCGAAGATCTTTCCCGGCAAACGCACATCCACACGCTCGCCCGAAACGTCTACGCTATTTACTCTGTTGCAAACCAGCAACACAATTCTTTTGCAACCCTCCAGCTCTTCGCCCCGATTGAAATAAACGGTAAAAGCACGGGGTCGCAGCTCGTACCTTCCGCTCATTAACGCGGGGACGCGCAGCACCAGTCCCTCACGCCGCAAATCGAAGAGCGCCCGCTCGCCCCCCGCAATCGAAAAAGTCCCGCCCCGCGAATCCACCGCCGTAAACCGAAGATCGCCCCGCCCGGCCACCTTCGCCAATTCCGCGGCCGGCGCATCCGGCGCAAAGATACCGATAAAATCCACCACCGGAATGGAAAACTCCCCGCTCTCGTGCCCCCGGTGCATGCGCGCAATCAATTCCAGCGCCACCGGCCGCATCTCCGGCCACTTCAATCGCGTGAAAACCATAGCTTTGGAACGATGAACG
>JBBJMB010000283.1:0-4800 GCA_037719755.1 Pyrinomonadaceae bacterium
TCACAAGGGAAAACAAAAACCCCCGATCTTCCTTGTCACTTGTCACTTGTCACTTGTCACTTCAGAAAGTCACTTGTCACTTCCTCTTCGATTTCCGGTATTCGGAGGTGAGGATCTGCATGAATTCGTCGCGGCGGTCGTAGAGACGCTTCGGCTCGCGCGGAGCGTGGCGCGCAAGGGCGTAGGCCGTGATGATGGGAAGCGCTACGGTGGAGTCGACGTAGCACACGACCGCGTCCGGCAAGCGCTCCGGATCAACTTTGCCCCAGGACACCGCCTCGCCCGGAGTTGCGCCGGAAAGTCCGCCGGTGTCCGGACGAGCGTCCGTGACCTGCAGGAAGTAATCGTGGCCGCGTTCGTCTATGCCGAGCACTTCTTGAATCTGCGGCTCGGTTTGCAGCATAAAGTTTTTCGGAGAGCCGCCGCCGAGAATAAAGACGGCCGAGCGTCCGCCGTGCTTGCGCCCGCGGTCGCCGCGCCCGTGAATCGCGCCGCGCTTGGCGGCCAGCACCAGCGCCGCCGTTTCGTTCACGTCAAGCGAAGGATCGAAGGCCAACCGGTTGCCCTGCAGCGCCTTCGCTGCGACGTTCATGCCGATTGAAGAATCGCCCGGCGACGAGTGTAAATCGGCACGCCGTACTCGTAGGCGGTGGCCAGCAGCGATTTGTTTTCGAGGCCGAGTTGGCGCTCACGCTCGCGCACATAACGCCCGCACAAATAGTGAAACTCGGCCGAAGACATAGTCTTCTGAAAATCATCGCCTTCGATGATGCGCCGGAAAAACGCGTCCGTATCAAGCAGCACAGAGTAGTCGAAGAAGATATCGTAGATGCGCACAACTTCTTCCTCGCGCAGCACGATGTCGGAGATGGAGGCGCTGCCTTGATGCAGCGAGAGCCCTATGCCGAAGTGTGCGTCGTGGTAAAGGTTGGCGCCGGTCGAGATGATCCAGTCGATAAAGCCGGCGCGTATGAGCGGAATCAGCGCCGAGATCCCTAAGCCGGCGGGAGTCAGGGCTCCGGTCAGGGAAACACCCACCGTCACATCCGGCTCCAGCATTTTGGCGGTGAACAATTGGCAAGCCTCGCGCAACCGCGCGGCGTTGTACGCGAGAAATGCGCCGTCGACCAGATCCGCCAGCGAGACGTCGCCGGTAATCGGCAGCGGGTCAATTGCGCGCCCGCTTAAAAATTTACTCTTCTTCTTCGCCATGCTTTCCGTTTATCCGACAAGTAAAGAAACATGCTACTCGGTGCGGTGAATTTTCGCCGCGCCGTTCCGGCCGTTCGCCGCCTGTTGTTGTTGCTGCTCGTCATCGACCGCTTCCTCGGTCACGCGACGCAGCCGGAGGCGATTGATGCGCCGTTCGTCGGCTTCAATTACTTCAACATCCAGCTTGTTGAGCCTGACGTGCGAGCCCGCATGCGGCACGCGCCCGAGCTCGTTGATAACCAATCCGGCGATGGTGGTAAAGTCGTCTTCTTCGATCTCAAGGTCAAAGAGCCGCTCAATCTTTCCGATCTCCGTCGAGCCGAGCACGTCGTAATAGCCGTCCGTGCCCTCAATGATCTCAAGAATTTCGTCGGTCTCGGTGTCTTCGTCTTCGATCTCTCCGACAATCTCTTCGAGAATATCTTCAACGGTGACCAAGCCGGCCAAGCCGCCGTATTCGTCGATCACCAGCGCGAGCTGCACATGCGCCTTTTGCATTTCCTCAAGCAACTCCGCGACCGACTTTGTTTCGGGAACGAAAAAAGCCGGGCGCAGCAGGGAAGAGATCGCCGCATCTTCTTTCGCCTCAGTCCAGTATTGCAGCAAGTCGCGCACATAAATGATGCCCTCGACGTTTTCGATTTGCTCGTCGTAAACGGGCAAGCGTGAGTACTTCGACTCGATGATCAAATCGCGCGCCTCACGCACCGTGGCCGTCACCGGCAGCGCCACAATCTCGGTGCGCGGCGTCATCACTTCCATCACGCGCGTGTCGCCAAACTCTATGATCGAGTGGATCAGCTCGCCTTCTTCTTCCTCAAGTATGCCTTCCTTTTCGCCCACGTCGATGAGGGCTTGTAAATCGTCGCCGCCGCCGCCCGCATCTTCGTCAACCGCGGTTTCGCCGTTCTCGACCGGCGACGGGCGGTCGCCGCGGCGCGCGCGTTCGGGCCGACGGCGCCAAGCGGGAATAACCAAAGAAAAGACTTTGTGCAACGGCCGGAAAACCGGGAGCAGCGTGAGCAGCGTGCGCTCAGGATTGTGAAGCGCAATTAATCGCGGAATAACTTGACGAAAAAGGCCGGCGAGAGCCACGCCGATCAGAAACGAAGCCAGTACCAATAGAGTGCCGGCGAACCAGCGCAAACACACCGACGCCACCAAAACCGAGACGGCGACGAGCAGCACTTGAATGACGGCCGAAATGGTGAAGCGAAAGCGGGGCCTATCTTCAAGAATCTCCGTCAGGTAAGCGGTGATGCTTTGGTTGGGCCGATCAGATGCTTCTCCGATCAATCGCCGCAGGCCGACATCGCTCAGCTGGCTAAAGGCGATGTCAACCGTCGCCAGAAAAGATAACGTGATGAGAAGCAGGCACGCGAGCCCTATTTCAATTTCCATAGCAGTGATTCGTCAATCGTGAAACGTTCGAGCTTTCACAACTGACAAGCATCATATCCTTAAACGGCGCCGCAATTTGAGCTCCATCCGGTTCATCTCGCCGTGGTCGGCTGCGTGGTCGTAACCATGCAAATGAAGCAGCCCGTGAAGGATTAATTGCGCCAGTTCGTCGTGCAAAGTCAGTCCGTGCTCGATTGCCTGCGCGGCGGCCCTTTCAACTGAGATGATTACGTCGCCTAAGCGACGGCCTTCCTCCGTCGCTTGTTCAAAAGGATGTTGCTCTTCCGGAAACGAGAGCACATCAGTTGTTTCGCGACGCCCGCGAAACCGTTGGTTCAATTCGCGCATCGCGCGGTCGGAAAGAAAAGCCACCGTAACGCCGGCCCCGCCGTCCGGCGATGCAATCGCCGCCAGCGCCCGCTCACAAAAAGCAACCCAGTGCGCTTGGTCGATCACGTGCCGGCGCCACGATTCACCACCTCAATCATAACGCGATCAACCAAAGCGAACGAATTCGGATTCTCCGCTCGTCGCTTCCTTAAATGGCGTTCTTGTTTGAGTGCTGTTCGTAGGCCCTGATAATTAATTGCACCAGGCGGTGGCGCACGACATCTTTGTCCGAGAAGTAAACGAATTCGATGCCCTCTACGCCGGCGAGCACACGCTCGGCCTCAACCAGACCGCTGCGCTTTCCCGCCGGCAAATCGATTTGCGTCACATCGCCGGTGACGACCGCCTTTGAGCCGAAGCCGATGCGCGTGAGAAACATTTTCATCTGCTCGCTGGTGGTGTTCTGCGCCTCATCGAGAATCACAAAGGCATCTGAGAGCGTATTATGCGTCAGAATAAAATCGTCGGTCACATAAAGAGAGTCATGCGCGGCGACGCTGATGCACTGCGTTTCTTGTACGCCAACACGTTCGATGTGCTTAATGAAACGCACGGGGCGGCCGCAGCCATGCTGCCGGTACAAGTCGGCCTTGCGTTTGAGACGAAACGGTTCAAGCGCCTCGGGTAACCGGATGTCTATGACAAACGCGTCGTTTCGGTAAGAGACCGCTCTGCCGTTGGCGAAGCCGGGTTTGCGTCCTTCCGCTTTGCGTACGCGCCAATACGCCACGCCGCCAAGCGAACGCACCAGAAAGACAACATCGTCTTTGAGCCGCTCGGAGGTCGTCGCATATTGAATATGGCAAGTCCGGTCTTTCTGCCCAACAGGGCCGCCGTCCGTATCCAACAAACCTTGCAGAACGGCCAGACGGACTTTCGCGTTATTGTAAAGATAACTTTCGGGAACAAACTTGGTCGCCGAATACGTTCCGCTCAGCTTAAGTTCGCGCAACGCTTGGGTGAGCGGGTTACGAACGATGAGCCCGCCGCGGCCCGCCGCCCGGTTGGTAATGGTGTAATCAACTGCGGATTTGCGCCGGACAGACAAATTCATGTCGGCCAACGCATACTCTAAAGATGAAACCAACCCGACATCGCAAGTCGCAAAAGCTGGTGAAGTCTTGCCCGTCAAACAGCCGTCACCGAGCAGCAAACCAAGTGAATATGGGTCGAGCGAAACTTCACGGTAAGCCCAATCAACGGGCGCAGAAAGCAAAGGCAATTCATAGCGATACTGATGATTGCGTTTGAAGTTGCCAAGCACCTCACGGTTTCCAGCACCTCGGCGGCTTACCGCCGTTTATCTTCCATCGTGCGGACTGCCCAGAGATGCTCGGCGCACGCTAAAGTGCTCGAACCGTCAGTCATCGTGACGCGGTAAACAAGCTTTTCGCCCTGCGGAAACACACCCAAAACTCGAATCGGTTTCCCGTTTGAACCGATGACCGTATCTCCGACCGTTATGTCCTTCATCATCCGCCAACCAATCGGAGTCAAAAGGCGGCTGTCTAAAGGTTGCGCGCGGCCCCTCATGAATGCCAGCGGCGCGACTTCGATGACGCGCTTCTCCAACATCTTGGTGACCCGCTCGCCTTCGATCAAATCGAACAGCGCGTCATACAGAGGCCGCAAGTACGGATCGACTTTGTCCTGCAAATCGCCGGGCAAAAAGCCGAGCTTTTCGCCGGCCTCAACCGCCGGCCGCGCGAGCACGATGCGGCTCACCTGCTTCTGCATCAGAGCCTGCACCGCCATCGCCACTCCCAAATAAGTTTTTCCGGTCCCAGCGGGACCTAT
>JBBJMB010000284.1:0-4792 GCA_037719755.1 Pyrinomonadaceae bacterium
TTCACTGCGCTCGATTTTAAGCGCGAGTTGAACATGATCGACTTAAACGTCACGGCGCTCGTTGCGCTCACGCATCTTTATCTGGCCCCGATGCGCGCGCGGGGGCGCGGAGCGATTATCAACGTGGCCTCGGTCGCCGGTTTTCAACCCGTGCCGTACATGACCACGTACGCCGCAACGAAAGCTTTTGTGCTTTCTTTTTCCGAGGCGCTCTGGGAGGAGAACCGCCACCACGGCGTGGTGGTGATGGCGCTTTGTCCGGGAACGACCGACACCAACTTCTTCGCCGCCGCCCAAAACGGCGAGCGCCCTCCGTTGCGCATCGTACAAACGCCGGAGCAAGTGGTGGAGGCGGCGCTCACAGGCCTCAAGGCCGGCAAAAGCAGCGTCGTTTCCGGCTGGTCCAACGTTCTCGTCACCAGGCTTGGAAGATTCGTGCCGCGCTCACTGGTGCTGCGCGCGGCCGCCAAAGCGATGAATTCTTATGCGAAAAAAACAGAAGGGAGAGGTTAGGCAATTGCTTTTACTAACCTCCACCTCTTATGAGGAGATTGATTAATGATTGATCGGATTTATAATTTCAGTGCTGGGCCGGCCGTCTTGCCGGTGCCTGTTTTGGAAGAAGCGCAACGCGACCTGTTGAGCTTGCCCGGCGTCGGGATGTCTGTGCTTGAGATCAGCCACCGCTCGAAAAGCTTTGACGAAATCATCGCGCAGGCCGAATCAAGGATCCGCGAGCTGCTGGGTCTCGGCGATAATTACCGCGTGCTTTTCCTGCAAGGCGGCGCCAGTCTTCAATTTTCGATGGTGCCGATGAACTTCCTGCCGTCGGACGGAAGCGCCGACTACATCGTGACCGGAAGCTGGGGCAAAAAGGCCGTTAAAGAAGCGAAGCGCGTCGGCCGCGTTAACGTCGCCGCCACCACCGCCGACGGCGGCTTTACCCGCGTGCCCGAGCCCGAAGAAATTAAGCTCGATCCGCACGCCGCTTATGTTCACGTCACCACCAACGAAACGATTGAGGGCGTGGAGTGGAAACAAGAAGTTGAGACAAACGGAGTGCCGATCATCGCCGACGCTTCGTCCGACATCCTTTCTCACCCTTTGGCGATGGAAAAGTACGGACTTATCTACGCCGGCGCGCAAAAGAACATGGGGCCGGCGGGCGTAACGCTGGTGATCGTGCGCGAAGATTTGTTGGGCCGCATCCCTGAGAATCTTCACACGATGCTCGACTACCGCATTCACGTCGAAAACAAGTCGCTTTACAACACGCCGAATACGTTCGGCATTTACATCGTCAATTTGGTCTGCAAGTGGCTGCTCGAGAAAGGCGGCCTCTCCGCGATGGGACGCGAAAACGAAGCGAAGGCGCAGATGATTTACGACGCGATTGATGCGACAGAGTTTTATCGCGGCCACGCGTCGCCCGAGTCGCGCTCGATGATGAACGTGACGTTCCGGCTGCCTTCCGAGGAATTAGAAAAGCAGTTTGTGAAGGAAGCCACCGCCGCAAATCTCGATGGGCTCAAAGGCCATCGCTCGGTCGGCGGCCTGCGGGCCTCAATCTACAACGCCTTTCCGCGCGACGGCGTCGAAGCGTTGGTTTCGTTGATGAAAGAGTTCGAGAGAAAGAACGGTTAACACTCCTGTAGTTCTCTTGTGTCTTCTCTGTGGTGTTTCTCTGTGTTTAGGTATGCTTACTTAAACACAGAGAGAAGACACAGAGAGAAGACACAGAGAGACACAGAGGAGGTACGAAAGCTATGAAGACTCAACTTATTATTCTTTTTGGTTTGCTCACGGCCCTTGTTTACGCTCAAGAGGCGAAGAAGCCTGCCGAGCAGGAAGAGGTGTGCTTGATTACCCCGGAGAAGCATCTGCGCAACGTCAAGCAGCTTACTTTCGGCGGTGAGAATGCGGAGGCCTACTTTTCCGGCGACGGCCAAGAATTGATTTTTCAATCGAAGCGCGACGGAAAAAGTTGCGATCAGATTTACATGATGCGCGCCGACGGCACGAATCTGCGGATGATCTCGAACGGGCAGGGCCGCACCACTTGCTCATACATTTTTCCGGATCAGCAACGCGTGCTTTACGCCTCCACGCATCTCGGCTCAAAGGAATGCCCGCCGGCGCCTGATTTCTCGCGCGGTTACGTCTGGCCGATCTATTCCTCGTACGACATCTTCACCGCGCGGCCCGACGGCTCAAGCGTCAAGCAATTAACGAAGACCGCCGGCTACGACGCCGAGGCGACGATCTCAACCGACGGACGCAAGATTATTTTCACGTCGATGCGCGACGGCGACCTGGATCTTTACGCGATGGACGCAAACGGCAAAAACGTGCGGCGAGTGACCAGTGAGCTCGGCTACGACGGCGGCGCTTTCTTTTCGCCGGACGGCAAGCAAATCGTTTACCGAGCCTTTCACCCTCAGACGCCCGAACAGGTGGCGCGCTACAAACAGAAGTTGGCCGAAAACGTGATCGAGCCCACAGTGTTCGAGATCTGGATGATGAACGCCGACGGAACCAACAAGCGTCAGGTGACCAAACTCGGGGCCGCCAGCTTCGCGCCGTTTCTTTTCCCCGACGGCAAGCGCATCATCTTCTCCTCAAACAAGCACGACCCGAAGGGCCGCAACTTCGATCTCTACACAATTAACACCGACGGCACAGGCCTTGAGCGGGTGACTTACAACGACACCTTTGACGGCTTTCCGATGTTATCGCCCGACGGGAAAAAGCTCGCCTTTGCCTCCAACCGGAGCGCCAAAGCGCGCGGCGAAACCAACGTCTTTATCGCCGACTGGGTCGAGTGAAAGCCAAAAGCGGCTGACGGCCGTTTGTATTTTCTATGCGTGATCAATTTCTTCGTCTCGCGCTCGCGCGCGCGCGAAAATCGCCGGGCGCACTGGCTCAACAAAAAGCCGCGCCGTCAGAGCAGCAAGCCGCGCCGTCAGTTGAGCGCCTGCGCGCTCACGTGAATTATCTTTCCTCAACTCAACTCGAAGGAAGAAGAACCGGCACCGCCGGAGCGGATGCGGCGGCCGAATACATCGCCTCCGAGTTTATGCGCTACGGCCGCAGCCGCCCGCCGCGCAAGTTCCTCAAAGCGCTCGGGCGCCCCACGCAAAGGCCACAGCTTATCTGCAGCCGTTTCCCTTTATCGCTCAAGTCGAGCTCGGAAAAAACAATGCCATGATGTTTCGCGCGCGTGCGGACAATGCACCGGCGAGCGTTGCGAGCCTTGATCTGCGACTTGGCGAGGATTGGACGCCGCTCGGATTTTCCGCTGCGGCGCGTCTCGATGAGCTTCCGGCCGCATTCGTCGGCTTCGGTATTGTGGCCTCCGCTTTGAATCACGACGACTATGCGGGCGTTGATGTGGCCGGCCGCATCGTCATCGCTTTCGCGGGCACACCGGACGGCGAAAGCCCGCACGGCGAGTTTGCGCGCTACGGAGAATTAAGATGGAAAGCGACGGCCGCGCGTGATCGCGGAGCACGCGCGCTCATCATTATCGCGCGCGAAGCGGATTTCAAAGAAGATCGCCTCGCGCGTGTCGGCAACGATTACACGGAAGGAGACGCCGGTCTTCCCGTCGTGGTGATCTCGCGCACCGTCGCCCGCCGCATTTTGGAAGCGGGCGGTATCGCTCGCCCGCTCGATGAAATCGAGCGCGCATTAACCCGCAGCTCAAAGACGACGGCTTCCGCCAGCGCACCCGTTTCGCCCGCCGCGGTGCGCGTGAATTTGAGCGCGCCGCTCAGCTCGGTCTTTCTTAAGATTCAGACGGAGATTGCGCGCGTCAAGCGTCCCGCCGCAAACGTCATCGGTGTGCTCCCCGGCTCCGATGAAAAGCTGCGCAATGAAGCGATTGTGATCGGGGCTCACTATGACCATTTGGGCTACGGCGGAAGCGGCAGCTTGGCCGCACGCGAGGGCGAAGTGCATCACGGCGCGGATGATAACGCTTCGGGCACAGCGGCGCTGCTTGAATTGGCGAGAACGCTTTCTGCGGCGCCCGTGCGCCCGCGCCGCACCATCCTCTTTGCGGCCTTTAGCGGCGAGGAGGAAGGACTGCTCGGCTCGAACCACTACGTCAATCATCCGGTCGTTCCTCTCGCGCAGACAATCGCGATGATCAACATGGATATGGTCGGGAGATTAAAGGAAGATCGAATGTCAATCGGAGGAGTTGGGACATCCGAGCAGTGGCGCACGTGGATTAATGCGGCCGCGCCCTCAACGCCGGATGCCGCCCTGTCCGCGCCGCGATTCACGCTCACGCTCAATGAAGACGGATTCGGGCCGAGCGATCACTCATCTTTTTACGCCAAACAAATTCCGGTGCTCTTCTTTTGGACGGGCACCCATGAGGACTATCACAAGCCAAGCGACACGGCGGAGAAAATGAACTACGCCGGCCAACAGCGCGTCGCCGCGCTGGTCTACGATATCGTTCGGCTCGCTGACGCCAGCGAAAAAAGACCCACATACATCACGGCGCGCAGCCCGGCGGGGCAAGGGCGCTCAATGGGCTTCCGCGTTTATTTGGGAACGATCCCCAGCTATGCCGATTCAAGCGATGGCGTGAAGATCGACGGCGTGCGCGAGGATTCACCGGCGTCGCGCGCCAAACTTCGCCCCGGCGACCGCATCATCAAATTGGCCGGCCGCGCGGTGCGAAACGTGTACGATTACACTTACGCGCTGGCGGAAATGAAGGTGAATCAAGTGTACCAGGTCGAAATTGTTCGCGAGGGGCAAGGCGCAGTCACACTGA
>JBBJMB010000285.1:0-4774 GCA_037719755.1 Pyrinomonadaceae bacterium
CACCCAAGGCGCGCACGTCGTCGAATCCGCCTGAGCGCAGCGCGCGCGCCAGATAGGAAAGGCAGATGAGCGCCACAGCGGCCAAAATCAACCACCCGTTGGCGCGGGCAATCGCGCCCTTGACGGCCGCCCAATCCAGACCGCGCCCGAACCACCACAAGATGAATCCGGCGAGCAGCAGTAAAATTAGAAATTTTAAATATTTTGGCACAGCAGCTTGCTCGAATCACATTCGGGACCCGCGGCTGGGGCTCTTCACCTGTACCAAATCGCTGACAGGACTTGACCGCTCACGGCGAGATACCACAACATATAGTGTGGCTGGAGGAGCCTACAATAAAGCGCAGGAGTTGGGCAAGCGTCTTGGAAGATTTCCTGATGACTTTGTCGGTGAAAAAAGCTGCGGCGCGCGTCCAAGGATCGCACTTGATCCGCACGATTCTTAAGAGGTTGTCCGCGAAAGAAGCGCTCGGGGGCGGCTCTACGGCACGTC
Source organism: Pyrinomonadaceae bacterium (assembly GCA_037719755.1). Taxonomy (GTDB): domain Bacteria; phylum Acidobacteriota; class Blastocatellia; order Pyrinomonadales; family Pyrinomonadaceae; genus JBBJMB01. Next base: position 494 of record JBBJMB010000285.1, read on the forward strand.
TCGCGTGAAACTTTGTCACTCAGCCCGTCGTAACGCAGTTTCGGCACAAAGGTTTTCCACCATACGGTTCGATCAGGTTTCGAGAAACAGTGCGCGCGCCGCGGAAACGGAGAGACAAAAGGTGGGGGCTGTCAAAGCTTTGGTGAGCACAAGCAACGGAGCCGAGCTGGTCAGGAGATGTTGCGCCGGGGATGGTGCGGCCTGGGAAGAAATTGTTTCGGCCTATTCGCGCCGTATTTACAATCTCGCTTATCGTTTCACTTCACGCGCAGACGCCGCTGAGGATCTCACGCAAGAAGTTTTTGTGCGCGTTTACCGCTCGCTTGATCAATACGACCCGAAGCAGGGCGACTTGCAAAACTGGTTCATGCGGCTCGCTCGTAATTTAATTATTGACGATTACCGGCGCCGGCAACGCACGCCGCAAGACACGGCCGCAGACGACCTGGAGGATCACACTTTTCATTTGCGCGCGGCCGGCGTTTCGCCGCAAAAAGCAATTGAGCGGCGTGAATTAGGCGAGCAGGTGCAGGCCGGCATCGACAAATTGCCGCCGGATCTGCGCACTTGCGTAATTTTGCGCGACATCGAAGAACTAAGCTATCAAGAAATCGTGGATCTTTTGCGAATTCCTGAAGGTACCGTCAAATCGCGTATCAATCGCGGCCGCATCGAGCTGGCTAAAGTGCTCCGCCGGATGCGCGTCACTGCAATGAGCGATGTTTAATCTCGTCCTGTGGGGGCAAGCGAAGAGAAATTACGAAGGGGATGTAAAAACAGCAATGCTTTGTGCCGAGTTTGAAGATCGTTTGACCGATTACCTGGACAACACGCTTGAAGGCGATGCCCATCGCTGCTTCGGCGAGCATGCGCTGCGCTGCCCGGTTTGTCATGAGCTTCTGGGCGCCGTGAAATCATCCGTTAACGCCTGCCGCACGATTACCCACCCGCCCACCCCGGCCACTCTCGAAGCGCGCATTCTACAAACCACAACGCCGGGCTTGGCGATGACGTGTCAAGAGTTTGAAGAGCATCTGACTGACTACCTCGACGGTTTTCTCTCCGCCTCTCTTTATCATCGCTGGGAACGACACGCCGTACTGTGCGGCGATTGCACGGATTTGCCAGGCCAAGTGGTGCGCTCAATTGGCGCCTGCTACTCATACATCAAAGAGGAACGCCCGCTGCCCATCGAACTGCAAGCTCGCATCCTGCAAGCCACGCTTGGAACAATCAATGCGCGAGAACTGCGAGCCACCGCCGGGTCTCGTGTCGCGGAAAGGTTGCGCATGTGGCTTGATAGTTTCGTGTCGCCGCAACTCGCCACTGTGGCGACGATGCTTTTGGTAGCCGTGCTGGTGGGCACAACCACCATTTCAGACGACGGCAGCATTGGCGGCATGTACCGCGTGGGGCTTCGGATGGCGACTGAGAACTACGTGCGCGGCGCCACGGCCGCGCTGCCGCCTGAGCTCAAGAATTTGGCAAGCGATTTGGTGAATTTGGGAGATAAGCAAAAGGATCAGGCCGAACAACAAAAGTAGTTGAAGCTTGGTTGTGACGGCGACTTCAAGGAGCAAGAGTAGAGAGCTGATGTATTGCGCGTATCATTCCACTAATCCGGCGGCCGTTAAATGCACACACTGCGCGCGCGCGTTGTGCCAGTCGTGCGACCATCGCGTGCGCGGTTTTCCGTTTTGCCAGGATTGCATTGTCTCCGGCGTTGAAGCATTGCAGCAACAAAAGCGGCTTGGCCCTCTTCAGCAATCTCGCCGGAAGAGTTCTCCGCTGGTGGCGGGTTTGCTTTCGGTTCTGGTGCCCGGCCTGGGGGCAGCCTACAACGGACAGATATCGAAGGCCATTTTCCATTTCGCCCTTTTTGCCAGTCTCTTTCAGTTGAGCGCGATGTCCCAAGCCGCGCCGTTTTTTATGTGGGGCGTTTTCGGCGTTTGGATGTTCGCCATCGTCGACGCCTATCGCACCGCACAATTGCTCCGCGCGGGCCTCACGCCGAAAGCCGAAGAAGACGCGATCACCACCGAGCGCCTGCACGGCAACCCTCTTGCTTGGGGCGCAGTGCTTGTCGCCCTCGGCTCGTTGATTCTTCTACATACGGTCTTTAATGTTAATTTGCCCGTGCGCGAGATTCTTCCCGTCGCGCTGATTGTGATCGGCGGATATATGGCCGTCGAAGAAGTGCGCCAGCGCCAGGCCAGAAGCTCCGTTCGACCTGAGCGCTTTGACCGGCACAGCCCGCCGCCGTCCGTAGTTGATTTCGGCACTGAGCGCGCGCGGCTGGCCGACTTCGCCAATTCGGAAACCGCAGCCCAGCCCGTGGAGCAGCTTCCGTTCAAAACATGAGAGACCCTTTTTTTGCATAGCGTGACGGCTTACCTCTTTGCTATAGTGACAGCTCGGAAGACGCGAGCATCTCTTAATCCTGGTAATTCTTGGGGCGGCCCAAAAGCCGCTGCGGTTCGGAGTTAAAGGTATGTTGGCTTTGCTAAAAGTTGCTGGGCGCCTGGGCGGCATCATCACGCTGCTCCTTTTGCTGGTGACGCTGATCCGTCAATTGATCTCGCTGGTGGGCTTTCTGCTGGCCGCGATTAAAATCGGAATCGTCATTTTCTTCGTCGGTATCTTCTTGATGATCGCGCTTTCAATTTTTCGCGATCGCGCGCGCAAAAGGCGCGAAGCCGAAGAAATTTAGGTCGTCAGCCATTACAAATTTATGCCGGGGGCAATTGTTTCAAGACGGTTGCTCTCGGCTTTTATTCTTATTCTGAGGTTCCCCCGCGCCCGCCGCCCCGCCGTCCCAGTTGCAAACCATCGAAAACGTGTGTTAGCGTTGCGGCCCTTCGTAGGCAGCATCCGGCAATACTTGAGCGATTTTGCAGAGATTTGATGCTTTTTCGGCATCAGCTCCGTATTGCAACAATTTCTGCCGCGCCAGCTTGACTGATGGTCGCAGAAGTATTTTGATTCGCACTCGTCGCCCGCAAAGCAGGCATCAAAGAGTGTCTTTCAGCGCGTTCTGTTCCGGCCTCACCGGCTTTACTTTTGCGAAGTACGAACGCGCCAAGAAGGAAACGTTTTCGATGATTAAAGACGACCGTTTCTACGCGTTCATCATTGCCGGCGCGTCCACTTCGCGTTCACGAGTACGCAGAATATCCATTCACCCCAAACTGTTGAAGTGCTTCGCCGCGTTGATGGTGATGCTTTTGAGCGCCGCCGTGTACGGCGTCTACAGCCTGGCGCAGCAGGCGCGGCACTTGCGCATGGCGCGCGAAAACAACCGTTTGCGCGAAGAAAACGAGCAACAGCGCCGGCAACTTGACACGCTCAAGAACCGCGTTGACGCCGTTGAGGATGCTTCGCGCCGATTGGTTGAGATGTCCGGTCTCGAACGGCAAGTGGGCCCGGAAGCTCGCAGCGCGGGCGGCCCCCGTTTGCCGCTCAAAGCCGCCACAATCGACGCCGTCGAGCAAACGGCGCGACAACTGGAGCGCGAACTGAGCCTTTACGAAGCCGCGTTGCGCGAGCGTGCGGCGCTGCCCTCGTTTTGGCCCGTGCAGGGAGAAATCTCCGATGTGTTCGGCGGACGACGCGATCCTTTCGGCGGAGGAACTTCCGAGTTTCACTCCGGGCAAGACATCGTCGCGCCGTGGGGCACTCCGGTGGCAGCTGCGGGCGACGGCGAGGTTTCTTTCGCCGGTTCGCAGGGCGGCTACGGCTCAGTTGTGATCGTTGAGCATGGCGGCGGGCTCAGCACGCGCTACGCCCACTTGTCCAAAATCAGAGTGACCGCAGGCGAGCGCGTCGGGCGCGGGCGACAGATCGGCGACGTCGGGTCGACGGGCCGCTCGACGGGGCCTCATCTGCACTACGAAGTGCGCCTCAATGACACGGCCGTCGATCCTCGCCACTACCTTCCTTAGCTACTACGAACAGCTGCACGGCCGCCGAAAGCGTCCCAAGCAAACACCAATGAGCGTTGACGAACGCTATTAATGCTTTACTTTTTTCTTGACACTGTTTGGCCTTTCCATTAGTATGCGCCGTCGTTTCAAGCCAGGTGGTCCCTTAAAGAATTGATTCCACTCTAGTTTTGTCAGCGCTACAGAAATGAGTTTGAGTAGTTCTTCGTCGGTCTGTGTGCGGTGATCTCCTCTTGCTCAGGACGATTACTGTCGCACAGGCTTTTTTGCGCGAGCGCTTCGGCTTCTTTAGTGGCCGGAGCGGTGCGTTCAAAGCTAAGGAAACCCTCGGCTTGGTTTA
>JBBJMB010000286.1:0-4754 GCA_037719755.1 Pyrinomonadaceae bacterium
CTGGAGAAGGGGCGCGTAGTCATCTTCGCGGCGGGCACCGGCAATCCTTATTTTACGACCGACACGGCCGCCGCGCTGCGCGCTCTGGAAATCAAAGCCGAGATCATCTTAAAAGCGACGAAGGTCGACGGCGTCTACACCGCCGATCCGATGAAAGACGCGACGGCGGTGCGCTTCGACACCGTGACGTACCAAGAAGTCTTGGAGCGCCGCTTAAACGTGATGGACTCGTCGGCCATTTCGCTGTGCATGGACAACGATCTGCCGATCCTTGTCTTCAACATGATCACGCCCGGCAACATCCCGCGCGTCGTCTCCGGCGAAGCGGGCATCGGAACCTTAGTTAAGATGGAGGGGTGAGAGAAGGAAATGCGATCGACGCCTCACCTCTCACAAAAGAATTCAACAAATGACTGAAAAAGATGTGATCAAGGAGATTCGTCCACGTATGGACGGAGCGGTGGAGGATTTGAGAAGGAAGCTGGCTACTATTCGCACGGGGCGTGCGGCCGTGAGTCTGCTCGATTCAGTGATGATTGATTATTACGGAACGCCGACTCCGCTCAATCAATTGGCGTCTGTGCATGTGGCCGAGCCTCAGTTGCTGACGGTTCAGCCGTGGGATCAAACGCAGGCTGGCGCCATCGAAAAAGCCATCCGCGCCTCGGACTTGGGGATTAATCCCGTTAACGACGGCAAGCTGGTGCGAGTGCCGATTCCGCCACTCACAGAGGAGCGGCGGCGGCAACTGGCGAAACAGGTAAGCGACATCGCCGAGGAACACCGCACGGCGGTGCGCAACGTGCGCCGCGACGCCAACGAGCGCCTCAAGAAGCTTCTCAAAGACAAAAATATTTCGGAGGATGCGGAGCGCGACGGACTTGACGAGATTCAAAAATTGACGAACAGTTTCATCGGGAAAATCGACGAGTTTGCGAAGACTAAGGAACAAGAGATTTTGAGCGTTTGAGTTGCAAAGGCGCCAGACGAAAAGGAAAAAGGCCCGACACGTGTCGGGCCTTTTTCCTTTGCTTGGCAATATATACTTGAGTTTAGAAACGTCAGTTCGACATCAGGCGAGTCAACGAGAGCACTACGCAACGCCCCGCGTGAGCGGGCGCGAGAGTGAGGCCCCGCGCGGGGCGGCATATGTCACAACCGATTTTTTAGCCTGCGCGTTGAGCAGGCGACAGAGACGGGCGCGGACCTGCCATGCCCATCTCTCTGCCGCCTGCTCAACGCAGGCTCACGGATGTTACGGAGCGACCCCCAGGCTGACGCCTGGGGCTACACTCTCGCACCCGCTCACGCGGGCTAATCTTTCCGCTGATATCCTACTGACGTTTTAGAAGCCGAATCGCAGTTTAGAAACTGAATCGCATTTGTAACTCGATTCGACGATTCCCGGCGTTGCCGCCGCCGCCAAAGCCGCCGCCGCCGCCGCCGAAACCACTGAGCGTTCTGGTCGATTGATCGAAGCGAGGCGAAGTGACGTTCCCGATTGGCGCCGCTAAATTGGCGTGATTAAGCAAATTCGTGATGCGCACGGAAACCGTCAAGTTGTGCGGCTCTCCGATGACGGCCCCCCGCCGCCGAACGGCCCGCGCCGCCCCCACCCGGGCCACCGCCGCCGCCGCGAGGTCGTCGCCCGCCGCCGCCGCCGCCGCCACCAGCACCAGGGGCCCCTGGGTTATTGCTCGCTGAGCCAAAGCCGAAAGTCCGGCTGACGTTAAGGTTGACTCCAAAAAAGCCGGGACCCTCGCCGAAGTTACGCGGAACGATTTCCTGTCCAGGCTCAGGGTTCGGGTCCAGGAGCAACCCGGAGCGCGTCGCTTTGACTCCCAGTTTATTTGGATCGGTGGCCAGGCCCGGACGGTCAGTGAAAACCGAATCGCGGTTGTTGTCAAATCCGGTGGTGTAATTGTAAGGCTGGCCGGAACCGATAATGATGAACGGGTTGAGCTGGACTTTCCAGGGCATCACAAACGATCCGAAGAGGAAAAAGCGATGGCGTTGATCGAACGAAGTGCGCCCGTACTCCGCAGCCAGATTGTAGGGTCGGCCGGCGCCGAGGCGCCGCCGCCGCCGCCGAATTGGCCGAACCCGCCATCGGCATTGCCGCGCGCCCGATTAAGGACATAGTTGGCGAACACTGAAACTTTCGGATTAAAGCGTGCGCGCGTGCCCAAGATCAATTGATTTTGGTTGACGGTGCCGTTGGATTCATACTCCAACACGTCGCCGATGGGGCCAAGCGGCCGGTCGCCTCTGGGATTGCTAATCGTAATTGAGCCGGGAACCGGCGCGTTAATGTTGCGCAGTCGCAAGGCGTGCAGCGTGCGCTGAGTGATAAAGGTGGAGAAAACCGTGAAACCTTTCGGCAACTGCTTTTCCACGCTGAAGACGCCCTGCATGGTGTAAGGGGATTGCAGCGTCGGATCGATGCGCCTGACCGCCTGCGGTTGCGCAAATGAGTTCAACACATCCACGGTGGGAACGTTCGGATATAAATCGAGTATGGGGTTGCCGATGACGCCTTCGCGCACAAAGAAAAGCTGCTGCGCCTGGCCGTTAAAGCGTGTCGACTGCAACGTGTAATTTTCGTTGAACCGATCATAGAAGATGCCGAAGCCGGCACGAATCACCAAGTTTTGCGGCTGCCCGAAGCCAGACGGGGCGGCGGACGGAGCGCCGCTTTTCAAGCTCGGCGACCAAGCGAGGCCGACGCGGGGAGCGAAGTTAAATTTGCTGTCGATGTTCGACTGCGTTTCGTAGCGCAACCCGCTGCTTAATGTTAAATCAGGCCGCATGCGCCAATCGTCTTGAATGAATCCGCCGAAATCCACCTGACTGATTTTCGTTTCAGGAACGCCGCCCGCGATGGAAAACTGCCCCGCGCCGCCGCCGAAGGCGCGAACATCCGCTGCCGAGAGGCCGCGTTGTTGAAAAACAAGCGTGCGCCGGTAGCGCTCAATGCTCGTCACGCTAACGAGTGCGCCGCCGATGATGGGTTGATCGTTGGCATCCAGCGGCACCGCTTCGCCGCCGGTGAAGGTGTAAGTGCCCCCGAAATTACTGGTGGAATTATCAAGCAAATTCACGCTGCGCACGCGACCGCCGAACTTCACTGTGTGCTGCCCTTGCGCCCAAGTAGTGTAGTTTTGCAATTCCCAGCGGCTTTCGCGGTCAAACGAGTTGATTTGCGCGCCGCCGCCTGAAAAAGCTTCCTGCACAACAATCGACGACAAATTGTTGTCGGAGATTTGCTCGCTGACGTCGCGCAAAAACTGGAACCGCGTTTCGTTGATGACCTTCGGGTTAATCACCGCGGTCTCGGTAACTTGGAAAGAGTGCTCGCTACTCGAATTGTCGTAGGCTCGCGTAGGCAATGTAAATTCACTGTTGCCAAGAAAGTCCTGCCGCTTGAATTGTTCGTAGCCGTAACGCGCCACGAGCGTGTTGCTTTGATTTATCTGGTAATCAAAACGTCCGGTAAAGCTGGTGCGAATAACCGGCTGCACCACGGCTTGCCTGAAATTATCAGTATTGAAATTAGCGTCAAGAACTGTGGCGTTGATATTGAGGTTGTCGTCTATATCGCGCCGGTCGAAGTCAAAGAAAAACGAACTCTTCTTTTTGATGATGGGGCCGCCCACGTTGCCGCCGAAGAAGCGTTGCTGGAAAGGCGCGCGGTTCAGCACAAACGGGTTGCGGGAGTTGAGGCTTTCGTCTTGAAAGTTAAAGAACGCTTGTCCGCGAAACGAATCGGTGCCCGGTCTGGTCAGAATCTCGACGCGGCCGAAGCCGGGGCGATCATACTCTGCGGCGAACGGGTTTTGGTTAACGCGAATTTCGCGGATGGATTCGCGCGGCGGCAGGCGCCCGCCGGTAAAGCCGTCGATATAGATTTGCCCGCCGTTGGGGCCGGCCGAAGGCCCGGCGAGCGCTTGCAGCGCGGACGCCAAATCATCCGGATCTTCGGGAAGCGCTTCGAGATCGGCGCCCCGGAGCACCACCGCCCCGGCGTTGTTCTCCGGCGCGGTGCTGACCGGAGTTTCGGCCGCGACCGTCACTTCTTCCTGCGCCAGCGCAACGCTTAATTTAATGTTGAGCGGCTCGCGTCGACCCGGCGCGACATCCACTGCGGCGCCCTGAAAAGGCGCGAACCCAGCCGCAACGACAAGCACTGAGTAAGCTCCGGGCACCAGACCGGCCAGCGCGTACAAGCCTTCCGCGTTGGTTGTCGCCGTTTTTTGCGTGCCGCTTTGATCCGTAACCGTGACCGTTGCGCCAACAATGGTGCCGCCAAAGTCGTCCGTTACTTGGCCGCGAAGAATGCCGGTTCCCTGCTGCGCCAAAATGCTTGTGTTAAAGCAGAGAGAAACAACGGCTAAAGAGAGCAGAAGCCTCTTTAGTGTTTTCATATATGAGTGCATATTGATCGCCTTCGTAACAAAATAAGTAAAGAAGTTGGAAAGTGCTGGTGAACGACAAGCGACGCTCTTTCTTATCACTTGTCACTTGTCACTTTTAAGGTAAGCCGATTCCGATGTCTAAACCGGGCAAATTGCCGCCGGGCCCTGCGCTCGCAGATCCCCCGCCGCCACGCGACGAGCCTTGCATCATTTTGACGAGCGGATCGAGGCCGGCAATCATCGTGATGGCGGTCGCGCGCAACGGATCATTGCCAACTGTGCTGGAAAACATCACCACGTCGCCGGGCTTAAGTTCAGCAAGGGTTATTTGAGGCATGC
>JBBJMB010000287.1:0-4736 GCA_037719755.1 Pyrinomonadaceae bacterium
AGCAGATCGAATGGCAAGAAGCGGAAAACTTTATCTACGCAGATCGTAGCCCGTATGTGGGGCCGCAGGCGGTAGTTGAAGGTGTGTTGATGCGTTTTGGGTCTGAGTGGGAAGGCTTTATGGTGACGCCCGAAGAGTGGCTGGACGCGGGGAATCATGTGATTGTGCTCGGCATCTACACGGGGAAGCATAAGAAGACGGGTAAAGATGTGCGGGCGGAGTTTGCCCATGTGTGGGGCGTGAGGGGCGGGCGAGTGGTCAGGTTTCAGCAGTATACGGACACGAAACAATTTGCAGAGGCAGTGGTGTAACAGAGCGGGGCTGGCGTTTGCCAACACCAACGTGTTGGCCGGGTCTTGAAGAGCGGCAAGCGTCGTCTGCGCCAATTTCTCCGGTGCGCCATCCCACCAGATGAAGATGTGCTCGGTCGACGAGCAGCCTTATTGCGTTCCTGCCCAGTGTGGCAAGTGTGGCAAGCGCCGCCACGCGCTGACCGCGCAAAAAGTCATCAGGCGTAGCGAAGAGAGGCCAATCACAATAACGGGGGAGAAATCACATGCAGCTCACAGGCTTGCACCACGTCACGGCGGTGACGGCACACGCGGCGGAAAATCTTCGGTTTTATACGGAAGTGCTCGGACTGCGTTTGGTCAAAAAGACGGTTAATCAAGATGACGTATCGGCATATCACTTGTTCTACGGCGACGAACAGGGAAGCCCCGGCACTGAGTTGACCTTCTTTGACTGGGCATTCGCGGCGCCGCGTCGTCACGGCGCGGGAACAATCTCGGACATTGGTTTGCGTGTCCCGGATGCAGTTGCCCTGGAGTGGTGGCGCGCGCGGTTGGAAGCAGGCGGAGTGGAGCATCGCGGCATCAATTTGCGAAATAAGCGCGCGTGCTTGCCGTTCTCTGATGCGGAAGGGCAACGCCTCGCGCTCGTCGCGGAAGAAGGAACGGAAAAGTTTCGGGCGGCGTGCCGTGGGCCGCCAGCCCGGTGCCGTTGAAGTTGCCATTCGCGGGTTGAATCACGTGACGATCACGGTTAATGATTTAGAGCCGACGGCGAAAGAATTGACCGGAGTGCTTGGCTTCCAAAGGGAAAACTCCTACACAATCTCCGACGATGTGTCGCGAGAAATCGTCGTGTTTACGACTGGCGCGGGCGGACCGGGAGCCGAAGTCCACGTCGAAGCGCATCCCGGTTTGCCGCGCGGCAGCGTCGGCAGAGGCGGCGTTCATCACGTCGCGTTTCGCGCTCCGAATGATGAGCAGCACCGCGCGTGGCAAGCGCGTCTCGCGCAAGCCGGAGTGGGAGTCACGGAAGTGATCGACCGCTTTTACTTTCATTCGATCTACTTTCGCGAACCCGGCGGCGTGTTGTGCGAGATCGCGACGGACGGTCCGGCTTTGCGACGGATGAGCCGCTCGCGCATCTCGGCGAAGCATTATCGCTGCCACCTTTCCTTGAGCCGCAGCGCGCGCAGATCGAAGCGAATTTGCGGCCTTTACCGTCGCCGTCATACGAAGCTCTCGAACGCCAAGAAAAGGCGGCGACAACAACAACCGAAGCGGGCACGGACAAAGGACAGATGCGATGAACGAGCAAGAGCGCGCCGCTGATGCGCCCACGCCACACGACTTTATCTATCGCTTTGTTCCGGCGCAGCACGCTTCCCCCGCGCTCGAAACTTATTTACTGCTTCACGGCACAGGGGGCGACGAAAACGATTTGCTGCCGCTCGGGCAAATGCTCGCGGGCGACGCGCAAACGATCGCCTTCCTCAGCCCGCGCGGACGTGTTTTAGAAAACGGTGCGCCGCGCTTTTTTCGCCGTCTTGCGGAAGGCATCTTCGACGAAGCGGACTTGCGCCGCCGCACGCAAGAACTTGCGGGCTTCATTGAACAGGCGGTGCGTAAATACAAACTCGACGCACGTAACATCACCGCCATCGGTTACTCGAACGGCGCGAACATCGCCGCCAGCTTGCTGCTGTTACGCCCCGGCATCTTACGGCGCGCCGTGCTGCTGCACGCGATGGTTCCGCTTGTGCCCGACGTGTTGCCAAATTTAAAGGGCACCAAAATCTTTCTGGCCGCCGGACGCCTCGACCCCATCATTGCGCCCGACACCACGGCACGTCTCGCCGCGATGCTGAAACAAGCCCAAGCGGAAGTGGAAATCTTTTGGCACGCGGGCGGGCACGAACTGAGACGCGAAGAAGTCGAACGGGCGCGAGTCTGGTTGGCAACTGAGCCGCAGCAACAGTCCGTCACGACGGGCAAAACATAGCCCGGGGCTTCAAAAGTGCGGAAGCTGTTGCTGAATTCGCCTCTCATCATGCCGGATGCGACTGAAGACAAATAGTGTCAGACTAAGCAGCTTGTTACCGATGTCACCCGACTCGCTCACTCGCCGAGTGAGAGCGCTCGTTTCAACCTTCATCCAAAGAGTAAAATAAGGGCATAAACCGCTTATGTTTCATGTCAGGTGCCGCAAGACTTTGATGCTGTGTTGCGCGACAGCGCTTTTCACTTTCATAGCACAAACGCCCTCTCTCGCCGTAGCGGCGGCGGATGCGGGCAGCATCAAGGGCACTGTGAGCGCCACAAGTGGGGGCACGAGTGCAGGCTCGACGCTTCTTTCTGACGCACGTCTGACGCTCATCAATCGCGAGCTTCCCGACCAAATAATTAAGACCGTGACGGACGATGCCGGCAATTTCAACTTCCCCAATCTGCCCGCCGCAAACTATCTGCTCACAGTGGATGCTCATGGATTGCCGAGCTTTACGCGCGAAATCAGTTTGGCGGCGGGCGCCGCTCTCACCATCGAGGTCGTCCTCACGGCAACGCTTTCCGAATCCGTCACCGTGCGTGATGAAGAAGGATTGCTAAGCACCGCCGAAACGTCCACCAGCAATACCATTCGCTCGCAGACTTTGAAGGACTTGCCGCTCCGCGCTGAAAATTATCAAAGCGCACTGCTTTTAACGCCCGGCGTGGTGCGCGACCGCGACGGTTTGGATCACATCAAGGGGGCGCGCGCCGGGCAAAGCGCCTACACGGTCAACGGCGCGGACATCACCGATCCCGTCACCGGCAACGTCGCTTTCGACATCCCGCTTGAGGCGGCCGCCAGCGTGCGGATCGAGGAGAACCCTTACTCGGCTGAATTCGGGCGGCTGACCGGCGGAGCGACCAACTTGGAGACGAAAGGTGGCGGAGATACTTTCAGGTTCACCGCCACGCGCTTTTTGCCGACGTTTCGCAACGTGATCAGCGGTCCGCTCGACTCCTTCAGGCCGCGGGTGACATTAAGCGGGCCCATCATTCGCAACCGGCTCTTTTTTCTGCAATCTTTCGAGTACCGCTTCAGTCGCAGCCGAGTGCCAAGCCTGGTCGCTCCGCGCAACAGTTCGACTCTGCAATCTTTCAATTCCTTTACGCAACTCGATCTCACGATCAACAAATCCAACCGCCTCAAGCTCTTCGCCGCCTTTTTTCCGCAGACCAGGCGGTACGTCAATCTGAGCACTTTCAACCCACAAGAGACCACGCCGGATATCAAACAACGCGGCTCTCTCTTCTCGGTTTCCGAGCAAGCCATTTTCGGCGACGGATCGTTTCTCACTTCCGAATTGAGCTACAAAACTTTTAGCGTTGACGTGTTCGCGCAGGGAGCGCAAGCCTTAACGCTTTTGCCCGATGGCAATATTGGTAACTACTTCGCCGACACGCGCCGCCGAGCGCCCCGGCTGCAATGGCAGGAAACCTACTATGTGCGTCCGTTTGATCTCGGCGGGCAACATTCGTTTAAAATCGGCACAGAGGTCGCCCACACCAATGTGTCAGGGCGTTTCGCCTATCGACCGATCCTCATCCGCCGACAATCGGGTACGCTTGCCGAGCGCATCAACTTCGCCGATGCGGTCACCGTCCCAACGCGCGCCACCAATGAGGTCGGCGCATTTTTGCAAGACCACTGGGTAATCAATCACAAATTGACAGTTGACGCCGGATTGCGCTTTGACCGCGACGGGATTGTGCGCGCAAATAATTTCGCTCCGCGCCTTTCGTTTCTGTACCTGCCGCTCAAGAATGACCGCACGGTGATTCGCGGCGGCGTTGGACTTTTCTATGATCGCACGCCGCTCGGGATCGGTTACTTCACGCAATTGCCGGAGCGCATCGTCACGACGTTTGCTTCCGACGGCATTTCTGTCACAGACGGCGAGCGTCGCTATGCCAACGTGATCGAAGGCCGTTTGCACAATCCGCGCAGCGTGCGCTGGAGTTTGCAGCTTGATCGCGGAATCACGCACAACCTGACGACGCGCGTTGGCTATTTAGAGCGGGCAACAAAAAACGATTTCATGATTGAGCCGCGTTCGGAAACGGCAGGCACGGGCGCGCTTGTGCTCGGCAGCAACGGTCGTTCACGGTATCGCGAGTTGCAAATACTGGCCGCTTACAACAACTCGCGGATGGGCAATTGGAACGCCGCCTACGTGCTTGCGCGCGCGCGCGGCGATCTCAATACGATTGACAATTTTCTCGGCGATTTGCCGTCTTTCGTCGTGCGACCGAACGAGTATGGGCCGCTGCCGTTCGACGCGCCGCATCGTTTCCTCTTCTACGGTCAGCTCAATACTCGCCACGACATTGTACTTTCGCCGTCCATAGAGATTCGCTCAGGCTTCCCCGTCTCATTTGTCGATGAAGGGTTGGTTTTCA
>JBBJMB010000288.1:0-4708 GCA_037719755.1 Pyrinomonadaceae bacterium
ACCACAAGCACCCACCACCAGCTGAAAACCTTGTCCGGCGTGTTGTAGATGAGATGGACGCCGACAAGCACTCGAATACCGAAAGCGCCGAGGTCCCGATGCCGGTCGAAAACACGGAAGTCGAACAAGGGTGTGCCCATCGGCTCCCCTCCCGCCTCAATCTATCAAGCAACGTCTTAGAAAAACTTGTCTTCAGCCGAGCGGTGGCGGCCGAGCGCAGACTCGTGGATGGACAAGCGGTTGCGGCCGAGTTTTTTGGCTTGATGCAGTTGCTGATCGGCGGCGCAGGTCACCACTGAGCTGGTCAATCGCGGCATCGGGATTCTCGCTTCAACGCCGATGCTTGCGGTCACGCAATTGGCTGTCGGTGACCTCTCATGCGGAATGTTGAGGCTTCTTACCAGCGCGAGAATCTTGGTCGCGACCACCACTGCGCCCTGCGCGTTTGTGTCAGGCAAAAGAATGGCAAACTCTTCTCCGCCCACGCGCGCCGCCGCATCAATCGCGCGCTTAAGCGCACGCTTGATCGCCGCGGCCACGCTTGCCAGGCACTCGTCTCCGGCCGCGCGCCCGTAAACTTCATTGAAGAGGCTGAAGTGATCCAGGTCGAGAAACAGCAGCGACAAAGGCACGTTGCGGCGACTCGCGCTGCGCAGCTCAAGGCCAAGTCGTTCGTCGAACCAGCGCTGATTGTAAACTCCCGTGAGCAGATCTTTGTCGCCGGTGCGCCTCAACTCATCATTGGCTTCGGCGCAGCGCCGGTTGGAGAGTTGAAGCTGTGTGGAGACCTCAATCAGCTCTCGCTCTACTGTGCGGCGATGTGCGAGCGTCAGCCTGTGTCGCTGCGCTGACTTGATGCGCGCCAACAGTTCAGTGAAAGATGGGAATGTTCACGAAATCGACCGCCCCGGCCGCCAGCGCCGCTTCAATTTCCGAGGCCGAGATTTCCTGGCGCATCAGCAGCACCGGAACTAACCCCCACGGCGGCGACGAGCTCAAGATGCGGCAGGCGGTAACCAAATCGATGTCTTCGATGCCGGCGCCGATGAGAATCAATTCCACCGACTCCGCGCCGTCGTCGCCGCCGCTGCTTGTCGTTGCCGGCGCGTCCACACTGTCTCGCAAATCCTGTGCGCTGAGGATCGCCAGTCCTTCGCTAAACGAGCTGACCGTCAGCACTGAGCGGTGACCCGCGAGGCTCAGAAAAAATGCGACATCGGCGCGCGTTTCTTCCGCTTTATCGATAATCAGTATGGACATGAGGCGCAAACTCTAGAAGTGATTCGAGCGCATGATACACTGAAACGGTTCGGCTTTAGAATCCTGAATTAGCGCGGCCTAGCGTTCCCCTTGTGCGCTACCTCCGGCGGGCTCACCTCAGCGCCAACGAAGAAGGGCCGCGAACCTAATGATGATGAGCGTAGAACGGCGCGAGTTTTTGAAGAGTTCGGCGGCCGCGCTTTGGATGGTCACAAATTTCGCGATGAGTGCCTCGGACACAGCAGCAGCTCAAACGAAAAGAGAGTTTGCCGCTTTTCAGCGTCGGCGCCGGCGCGAATTATGGGGTCTGCTCGGTGATCTGCCGCTGAAGCACGCTCCGGGTGCGCCGCAGTTAATTAAAACGGAGCGCGGCGATGGTTACACCCTTGAACATCTCGTCCTCGATTTGAACGGCATCGAGCCCGTGCCGGCGAGGCTGCTCATTCCCGACCGCCGGCAGCCGCGCGCGCCCGGCCTGCTTTACATCCACGCCCACGGCGGAACTTACGAGCTCGGCGGCGAAGAACTAACAACGGGTCGGACGGTGCTTCCCGCTTATGCCCCAATCTGCGCCGAGCAGGGAATCGTCGCCCTCGCCATTGACAGTTGGTGCTTTGGCGCACGCCGGCAAAAGAAAAGCGGCGCTCAAGGCGAGACGGACGCCTTTAAACTGATGCTTTGGCGCGGCCAGTTGCTCTGGGGAATGATGATGTTTGATGAATTTCAAGCCGTCTCTTACCTGTGCAGTCGGCCGGAAATTGATCGCGCGCGAATCGGAGCTTTCGGCCTCTCGATGGGCGCAACGAAAGCCTGGTGGCTCGCGGCCCTTGATCCGCGCGTGCGGCTTTGCGTGGATTTGTGTTGCTTAACGGACTACGAAGAGTTAATCAAGATCGACAATTTGCAGGGGCACGGCGTGTACTACTACGTGCCGCGATTGCTGCGTCACTTTCAGGCCCACGAAATTAACGAATTGATTGTTCCCCGCCCGCACCTGAGCTTAAACGGCCGCCATGATTTGCTGACGCCGCCAATCGGCGTCGAGCGCATACGCGATCACTTGCTGCCGCTTTATCGCCGCTACGGGCGTGAGGACGACTGCCTGATTGAGCTTTTTGAAAGCGGGCATGAGGAGACGCCGCAGATGCGCCGGCTTGTGCTCGCCTGGCTGGATAAACACTTGTCTGGATCAGAAAAGATCAGCCGCCCGAATTAAGTAAGAATTATTTTGCCCGCTTGAGGTTGGTGGTGGTTTTAGGGGTGAGAAGCATGCCGACGAGATTTTGCAGCTTGTCGAAGTCAATCGGCTTCACCAGGTAGCCTTTGAAGCCTGCGTCGAAAGCGGCTTTGCGAAAACCGTCGGTGCCGAACGCCGTCACGGCGACGATGGGCACTTCTTTGAGTTCTTCGCATCCAGGATGCGCCGTCCCGCCGCCAGTCCGTCGAGTTGCGGCATGCTGATGTCCATCAAAATCAAATCAGGCTGGGCGATGACGGCCACCAGCACGGCTTCCTCGCCGTTATTGGCCGTCACCACGCGGTAGCCCATACGTTGCAGCGCGAGGCTCATTAATACGAGGTTGTCGCTGAAGTCGTCAACAACTAAGATCTTTGGGGGCTCGGCGGTCGCGTTCTTTTCTTCCATCTTTCCTTAAACACCTCAGCAAACTACTTTAAAGCATTCGACGCAAACGACTGTGCTTGCTCTTTCATGTTCGCTCGCGAAACGAGCTTTGAGCGCGAGCAGCCGACCGAAAAGCACCTTAGCGCAAACTCGTTCCCGCGGTAAAACAATTATCATGCCAAACGGCAGAGTCTAACTGCAAACCAAAGGAAACTCTTCAAAAATCATTGAGAGGGATGTTCATCAAGGCATCAGTGTCGCATTATTGACAACCGGCGACAACGATCTGGTCAAAGGCATGTGTGATTTCCGTTGTCCGGGCTCAGCCATGCATGCGAGCAGAAAAGGCGTTAGCTCCCGCCCTCTCACGCCCGCGCGTTGCGCTTCGGGCGAAAAATGTTTTGATCAACCATGTGCTCTTTTCGGCGGAAGACTTACAATTGAACCGTATCATACTCAACGAACAACCGAACGGCCACAGCGCAAGGAAGGAAGCTACCCGATGGCGATCGCAACCATTAATCCGGCGACGGGCGAAACGCTGCATGTCTTCGCCGCGCACACAGATCAAGAGATTGAAGAAAAGCTGGAGCGGGCGGCGCGCGGTTTTCGCGCACACCGGCGCACGTCCTTCGCGGAGCGAGCCGAAACCATGCGTGCCGCAGCGCATCTGCTCGAAGCGGAGCGCGAGCGGTACGCGAAGTTGATGACCATTGAGATGGGCAAGCCGCTGCAGGCGGCGCGCGACGAAATTCTTAAGTGCGCCGCGGGCTGTCGCTATTACGCCGAGCACGCGGAACAATTCCTTGCCGATGAATCCGTTGAGACCGACGCGACGCGCAGCTTTGTGCGCTATCAACCGCTCGGCCCCGTGTTGGCCGTGATGCCCTGGAACTTTCCCTTCTGGCAAGTCTTTCGCTTCGCCGCGCCGGCGCTGATGGCCGGCAACGTCGGCCTGCTCAAGCACGCGTCCAATGTGCCGCAGTGCGCCCTCGCCATAGAGGAAATACTGCGGCGCGCGGGGTTTCCCGAAGGCGTTTTTCAAACCCTTTTGATCGGCCCGGAAAAAGTTGAAAAATTAATTGACGATCCAAGGGTGGCGGCGGCGACCCTGACGGGCAGCGAACCTGCGGGCGCGAGCGTGGCCGGCGCCTGCGGCCGCCGCATCAAGAAAACAGTGCTTGAGCTTGGAGGCAGCGACCCGTTTATCGTGATGCCAAGCGCCGATCTGGATGCGGCGATTAAGATGGCGGTCAAGGCGCGCACCATCAATAACGGTCAGTCGTGCATCGCCGCGAAGCGATTTATTGTGGCGACGGAAATATACTCGGAGTTTGAGCGGCGTTTTACCGACGCGATGCGGCAATTAATCGTTGGCGATCCGATGGATGAAGCGACCGAGGTTGGACCGCTGGCGACGCCCGGCATTCTGCATGATCTTGACGCGCAGGTACGGCAAACAGTGGCGGCGGGCGCGCAACTGCTCACAGGCGGCAGCCGCCTCGCAAGAGCGGGGAACTATTATCCGCCCACAGTGCTGGCCAACATTCCCGCCGCATCGCCCGGTTATCAAGAGGAGTTCTTCGGTCCCGTCGCACTGCTGTTTCGCGCGCGCGATGCGACCGACGCCGTTCGCCTCGCCAATGACACCGCTTTCGGTCTTGGCTCAAGCGCCTGGACGAACGATGAACACGAGCGCGCGCTTTTCATCGAAGAATTGAAGGCCGGACAAGTCTTCATCAACAGTATGGTCGCATCCGATCCTCGACTGCCATTTGGCGGCGTGAAGCGCTCCGGCTACGGCCGCGAATTGGGCGCGTACGG
>JBBJMB010000289.1:0-4679 GCA_037719755.1 Pyrinomonadaceae bacterium
CGTCGTAACCCAAATCCTTGATGCAGGCTTTGATGAGGCGCACCGAATCGTCTTGGTCGTAAATGGTGAAAGCGCGCGTGTAGCCTTCACCGAGCTTTTCTATGTCGCGACGCAACACGCGCACGCACAAACTGTGAAAGGTCGTAATCAGCGGAGCGCTCGGCAATTGTAAACCGGCGAGCAATCGTTCGACGCGCTCGCGCATTTCGCCCGCGGCCTTGTTGGTAAAAGTGACGGCCAGAATTTGCGCGGGAGCGACGCCGCGCTCGGCGATCAAATACGCGATGCGGTGCGTGATCACGCGCGTTTTGCCGGAGCCCGCGCCGGCGAGCAGCAGAAGCGGCCCTTCGGTCGTCCGCACCGCTTCGCGCTGTTGTTCGTTGAGAGATGAAAACAAGTCCATAATGATAAAGCTGAGAGGGTTTTGACTAAGAGTGTGTTGAGGAAACTATCCCCGAAGGGGATTAATTCAATGGCCGTGGGAGAGCGCCCACGGACACATCCGATGATCTTTCTGACCCTGAAAGGGTCACAGTCTGACTGCGACCCCTTCAGGGTCGGAGCCTTGTTCTGATGGTGACCGGTGGCGTGGCCACCGGCTATTAAATTATGCCCTTTCAGGGCACAGGCAATCCCAAACACGCTCACGCCTTTATTTGATCAATTTTTGCACGGCCTTGAACTGCTCGTGCTGCGCGTCGCGCAGCAGTTCAAAAAGCGCGAGCTCGGTTGACGAGACGAGCGCGCCGCTTTGTTGCATCTTTTGCATGCCCGTTTCTTTGTTCAAAGCGGAGCGGGCGGTGATGCAATCCTGGAGCAGATGAACTTGATAGCCGCGCTCCAAAAGATCGTGCGCTGTTTGGTTAACGCAAACGTGCGCTTCAATACCGCAGAGCAGCAGTTGCCGGGCGTTCGTTTGTTGCAGTTGTTCGATAAAGCTAGAGGCTCCGCAGCAGCTAAAAGCGGTCTTTTCGATGGGTTCGACATCCGCGGGCAGAGCGCGCAAAATCTCCGCGGCTGTGCGCCCGAGACCTTTCGGGTATTGCTCGGTGACCAAGATGGGCAGTCGAAGCAATCGCGCGCCCTCTGTGAGGCGCGCGATGCGCGTCGCCGTCTCAGAGAATTCGTGGATCGAGGTGCGGAAAGCTTCCTGCATGTCGATCACCACGAGTGCCGCGCGTGCGGCGTCAAGCGTATGAGCGTGTATCATGATTTGCTTCAAAACCTCATTTAAGCATAGGATGCAGAGCTTGCGAAAGCGGCGCTTCGGGATTTGCCACGAAACTCGCGCGGACTCAAAAAAACGCGTGGTAGATTATTAACGGCTCACGCCCTTCTCTGGCGAATCACTTAAACTACAAACAAGGGAGCACACAAGTTGAGTCAAGAAACCTTAACGGCGGCCCCGATCAGCCGCTACGCAATTATCGTTGACCCGCAGGACAACGTGGCGGTCGCGAAAGAAGAAGTCAGCGCGAACACCGTCGTCGAAATGCCCGGCGGGCGCCATGTGCGAGTGACCGGCTTGGTCACGCCGGGCCACCGCTTTGCGACGCGCGACGTGGGCGCGGGAGAATTCGTTCTTCAGTACGGGCAGCCCATCGGGACTTCGCTCGGAATCGCGGAGGGCGACCCCATTTTGCACGACAATATGTCGAACGAGGTTCCCGTGGTGCGCGATTTGCCCGAGCACCTCTCGACCGCGCCGCCCGACTACCTTGCGCCCACGGAG
Source organism: Pyrinomonadaceae bacterium (assembly GCA_037719755.1). Classification (GTDB taxonomy): domain Bacteria; phylum Acidobacteriota; class Blastocatellia; order Pyrinomonadales; family Pyrinomonadaceae; genus JBBJMB01. The sequence goes on from JBBJMB010000289.1 coordinate 1,733, forward strand.
CTACCCACCTTTATGGGATTCAAACGCCCTGACGGGCGCACCGGCACGCGCAATTTTGTGCTCATCGTGCCGACCAGCATGTGCGCCAGTCACGAGGCTCAGCAGATCTCCATGATCGCGGAGTTTACGCTCTACAACCGGCAGAAATATCCTAACGTGGACGGCGTGGTGGCGATTCCGCACAACAAAGGTTGCGGCTGCTCGGACGGCTCAAATCTTGACGTGATGCTGCGCACGCTCGCCAATTACGCAGACCACCCGAACGTCGGCGGCGTAATTTTGATTGACCTGGGATGTGAAAAGACCAATCTGAGCTACGTCGAAAAGTACCTCACGAAGCGCGAAATCACTTTCAGCAAACCGTTCGTGAAAATCGGCATACAGGAAGTCGGCGGCACCGAAGCAGCCATCGCGCTCGGTCTTAAAGAAGTCGAGGCGATGCTTTCGGAAGTAAACCGCGCGGTGCGCGAAGAGGTGCCGGTAAGCGAACTCGTGCTGGGCGTCAAATGCGGAGGCTCTGACGGCTTCTCAGGTCTTTCGGCGAACCCGAGTCTCGGGCGCGCGTCGGATCTGCTGGTGCGGTGCGGCGGAACAGTGCTGATTACGGAGGTGCCGGAGTTCTGCGGCGCCGAGCACATCTTTGCCAATCGCGCGAAAGATGCGGAGACCGGCCGCGCGGTTTACAAAATGGTTGATTGGTACAAAGAATACGAGTCGAAATTCTGCAGAGTGTTTGGAGAAAACCCGAGCCCCGGCAACGTCAAAGGCGGGTTGCTGAACATCACCATCAAATCCCTGGGAGCGATGGCCAAAGCGGGAACGTCGCGCGTCGAAGGCGTCACGGAGTACGCGGAGCCGGCCAAAGGGCGCGGCCTTTTTCTGATGCAGGGCCCCGGTTATGACCAAGAGTCTACGCCGGGACTGGTCGCCGCCGGCGCCACCCTGGTGGTGTTCACCACCGGGCGCGGAACAACGATCGGCAACGCCATCGCGCCGGTCGTCAAACTGGCCTCAAACACCGTCACCTACGAACGCATGTCGCGCGACCTGGACTTGTCAGCCGGCGGCATCATCGACGGCACCGAAACCATAGATGAAGTCGGCGCACGCCTCTTCGAGCACGTCCGGCGCGTCGCAAGCGGCGAAGTGCTCGCAAAGGCCGAGCAACACAAGCACCGCGAATTTCAACTCTGGGCGGAACAGTCGGTTCTCTTTAGTTCGCTCCTCTGTGCTTCTTGTCTTACTCCGTGCTTCTCTCTGTTTAAGTCAGGCTTACCTAAACACAGAGAAACACAGAGAAAAGACCAGAGAGAGCCGCAGAGATTTAAGATGATGCCGGATTTCGAGAAGCACCGCATGCGGGCAAGCGTTCTTTACGATGTTGCGCGCCTGAGCTACGCGACGTCGTGCGGCCCCAAGTGGGAGCGCGCGATGTGCTGCTGCGCGTGGGTGCGGTGGGTTTGTGCGGCACTGACTTTCGCATCTACGCGGGCCACGCGAACTATCACACGGACGAGCGCGGCCGGCCCATCGCGCTCGCAGACGACCGCAGATTCCGGGTCATGAAATCGCCGGCGTCGTCGAAGAGTTGGGCAAAGACGAGCGAGATTTGCGCGTCGGCGACCGCGTGATCGTCGATCAGGGATTGAATTGCTGAGCGCCGGGCGCGACGCCGTCTGCGAGTATTGCGCGACGGGCGACTCGCATCAATGTGAGTTTTATCGCGAGCATGGCATCACGGGTTTGCCCGGCGGTCTGGCCGAGTACTTGCCATCCCGGCCGTGAACGCGATTCGCATCGAGTCTGACTTGAGTCAAACGGAAGCGGCCTTAACCGAACCGCTCGGGTGCATCGTGCACTCGTCAGACATGGCCGAGCGCACCGCGAAGCGTTATTCCATTAACGCCGCGGATGCCACCAATCGTGTGCGCTCGGTGCTCATTATCGGCGCCGGCCCGGCGGACTTTTGTTTACGCAGTATCTGCGCAACGTTTTGAATTATGACGGGCGATTGATTGTGAGCGAGCCGAACGCGTTGAAGCGCAAGCTCGCGTCGCAGTTCGGCGCGGAAGTCATCGACCCGCGCAAACGGATTTGGTCGAAGCAATCGGCGGATTCACAGAGGGTCGCCGCGTAGAGTACCTGATTGATTCATCCGGCGTCGGCGAAATCTTCCGCGCCATTCCGGGATTGATGCGCAAGCAGGCGACGCTTTTGCTCTACGGACACGGCCACGCCGGAACTGACCTCAGCGTGCTCAACAACGTGCAGTTTTTGAGCCGGCCGTCGTCTCTCCGGTCGGAGCTTCCGGCGGCTTTGATGATGACGGGCGCCCGCGCACTACCGCCGCGCGCTTCAGCTTTTAGAGGAAGGCACGATTCAAGTGCCCCCTTTACGCCGCACCGCTACACATCGTTTGCGGCGGTGCCCGAAGCTTCAGCGCCGCGCATCATCACGCGGCCGATTATATAAAAGGCGTAGTGGTGCTGTAGATCAATAGGAAGCTTCCTGTTTCTGCGGTGCTTTCTCGGCTCTCTGTGTTTAGGTATGACTTACTTAAACACAGAGAATCACAGAGAAAGAACACCGCAGAGACACAGAGGTATAAACTCTTACCGGAGCCTGACATGAAAATAGTCACTTTTTCAATTGACGACAAAGATCCGCGCGTCGGAGCATTACTGGCCGGTGAGTTGGTGCTGGATTTTGCTGCCGCCCTAGGAAAAGATCAAAATCCGCTCGCATGGCTTGATCTTGATGGCAAACTTTTCAATGATGCCCGCGCCATGTACGAACGTGTGACGAAGGACGGCGCAACGCTCAATCAACTGCGCGAGGGGGAGGCAATCGTGGATCGCGCGCGTGTCAAGTTGCTCGCGCCCGTCGCGCGGCCGGGCAAGATCATCTGCGTCGGGCTCAACTACCGCGATCACGCCGCCGAAAGCAA
>JBBJMB010000290.1:0-4676 GCA_037719755.1 Pyrinomonadaceae bacterium
TGGCGTCTTGGAATTACCGCTTCGAGCGGAAACGTCCGTCACATAGCAGGTGAGCAAAGCCGATAACAGTAAAGTACCGGCTGCCTTTTTTGGTGTCAGATGTAAACTAAGATAATGCACTTGAAAATTCTCGCTTTGCTTGCAGCTAATCTATTCTGGAGAGGGTTGCAACATTTCCAGACCGCCGGAGAGCGAGCGGGGTGTTAGTAAATGTACAACATTGTTTTCAAACTAGTCAATGAGGGTTTTCGGCTGCACTCACTTGAGGCACGCTGGAGGGAGTTTTTGGGTGAGCGAGAAGCCTGGCAGTTAAGCGCGAAGGCGCTTTTCGTCCGCGTCGTAAGCTACTGAATAATTGGTGCTATGTGTTCCGGGCGGTTTGGGTTATTTATCAGCTTTGCCATTTAGTTTGGCTTTGATGCGGGCCGTTTGGGCGGGTTCAACCGCAAGCGAGAGGGCTTTTTGCCATGCGGCGCGAGCCTGTGGATTTTTACCACGCCGCTGATACAGGTCGCCCAAGTGTTCGTTGATAGTTGCCGAACTATGATTACGGCGGGCAGCGGCACTCAAATAGCGCTCAGCTTCTTCGAGTTGGTTGAGCTTGAAATGCGCCCATCCGAGGCTGTCCAGGAAGGAGGCGTTAGTTGGCTCGATGCGAACCGCGCGTTGAATTATTTCAAGGGCTTCGGACAAACGCTCATTTCGTTCGAGGAGGAAATAACCAAGATTGTTGAGGGCTGTGGCATTGTTCGGCTCCTTGGCAAGGATGCGGCGGAGTGATTCTTCTGAACCTTTGGCATCACCGGCGCGCTCCTGTGCAGAGGAAAGGAGAAGTAAAGCTTGCAACTCACGCGGTCGATCATCAGGCGCGGCCAGTTCCAGAGCTTGGCGGGCCGCCGCAACGGCCTCCGTTCCGCGCGCAGCTTCAAGGTAGAGACCGGCAATTGCCAAGTGATCTTCGTAATCGTCGGCGTTGCCTTTGAGTTGCGAGCGGAGTAAAGACGCGCCCTCATCAACGCGCCCAAGATCGGAGAGCGTCGCGGCTTCAAGGCGCACAAAGGCTACCTCTTTGGGGTACTTCAGGCGTGCGGCGCGGACGGCTTCGAGCGCCTCTCGACCTTTGCGCTGCTCGCGTAAAAAGAGGACATTTTGAATATCCGCCGCTGGGTTCTCGCTGCCGAGCAGGGCGCGCATACGCTCAATCGCAGCGAGCACTTCGCGGGTTTGTCCGGCCTGCCGCCGAAGGCTGATAATGCTTTGCAACAAAAACGTCGCGAAGCGTTTTTCTCTCTCCGAGGTAAGCGGCGCGGTCGTTGCTCCACGCGCCTTTAGCAACTCTTCATAAATGGCGACCCCCTCATCGTAGCGCGAAGCATCGGCGAAAATCTGTGCCAGCTCAGCGCGCAGCGTGAGCTGCTCGCGATCACCATCCGCGCGCCTGGCGATTGCCTCGCGCAGGGCCGCCACGGCTTCGTCAACGCGGCCAGCGCGAACTTCAGCGCGGGCCAGCAGGGCGACAGCAGCGGCGTTTGCAGGGTTCGCAGCCGTGATGCGGCGCAGTTCGGTTGTAACGGCTTGAGTATCTCTGTCGCCGCCCGTTTCCAAAGCCCGCCCCAACAGTTCAAGGTAGGTGCGGTTTTGGGGGTCGCCAGCGAGCGCCTGCCGAATGGCGCTGATCCCTTCCGCCGTGCGCCCGCCCTGAAGCAGCGTCTCGCCCAAGCGCGCGGCGGCCATATCAGAAGAAAGGTTGCGCTTCGTCAGAGCTTGAAAGAATCGCTCATCGATTGGAGATGGCGCGGCGGCCCAACGCTTGAAAGCATCAATGGCTTCACTCTGTCGCCCCTGCGCTAAATGGAACTCGCCGAGGAGCGCGAGGGCTTCCGCATCGTTCGCATCAAGGCGCACCACCTCGCGCAACTCAATCACCGCCTTGTCAGCATACGGCTGATCTAAATTCCCTTTCGAGATGTTACTTTTAACTGTATAGATGCGTGAAAGAATGCGCCGCGCTCCGAAGTTGTTACGGTCGATGCGGACGGCGGTGGTAGCTTCTCGCTCTGCTTGCTGAAGGTCATCAAGATAGTAAAAGGCGATTTCGGCCAACGCGGTGTGCGCCTCGGCAAGCGTCGGATCGAGTTGCGTGGCCTCTTGAAAAGCTTGCCGTGTGTCGTTCAGCGCCTTATCCGTAAAGCGACGGTTACGCGCGCTTGCATAGTTCCGCTGTCCCTCAAGCAGCTTGACGTAAGCCTGCTCACGACGCTCACGCGCCGTCAACTCTCTTTGCGATGGCTGACCAAGTGGCGTCGCAGATTTTTTCTGCACGCGGGACGTTGCCGGAGATTCTTCGGGCCGGCTCTTCCGCCCTTGCGCACTGGCGTCTCGTAGCGCGACAAAAAGATTCGAGAAGACGAGCGCGCTGAGCAACAGCAGGTGATAAATTGAATGCTTCACGCAATTCTTCCTTTCGCCGCCGGCGCTTCGCCGTTTGGACTTTCAATGTCACCTACCATCCGCTGCCATGCGGCGCGACGCGGGTAAGCGTAGAACAGTACGGCGACGGCAATAGGAGCGGCGCGTAGCATCGAGGTTCTGTCGGCCGTAATCATCGTAATGATAAAGCCCATTACGGCGATGCCTGCGCCGAGCAATGCAACGAGCATTGTCGTCTTCTGTAGCGTGGCGAGCAGTGCCGATTCACCACGCACGCCCGCGATGTCTTGCAGGCGCATCGTGGAAAACTTTGTCCGCCGGAGAGCAACCGCGCCGAGACCGAAGAGCAGGATGCCGATCCACAAAGCGGTGGCGAGCGTCGGATCGAATATCGCGGGCGGAAGGGCGATTCGGACCCCGGCAACGACGAGCGCGACGAGCAGCACAGTCAGCGCAAAGCATGCGGCAACGGTCATCGCAGCGGCGCGATGGCGTCGCGCTAATTCATCATTCCCGCTCTCAGTTAATTGTTCCACTCTCTATCCTTGTCGCTCATGAATGTGCGTTACGCTCGAATGTCGAATCGGGTGGGAATCCTACATGAAAATTCTAACACCCGCCTCACGAACCTAACAAGCAGTCCCAAAACTTATCGGCACGCGGTGGAAACAAAAAAAGATGACTCCGCATTCATCATGCAGAGTCATCTTTGAGCTTTAACAACCGACGCCTTTTGTTAAGGTAGCGGATTCGCCGGAGAGGTCGTCGTAGTTGTCGGTGGCGTCGTTGTCTGATTCACCAAAGGCTTAGTCGGATCAGAAACGCTCGCTGGCGCGCCGGGGCGAGTCGGCTGCACGGTGATGCCGCTTGGCTTGGTTGATGGATTGGATGGTGTTAGAGAGTTTATCGGCGTGCGTGCCGGCGGGCGGCGCTGAATCGGTGCCGTCGGTGTCGTCGCTGGCAGAGTGCCGTTGTTACGGATCGCCTCCTCGATGAGGTCACCGCCCTTGCTGCTGTTGCTAATCAGAATACCGCTTTTGTCGATAGTAACCGGCGTCGTGCCGAGCAATTCTCTGAAGAACTGCTCTCTGATGCCCGGACGCTCAGGCCGTGGCGCACTGACTTTGCTTGGATTAGGGTCGGGCGACGGCGCACCGATGGCATTCAGTTGCTCGCGTGCCTTCTCAGAATAATCACTGTTCGGATGGTTGCGCACAAGCTGTTGAAAATACTTCGCGGCTTCGTCCGGCTCCTCTTCCTGAACGTATGTCACGCCGAGGCGGTAAAGCACCGTGTCCATGTAAGAGAAGTTAGGATACTTTTCGACGACCTCGCGATAACGATTTTGCGCGCCCTTCGGGTTCGGAGCTTTGCCCTGAAAGTAACGATCAAAATACTGATTGCCGACGAGCATGTTGTGCATCCCCAGATTCTCCTGCACCTCGCGCAGACGGATTTCCGCTTCGGGCCGGAGGGAGGTGTTGGGATAATCCTGCAAGAGAACTTTGAGACGCTGCTCGGCCTTCCTCGCCGGCTGAACATCGCGGTCAGGCAGGCCCATCTTGCGCATCTCCACTTCGGCGATCTTCAGCATCACGTCGTCGGCGAGCGGGTCTGTCGGAAAGACGGCCAGCCAGTCCTGATAATACTGACCAGCTTGAATCAACGCACTGGTCGTTCCCTCCAGATAGAATGTATCGGCAATCGCGAGTTTGGCGAGCGGCAGATAGGGCGACTCAGGGTAAGTGCTGATGATCACGCTATAAAGTGTGCGTGCTGTTTCGTAGGCGTCCTTGCGCGCTTCCTTTGTCGCGTCTTCAAAAAGCACGCGGTCGCGGCCCGGTGCCACTGTGCCGATTAACTCTTCGTATTTATCGTCGCCGCCGCGGCCCAGGATGCGGCTGAAAAAGCCGCCCTTCTTTTTCTTGCCGCTGCTCGCCGCCTCACCGCCGCCGGACCCTACGCCGCGACGCTCGCTGGCCGTGGCCCGCAATCCCGCTTCGACACGCTCGTTGAGATCGGGAATAGAAGCTTCGAGTTTGTCTAGCTCACTGGTGTCATAACGTTCGGCGCGCTCTTGTTTGCCGCGTAGATTGCTTACTTCCGAGAGGATTGAGCCGACCTCTTTTTCAAGTCCGCGCAACCGGGTTTGTGGATCATCCGCCCCCGTCTCTTTCGTCGCGCTATCTTTGGCATTGAAGCCCGCGATTGCGCCGTTGAGCGAACGCCGCATCGCGTCAAGACGC
>JBBJMB010000045.1:0-16366 GCA_037719755.1 Pyrinomonadaceae bacterium
CGCACGGAAGAGATTTGCGACCACGCACACGCTCTCAATATTCCGGTGCACCTCGACGGCGCGCGCATCTTTAACGCATCAATCGCACTCAATGAAGGAGTCGCGGCGCTCACGCGCGCCGCGGATTCGGTGATGTTCTGCCTTTCAAAGGGCCTTGGCGCGCCCGTCGGGTCGTTGGGTTTGGGGACGCGCGAATTTATAGCGGATGCAAGAAGTCGGCGGAATGCGACAAGTCGGAGTGCTGGCGGCGGCCGGGCTCGTCGCTTTGGAAGAAACGCCGCCGCGACTCGGCGCAGATCACGTTAACGCGCGCCGCCTCGCCGACGGACTTGCGGAGCTCGCCGGCATCGACATCGATCCTGAAACAATCGTCACCAACATCCTCATCTTCGATGTTTCGCGCACGGGCGCAGGAGGCGCGCACGCGATTTGCGCACGCCTTGCCGCAGAAGGCGTGCTCGCCTCCGGGTTTGGCTCCTCTATTCGGATGGTGACGCACTATGACGTCTCGGCCGCAGATATCGAGACCACGCTTGCGGTGATGCGCAGAGCAATCGGCGGCGGGCGTTCGGTGGTAGCCTGATCGCGGCGGCGCGCCGTATACTTCGCGGTTGTTCGATCAAAGAAGAGCGACTTTTTTTGGCGGGCGCGAGTGCTATGAAGAATCGACTTCCGATCATCGCGATCGACGGACCTTCCGGGGCCGGCAAATCAACCGTCGGCCGCATGCTGGCGCGTGAGCTGCAATTGCTTTTTCTGGACACGGGAGCCATGTACCGCGCGGTCGCGCTGGCCGTCATTGAAGCCAACTTAAGCTTCTCCGACGCTGAAGCCATCGTCGAAGTCGCGCGGCGCGTCGACATTTACCTCGAAGGCGATCCGGACTCTTTACAGGTGAGGCTCGACGGGCGCGACGTGACGCAAAAAATTCGCAGCGAGCAGGTTTCGCACACGGCGTCCGTCATCTCGGCCATTCCGCAGGTACGGCGCGAGATGGTCAACCGCCAGCGCCAGCTCGGGCAACGCGGAGGAGTGGTGCTCGACGGGCGCGATATCAGCACCGTCGTCTTTCCCGAAGCCGACGTGAAGCTTTTCCTGACGGCCGTTCCCGAAGAGCGCGCGCGGCGCCGCTTCGACGAAGATCGCGCGCGAATGCGCGAATTGACTTACGAGCAAACGCTTTCCGAAATTAACACGCGCGATCAGCGCGACTCAACGCGCATTGATTCGCCGCTCGCGATCGCCGAAGACGCCATCGTCATAGACTCGACCGAACTTTCGCTGCACCAAGTCTACGAGCGCGCTGTAGCAATTGTGCGCGAGCGCATGGAAAGTAAACCCGAGTCATAATTCGATTCCCCTCTGTGTTTCTCTGTGTCTTCTCTGTGTCTCTCTGTGTTTAGGTGTGACTTAAACACAGAGACACAGAGAGGACACAGAGAACACAGAGGGATTATTGCCGGCATCATCAATTAAATGTTCACCGGAATCATTGAAGAACTGGCCGCGTGCGCGGCATAGAGCGGCGCGGCGGAAACGCGCGCATCGCCATTGAAGCGCAAGTCGTCACCGATGGCACGCGCGACGGCGATTCGATTGCCGTCAACGGCGTGTGCCTGACCGCGCTCGAAGTGCGCCCCGACGGGTTTGTCGCCGACGTGTCGCGAGAAACACTGCGGCGCTCAACTCTGGGTGTTCTTGGCGCCGGGTCGGCGGTCAACCTGGAGCGCGCCGTCACGCCCTCCGCGCGGCTCGGCGGACACATCGTGCAGGGTCACGTAGACGCGCGCGGGCGTTTTCTCGGCTCCCAGGATCACGGCGCATCGTGGACAATTCGGATCGCTTATCCGTCGGAGATCGCGCGCTACCTTGTGTTCAAAGGATCGGTGAGCGTCGAGGGAATTAGCCTGACCGTGGCCGCATTGTTTGACGAATATTTTGAGATCGCGGTGATTCCTAAGACTTGGGGTGCGACGAATCTTTCGCGCTTGCGGCCCGGAGACCCGGTTAATCTGGAGGTTGACGTGATCGCGAAATACGTCGAGCGCATTTTGAGCTTCAGCGCAGCAGCGCCGCCGCCATCGCTTCCGATGCTTGAAAAGACGGCCGAATCCGGTTCGTAGCAGCCGCTTTGGGGTTCGCCAAAACAAAGGTCATCGGTTAACATACGGAAAACTTTGGTCTTGGACGATTGTTTTGGTTCATCAACTGGCAACCGCTTTGTCGTCCTTCAAGGTTAAGGAAACTCTTTCGCTCCCCTGTTCAAGAATAGAGATCGGTGCTTATCTAAGGATGCCTTTCGCTTCCATCGAAGAGGCTGTGGCGGACATTCGCGACGGCCGTCTGGTCATCATCGTCGACGACGGACCGCGAAAACGAAGGCGATGTGGCCTGCGCCGCCGAAAAGATTACGCCCGAGATCATCAATTTATGAGGACGCACGCCGGCGGCTTGATCTGCATGCCGCTCACCGAAGAGCGTTGCGACGAGCTGCACTTGACGATGCAGGTCGCCGACAACACATCTTCGTTTGGCACTGCCTTTACGGTTTCCATTGAGGCGCGCCGCGGCGTCACCACCGGCATCTCAGCGTCAGACCGCGCGACCACGATTCTCACCGCGGTCGATCCTCAAACTAAACCTTCCGATCTCGCGCGGCCGGGACACGTGATGCCGCTCAGGGCGCGCAAAGGCGGCGTGCTGGTGCGCCCCGGCCAAACCGAAGCCATCGTTGATCTGGCGCGCATCGCCGGGCTTTCGCCCGCCGGTGTGATCTGCGAAATCATGAACCCCGGCGGAGATATGGCCCGCCTGCCGCAATTGCAAGAATTTAGCCGCCAGCACAACATCAAGATTATTTCCGTGGCCGATTTGATTCGCTACCGCATGCGCAAAGAAATGCTGGTGCGGCGCGCCGCGGAAACCGATGTCTCGACCATTCACGGCCTCTTTCGCGCCATCGCGTTTGAGAACGTGGTTAACGGCGACGTCCATCTGGCGATGGTGATGGGAGATGTCTCCGCAGACATCGCAGACCCCGTGCTGGTGCGCATCCACACGGAGAACGTCACCGGAGATGTTTTCGGCTCGGTGATGGACGACACGGGATTTCAGTTGCAAACGGCGCTTAAGAAAATCGCGGCCGCCGGGCGCGGAGTGGTGCTTTATTTAAAGCAACGCGAACACGGCCTTGACCTCATCTATCAGTTGCGCACTTACGCGCTGATGCGCGGGCGCCAAGTGAGCTTTGAAGAGGCGAGCGTCCAGAGCGGCTACGGCCGCAATCGTGATTACGGCGTCGGAGCGCAAATTCTTCACGAATTGGGTTTGCGGCGCATTATGCTTCTGACCAACCACCCGCCGAAGGTGGCCGCACTCGAAGGTTTTGAGTTGGAGATTGTCGGGCACATCCCTTTGGGATCGCCCGACCCGGAAAACCCGGAGAGCAGCAAACAATAGGCAATCGATTCGCCGCCGCTTGCTTGCTCGCCGCCATACTGTCCGCTGCTGATTTGCTATGCCTGTTGACGACCGCGACGAACGCTCTTCCCCGTCGCCCGCAGAAAAGACCGCGGATCATTCGCCTGTTGGTGAAGCGGCGGAGAATGGGGCCGAGCCGTCGGGTGATTCTTCTCCTGTTGCCCCCGGCCGTAACATGACATGGCGCCGCCGGGCGACGTACGTCGCTCTCGCTTTAGCGGCGGCAACGTTGCTCGTTGTCCTTCTTTTATTCTTTCTTTACCGCAGCGGCCAAGTTGACCGCATCATTGCCAACCAGATCGTCCGCACGCTTGCCAGTTACGGCATCAGGGCCGAGATCGAGAGTTTTAGAGCCAGGATTTCGCCGCGCGAAGTTGAGCTACGCGGCATCAATCTCTACGACGCCCAATCGGGCGCTCTGCTCGGGCGCGCCGAGCGCCTGATGGCCCGCGTGCGCATCGAAGACCTTTACGCGCTTAATTTGCGCCGCAACGTTGATCTCGAAGAATTAACCATCGAAGGCCTCGACGCCTACGTCGCGTTTGACGCCGAAGGCTTCTCGAATTTTCGCCACATCCGGCTTCCGGCGCCCGACCCGAACAGCCGCATTCTCTTTTCCTACTCGACCGCCAAAATCAACTTACTGAACGGCACCATTCACTACGACAACGTCGCGCACAAGCTCGCGGGCGAGGCCCGCAACGTGCGCCTCTCGATTGAGCCTGACGACCCGGAAGCGCCGCTTGAAAGCCGCATGAACCGCGTGGCTTTGTCGCTCTCCGATTCGACTTTTACTTATGACGGTCGCTCCGTCGGCAACATCAGCGTGGACGCGCGCGCGCGCGTGGACCAAACGCGCGCCGAGATTCAAGAATTAATCCTGCGCTCGCCTGTCACCGAAACGCGCGCCGTCGGCGTGATGGACGATTGGCGCGCGTTGCGCTATCGCCTGGAGATCACCTCAAGCGTTGATTTGACGCAACTCTCCGATGTGCTCGCGTCCGGCACCGCGCTACGCGGCGCCGGACGCGCTGTTGGCACAATCGTCGGCGACGGCTCAACGTACCGTCTCGACGCGCGCGCCGAATCCGATGCGCTCGCCATCGACGATGTGCGGCTAAAAGGTCTCAGCGTGACCGCGCAGGGAGGCGGCGACGGCGCGACTTACGAAGCGCAAGCGCGGGCCGTCGCGGAGCTTTTGACCGCCGGCGATTATCAATTAAACGCCGTGCAATTGGCGGGCAATGTGAGAGGCACGGGCACAGACTTCAAGTGGCTCGGCGAATTGCGCGCGGCGGCCGCGCGGCAAGGCAGCTCAAGCGTCGCCAATCTGATTTTGCGTGATGTGGATGCGGAGGTAAGCGGCGGGGGGGGAAACATCAGCGCCTCTGTCGGAAACGCAAGCGCGGCGTCTGTGAGCACCGCGGATGCGCGCGTGAGCAGCCTCGGCGCATCTGGCGTGCGCGTTAACACCGCCGACGGGCGAACCAGAGTCACCGCGTCGGGCGCGCGCCGCAAGCGTCACGGCCTCCGGCGCGCGCATCGACAACGTGGCGGCGAGCGGCGTCGAAGCTACCATCGTCGGCGATGCGACAAGCGTCGCCATCAATCGTGTGAATGTGGGCGCCGTCACAGTTGCCGGCGCGAAAACCGGAAGCATCAGCATCGCCGGCGTGCGTTTGGCAATTAACGGCGGACGCGTGCAGGGACGCGCCAATGATTTTGCGGTGGGCACAATTGCGCTCGCCGAGCCGGAAGGCCGGATTGAGGATGTGCGCGTCGCGCGGCCGGTGTTTACGGTGGAGCCGGCGGGCAGTTACCGCGTCAGCGCCGATTTAAGCCTCGGAGGCGGCGTGCTCGGGCAGATGAAGCTCGGCAGCGCCCGCGCCGCCCTTGTCGCCACCAACAGCGCAGTGCAGTTAAATGATTTCAACGCTGAGCTGTTGAGCGGCCGCGCAAGCGGCGACGTGACGATTAGCACCGCTCGCGGCGGCACTTCGCGCGTCGTCGCCGATTTCGCAGATTTAGACATCGGCGGACTGCTCACGCTCGTCGCCACGGGTCGCGGCGATGTGCTCGTCGCCGGTCAAACGACCGGAACTGTTGACCTCAGCTTTCCCGGCACCTATTTTGAAGCGGCGAGCGGCACCTGCGCGCCGCTTAAAGCTGAGACCGGAGATGACTCGAGCGGGCGGACGCCGCTCACAGGCCAGATCGCGCTGCGCGCCGACCGCGGCCTTTTTCAGCTGGAAAACGCTAATTTGAGCACCGGCGCAACCGAGCTGAAAGCATCGGGTCAGTTTTCTTTCACGCGCGACTCTGATTTGCAGATTAATTTGGCGTCGTCGAATGCCGCCGAACTGCGCCGCTTGCTCGGCGGCTCGGGATTGGCGCCGGAAATTGAAGAGCAACTGGGCGAACTCGGCGTAGAGCTTGGCGGCAAGCTGGCTTTCAACGGCACCGTCACGGGATCGCTTTCCGAGCCGCTGATCAACGGCCGCACGTCAATCGACTCCGTTATCTTGCAGGGCCGCGATCTCGGCGCTTTGAGTGCCGTGCTTGAGACCACGGCGAATGAAATTCGCGTGCGCGACGGGCGGTTGACGGAGCGCGACGGCGGCGGAGCGCAGTTCGCTCTGACCGCACCGCTTGAGGGCGACAACAATATTTCCCTAGAGGTGACGCTTGAGCGCGCCAACGCCGGAAATTTGGTGGCCGCGTTGCCGGGCTAAGCCCCGCGTTGCGCACGACCCTCGGTGATCTGCGTTCGGATCTGAACGGACGCATCAATCTCACGGGCTTTCCGGGAGCGATGCAGGGCAGCGCCGATTTGCGCCTCGGACGCGGCCGCATCGGCGGCGAAACGTTCCAAGAAATCGCGGCGCGCGCTAACTTCGCCGGGTCAACCGTGACGCTTGAAAACTTGGACGCGCGTTTCGACGCGGGCCAACTAAGCGCGAACGGCACCGTTGACACGAACACGCAGGCGTTTAATCTCAAAGCGAGCGGCAAGGACATTCAGTTGAGCATCATTGAAGCTTTGGCCGGCGCCGGTGCGGGAGCGCTTCCGCGCTTGACCGGCGCCGTCAATCTGACGGCGAGCGCCGAGGGACGAATCACTGACCCTTCTTCTTACCAAATCAACTTTGACGCCGAGGGGCGCGAAGTCGCGATTAACAACAGGCCAGCCGGCGTGCTGACGCTCACAGGTCGCACGGAGAATCGTAAACTCACCGTCACGTTTGTCTCCGGACTGCTCGGGCAGCCGCAAACCATCGCCGCGCAAGTCGATTTTGCGAATTCGGCGCTGCCCACCACCATTGAATCGTCTCTTTCAAACGCGGATCTGACGCCGCTTTTCGCCGCGCTTCTGCCCAACGCGGGCGTGCGCATCACGGGGCGCGCAACGGGCACGCTGCGCGCGGCCGGCAATTTGTTTGCGGAGAACGCCGACGGCGAAGAAGTCTTTTCACCTACGGCCGGCTTGCGCGGCGTCGCCAACTTTACGGAATTGATGGTGCAGGTTGCGGACACGCAGCTTTCGTCCGTGTCGCCGCTTTTGGTCCAGTTTACGCCCGATGAAGTCGTGTTCGAGCGCACGCAGTTCACCGGGCCCGGCACAGATGTGAAGATCGGCGGCACGGCTGCGCTTTCGCCCGCCGGCAAGCAAAACTTAACTCTCAACGGGCGCTTGAATCTGCGCGTGCTGAACGGCATCTCGCCGGATATCTTTGTGGCGGGCGCAACCGATGTGGCGATGCGCGTGTCGGGCACTTACGCGGCCCCGCAGCTTTCCGGCACGGCGGCTGTTTCCGGAGTTTCCTTTTCCACGATCATCGAGGCCGACCGCATCGTGGTCAATAACATCAACGGCCGCGTCAAGTTCACCTCAAACGCCGCGCAAGTTGACACTCTGGTGGGACCGCTGGGCGGCGGGCGCGTCGAAATCGTTTCGGGCGGCGCGCGGCTCGAAGGCTTACGGCCCGTTGAGTATCGCGCCGTGTTGCGCGCGCGCGATGTGACTTTTCCGCTGCCGCAAAACATCACGGCCACCGCCGACGCCAACGTGGAGATTCGCGGCACCGAGGACGGACGTTTGCTTGACGGCACCATTACGCTGCGCCGCGCCGAATACACTGAAGACATAGACTTGGCGGATTTGGTCAACCGCCGCCGCGAAGCATCGCTCGCACAAGGCGCGGGCGGCGGCACCATGGGCGCCACCACGCAGCTCAATTTGCAGGTGCAAGGCAACGACGCGCTGGTTGTGCGCAACAACTTGGCCGACATCGTCGGTTCGGTTAATTTGCGCATCCGCGGCAACATCGAAGAGCCGATCATCTCGGGACGCGTTTCGGCGACGCGCGGCACAGTGATTTTTCGCAGTGACCGCTATGATTTGACGCGCGCCTTTGTGGATTTGCCGGCGCAGCCGGGCGCCGAACCTATTGTAAACGTGCAAGCCGAATCAGACATCAGCGGCTACCGCGTGATCGTAGGCCTCACCGGCGACCTTTCTCGCCTGCAAGCCATTGTGCGCTCGGAGCCGGCGCTGCCGCAGGCCGACGTGGTGTCTCTGATTACAACGGGGTCTCTTTCGCGCGGCGAAGCTTCGCTCGCTCAAACCGGCGTCGGCACGGCGACCAGTTTGCTCGCCGACACGATCATCAACGCGCCGGTGCGGCGCGCCACCGACCGCCTTTTCGGCCTCAATGTGTTTGAGATCGATCCGCTCTTAACGGGGCGCGGCGGCGCCAGTCCGACGGCCCGCTTAACCGTCGGGCGGCAGATTAATCGCAACTTGAGCGTGACTTACTCGACCGACTTTTCCGCCAAGCAAAACCAGGTCATTGCGCTCGAGTACCGGCTTTCGGACAGACTATCGTTTGTCGCTCAATACGAGCAGGGCTCGGCGGAGAGTTTAAGGACGCGCAGCAACGATTTCAGCTTTGAAATCAGATTCCGCAAGCGTTTTTAAGAGCGTGTTGAGGAATGTATGCCAAGAGCCTTTCTCTGCGTCCCTCTCTGTGTCTTTTCTCCGTGTTTCTCTGTGTTTAGGTCAGTCTCACTTAAACACAGAGAAACACGGAGAAAAGACACAGAGAGAGACACAGAGAGAAGATCACATGAGTTGATGACTCGGCTTATTTTACTAACCACCTGCGGTGCTCTTTTGCTGTTCGCGCCCGTCGTGCGTGCGCAAGAGGGCTCCGGCGTGCAAGCGCCTCCTCCTCAAAGCCAAGCGGTGCCGAACTACGAAGGCTGGACCATCTCGGCCATTGAGGTGGTGGCTGATGGAGTGCAGCAACGCGACTCGGCGGTGGAAGCCGAGTTGCGCGCGCTCGTCACCGTCGAGCCGAACACCAATTACTCTCTGGCGCGCGTCCATAATTCGCTCACCACACTTTTTCAATCTGGGCGCGTGGCCAACGCGCGCGTCGAGGCCGTCGAGACGGGGGCGCGCGAGTTGCTGCTTCGCTATTTCGTGCGCCCGCAGGCGAGAGTGGCCGACGTCCTCTTTGACCTTGTGCGCTCGCCAGGAGCGGCCGCGCCTCCCAATGTGGCCGCGGAACCCGCGATCACTGAAGACGAATGCGCGCGCGCGTTAATTTGCTTGAGCCGGGAACGCGCGTCTCCGAACAAAGGCTGCGCTCAAGCGCCGATGCGCTTCAGGCTTACCTGCGCGATCGCGGCTACTACCGGGCCGCCGTCGAGTTTGCGACGCAGCTTGATGCATCGGGAACGCGCTCGGTTGTCACTTACCGCGTTCAGCTCGGCGAGCAAGCGCGAGTCGAGCTGTTCAACATAGAAGTCGCGGGCTTCGATCCGGCAAAGGTTCGCCCGAGCTTGACGCTGCAAACCGGAGCGGCGTTTACGCGCGCCCGCCTCGGCGAAGACTTTAACCGCATCCGGCGAGCGATTATTGAGCGAGGTTTCCTGGCGCCGCGCCTGGCCGAACCGCAGGCCGTTTATGACACGGCGACTAACCGCGTCGTCATTAATGTCACGGGCACAATCGGGCCGCAGGTTGATGTCAAAGTCGTGGGCTACGACGATTTGAGCGCGAGTCGCCAGCGCGCGTTGTTGCCGGTCAATCGCGAAGGAAGCATTGATCCGTCAGTGATCGTCGAGGGCGAGCGCCGGTTGCGGAACCGCGCGCAGCAGCAAGGCTACTTCTTCGCCGAGGTCAAAGCCATCTGCTCCGTTAATCCGCCGTTCGCCGCCGACATTGAAAACAATCCCGGCACCGGCGCGGAGCTTTGCGCCAACGTTAATCCGGATGAATTGACCGACCGCAAGCTGGCGATTACTTATCAGGTCGAGCTCGGCCGCCGCTTCAAGCTCACAGACATTCGCCTTGAAGGCACCAACAAATTAAGCATCGCGGACATCGAAGACGAACTGCGCACGCAGCGCGCGACTCTGCTCGGCTTCATTCCACTGCTCGGCTACGGGCGCGGCTACACAAGCGTGGAATTGCTGACGCAGGATGCAAATACGATCGAGGCCCGGATGCGCGACCTCGGCTACCGCAAGGCCGAGGCGACCGTGCGGCAAGGCGTCTCGATTGACGGCGAAAGTTTGATCATCACGTTTGATGTTAACGAGGGGCCGCTCACGCGGTTGACGGATACGGAAGTGCGCGGCAATCAATTGTTCACCGCCGACCGCTTGCGCGAAGCGCGCTGCCGCAATGTGCCGCTCGAAGATCCGGGCTGCTTGATTCTCGGCGGCCCTTTTTCGGCATCCATCGCGCGCGCCGACGGCGAGCGTATCCGCGGTTTGTACGTCGACGAAGGCTACGTCGGAACGACCGTCGCGCTTGATCTGGTCGAGTTGCCGCCGGCCGCAAACGGCGACGAGGGGGTGCGCGTCATCTACGCCGTCAACGAAGGCAACAAAGTCTATATCAACCGGATCATCACGAACGGCAACGTGCGCACCAGCCGCGAGGCGATTTTAAAGTCCATTCCGCTCAAAGAAGGCCAAGTGTTGCGCGCCGGAAGCCTCAGGGAAAGCGAGCGCTTGTTGTTTGCGACCGGGGCGTTTCGCCAAGTGGTCATCAGGCCCGAGCGCTTGCAGGGCGAAACGCGCGAGGGCTATCGCCACAGCGATATCGTGATCGAGCTTGAAGAGCAGAAGCAGCGCGATTTGACTTACGGCTTCGGCTATTCGACCGACAACGGCCCGCTCGGCCTCGTTGAGCTACGCAATAACAATCTTTTTGGCGAGCTGCAGCAAGGCTCCGTGCGCATACGTGCGAGCCAGCGGCGGCAGCTTGCGCGCATCGAGTTCTTCAATCCGCGCTTTAGCGGCTACGGCGAGCCGACGCGCTTTTGCCGCTACGGCTCTCGGCGCAGTACCAGCGCGATACGAACGTGACGCGCTTTTTTCGCTCGACCATTGACCGCGGTAACTTCGGGATCGTGCAGCGGCTCGACGCGGAAGGCAAACCCATAGATCAGTTCGGCAATCCCGCGGGCGAGCCGACGATTTACCGCTTCACCGCCACCGCCGAAACGCAGCGCGTGATTGACGAGCGCGCGCGCAGCACTTTGTTTCTGCGCTACAGCTACGAGGACGTGCGTCTCTTTAAGATCGAGAGTTTGCTGATCGCCGATTTGCTGCGCCCCGACCGCGTGGTGCGTCTGTCAACTTTGGGGGCGTCGTTTGCGCGCGACACGCGCGATCGACCGACCGACGCGGCGCGCGGCGAGTATTTGACCGTGGATTACGCGCTTTCGCTGCGCGAACTCGGCGGCAACATTTCCTTGAGCAAGTTTCAGTCAACGTACCGGCGTTATTACCGTGCGGGCGCATTGCGGAACACAACGTTCGCTGTCGGCGCCAGCCTCGGGATTTCCAACATCCTCAAAGCGCGTGACCGCGACGGCGACGGCGTGGTGAGCAACATCGACGGTTCGCTGCCGATCAGTGAAAGATTCTTCGCCGGCGGCAGCAACACGCTGCGCGGCTTCGGTTATGAAGAAGCCGGCCCGCGCGCCTTTGTGCGCGGCGGCACTTTTTTCGACGATAACGGCGAGCAGGTGCAGCTCTCGCCGTACACCGTGCCAATTGGCGGCAACGCCCTCGCCGTCTTAAACGGCGAAGCGCGCGTGCCCGTCAGCAAAAACATTCAAGTCGTGCCGTTCTACGACGGCGGCAACGTCTTTTATCGCGCCCGTGATATCTTCAGCCGCACGCTGCGGATCGGCGAAGACCCTAACCTGAGCGTGCGCTGGACGCACACCGTCGGGCTTGGCCTGCGCTTTAAAACGCCTTTCGGCCCGCTCGGCATCGACTACGGCTTTTTGCTCAGCCGGCCCGAGTTTACGCTTGCCCCCGATCAAGGCGGGCCCGCGACGAGCACTTTAAAACGCGGGCAGCTTCACTTCAGATTCGGACAGTCTTTTTAGAAACATGAGCTCCTATCCGCACGGTGAGAAGTTGTTAGCAAAGGTGTTGCGAAACCCGTGTGCCCTGAAAGGGCACTATTTAATAGCCGGTGGCCACGCCACCGGTTGCGGCCACACAACGGATTTCGACCCTGAAGGGGTCGCAGTGGCGTACATGAATGTGACCCCTTCAGGGTCAACCGATCTTTCCACACGACGTGTCCGGTGGCGCTGCCACCGGCTATTGAATGTTTGCCCTTCGGGCAATTCTTTCCAAACACGCTCTCAGACAGCCCCGAAAAAACGCGGCGCCAGAGGAATCGGCGCACTGCTGCTGGTGCTGCCCGTCGTCATCTGCATGTTGACCTTCATTGGCTCAACCAGGCGCAGCAGCAGCAACGCCCGGTTACAATTGTCGACAAAATGGTCGTCGTGATTAACGGCAATCAAATGATTACGCTGACGGATTTGCTGTGGCAGATGGCGCTTCAGCCCGACCTGCCCGTCGATCTGTTGACAAATCCGCGCTCTGAGGACTTGCAGCGCGCGCTGCAAAGAGTCATCGAGCAAACGCTTATTTTTCAGGAAGCGGAAAAGCTGCCGACCATCGGGCCGCGCGACGAGGAAGTGAAAAGCGCGCTCGCCGAGACCATCAAGCTGTTCGCTTCGCAGAGCGCCTTTTTCGAGCGCGTGGGGCGCGTCGGGCTCACCTCCGAGCAATTAACGGAAATCATTCGGCGCCGCGTGGCGATCGAGAAATATCTGGACTTTCGGTTCCGCACCTTTTCCTTTGTGACGGACGAGGAGGTCATAGACTACTACAATAACGTTTACGTCCCGCAGCAGCGTCGCCTCGCTCCGGACAGCATCGTTCCCAAACTGGAAGAGAAAAAAGCGGCGCTCACGGAAACGCTGAGAAACACGCAGATCGAGTCAGATCTGAACGCGTTCCTCGAAGAAGCGGCGCAGCGCGCCGAAATCATCACCCTCAACCCGGTCTAGCAAAACGGGGACGCCGCGCCCGCGCTAGAAGAGAGCAAACAAAAAGCCGCCGCATTGTCTCATCCGATCACAAACCTATGTGGGGAAAGCGCGCCAGTCGGAGCATCGAAAGACCGCGCATAGGCCTCGCCCTTTCCGGCGGCGCCGCGCGCGGCATGGCGCATGTCGGCGTCCTCAAAGTTCTCACAGAACACAACATCCCCATAGACTTTATCGCGGGCACCTCGGCGGGCGCCGTCGTCGGCGGAGCTTACGCGGCCGGCATCCCGGTCGCCGAACTCGCGGAACTCGGCAGACGTGTGCGCTGGCGCGACATCGGGCGCATGACGCTTTCCGGTTGGGCGTCCAATCAAACGCGCGCATGGAGGAATTCATTCGCGAGCGCTTTCCCGTGACGCGCTTTGAAGATATGCGCGTGCCTTTCGCCGCGGTCGCCACCGATCTTCACGCGGGCACGCCCGTGGTGATGAAAGGCGAAGGCGATGCCGCCTTTGCGATCCGGGCCAGTTGCGCCGTTCCCGGTTGGTACGTCCCCGTCGCTGACACCGCCGGCAGACTGCTGATTGACGGCGGATTGGTCGCCAACGTTCCGGCCGCGGCCGCTCGCTCGCTCGGTGCACACATCGTGATCGCCGTTGACGTGAACTCCGAAGGCGCCAAGTTTTGGGGCCCGCCGCAATCGGCGATCGGCGTGCTGTTGCAGGCCATGATGGTCATTCAGCGCACCGCCGCGGCCGGCCAGTATAACGACGCCGATCTGGTGATCCAGCCGCAAGTGGGCCACATCCGCTGGGACGAAATGAATCGCGCCGATGAATTAATCGCCGCTGGCGAGCAAGCGACCCGCGCCGCGATCGAGCGCATCACAGCGCTGCTCGCGCCCCCCGTCGTAGATTCTCGGAAATGGTTCCGGCCTCGCCGCATGCTCAGAAGCGAAAATCTCAAATAGCAAAAAAGATGGCGCACACCGCTGCAATTGACTGTACATTGCGGCTCGCAAAAAATCCGCGACCACGTCGAGTTGCCCGCGCCGTGCGTCAATGAACACCCCACCAAAATTTCCGATTTACTCGGCTCCTCACAACCCGCCCGCGAGCACGTGGCTGCGCGGGCGGTCAGTTGCTCTCACCTTACTCCGGCTAGCGTATTCCTACTCTGCTCTTCATCTTTGCGCACGGCGGCGCCCACCCCGCCAGCCCGTGCACACAAACGAGCGAGGCCGGTTCCGGCACCGCCGCCGCCGTAATGTTATCCACGCCCAGCACGGCCGCACTCGCCGGGCCGGGAAATCCCGCTGTCGGGCTGTGATAGATTCGGATCGCGGTCGTGTTCGTCAGCGCCGCGTTGACGGTTCCCAGTCCGGCGGTCAGAAAGCCGGGGCCGACGAGGAAGGTCGCGGGCGTCCAACCGCTCCCGGCGGGCAGGAAGATCGGGTCGGTTGAGAATGCAATGTTCGTCGGCGGCCCCATTGTTGGGTCTTCAAACAAAAGCCGCAAGTAGAGGTCGGTCGTACCCAAATTTGTCAAGTCCATCCCGATGGCGTTGACGCCCGCAGCGATGTAATTGCCCGTCCACAGGGGGCTGAGGTTAATGGCCACCAGCCGGCTGCCCGCTCCGCCCCCGCCGAAGGAGGTGAGGCGCAGGTAATTATCGTCGGCTCCGGCGGGGCCTCCGAGCACGTTGGCCGGGGGCGCGGGGTGGGCACCAATTCCCAAAATGTTGACCACCCAGCCCTGCGTCGTTCCGTCCTCGAAATCGCTGACTTGACCGACGACGACATCGGCAGCTGCCGAGGGCGGCAGCACCAGGCAGGCCGCCATAAAAAACGTAACTGACATTAACTTAACGAGGCGCATGTGAGTCTCCTTTGGTGTCAAAAGTGCGGCGGCGAGAAACGCGGCACGAGTAACGGAAGCAAGAATGGTTCGTCGAATCGGAAACGCGCGGCGCACGCCGCTCCGAAAGATCAACCTTTCATTCGACTGAAAGTGTCTTAGCTGATTGCCAGTGAAGATATAATATGCGGCAGCGCGGGTCAAATTTTCTAACGGGCCTGACCTACATTCACCGAGGTCGCCGAGGGCGAGACGTATGGACATCAAGTCAGCAGCTTGATAAAGCGCTGCGAAAACACCGCCCGCTCGACCACGCTCGGGTGTGTTCTCAACTCACACTTCGACTGCGCAATGTATGAAACGCTCGACAAACTGTCGTTGTGCATCAGGTTCACCATCCTTTTCACACCCCTGATGCAATAGGTGGGGTTGCCGCCGAGCAGCTTTACTGATTGCATCGCGACCGCATCGCATTTCAACTGATCGCTTTCATCCGCACTCATCGTTTGTTTTTGGCCGCGATCATCTCACCCATAAATAGAGTGAGCTAACCTGAGCGACGATGCCCATCAGCTCCGCGTCGTAGAGCAGAGTCACCAGCGGTCGAGAATGAGCACGCAGCCCATCCAGAGGGCGGCGCGCGGGCTGTCATTTTGGTAAAGGAACAACTCGACGCCTCCGTGCGTTTGTAACCTGAGCACAGGCAGAATGATTTCTGGCGCGGCGAAGGGAGTTTTCCTTTGTGATCCTGCGATCACGAAGCGAGGCGGCACTCCTCAATGGCTTCACGGCGGAAGTCAACGCCGAGCACCGCGATGGGAATATTGAAGATGCGTTTTCATCTCCTCCGCCGATCCGGTGCCGACTTCTGTCAACGCCAGTTCGACGACATTATTCGATGCGGCCTCCGTGACGGTTGCACCGAGACAGATAACCGCGGCACAGAACATCTTTTTCAACATGACTTGACCACTCCTTCGAGCGGGCGGGACGACGGGCGAACCGCACAGACACACGAGTCCCTAACCGCTTGAGGCTCTTCGGCCTCGCGGCGCCGACCGCGAAAGTTGTCGGTTATTCGTAAGGACTGCGGATTGTTCCGGCCTGAAGGCTCACACTAAAATGCGTGTCGCATCGTGCTCCCGGCCTGAAGCTCTGATCGAATCGCTTTGTTTCAATTCTTGCCGCTCTCATCTACTCAGGCGGGAATGAAGCGGAAGAACTGTAAGGTCGTTGAGAAATTATTTTCCTTCGGCTTCTCAATTCGTGGACACCTGCCGCCGGGCGCGCACCTTAAAGAGCGGAATTCCGGGCGAGAAGACTCCACTACGATTTGCCGTCCATGCCGCTTCGCGGCGGTGTGAGCTTCACGAGCTGGCTTCTCATCTTCTTTACGCGACAATCCGACTTGCCAGACACAACGCGCAGACACAACTTTTTTTTCGCCCGGCGCGTGCGCGCCGGACAGGTTTCCGCCATCTGGTATAATCCGGCGCCTTACTCGCACACGGATCGCCCGGTCGCAGGAGCCGCCGCTCATGACCACGCCTTCACAGCCTGAAGTCACCCAATTGCTCCTTGCGTGGAGCGACGGCGACCGCGTAACTGTTCAGACTGAAGAAATTTGTAGCTAAAAAGCCAGATTCGGGTGAT
>JBBJMB010000291.1:0-4630 GCA_037719755.1 Pyrinomonadaceae bacterium
TAGTCCTTCGCCGATGAGGCTGATCAGCTCGCGCTCGCGCTCGGTGAGCGTGGCGATCTTCGAGGCTTCCGGGTTGAGCTTTCCGGGCAGCTCCCATTTTTGGGTGAGCAGTTCCGCGATCATCTGGCGGTTCAGCCAGATCTCACCTTGGTAAACTTTCTCGATGGCTTGAATTAACACTTGAGGAGCCGTTTCCTTTAAAACCAGTCCCTTGGCTCCGAGCTGCACGGCGCGGTGATGCGCTTGGGGGTCTAAAACGCCCGTCAAGATGAGAACTTTCGATTCGCTTGAGGCGGCCAATAAATCCGGCAGAAGGTCGAGTCCGTTAAAACTTCGCAAATCAAGATCGAGCAGTATAATATCAGGCTGGGTGCGCGTGGCAGCGCTAATAGCATCGGGCGGGCTACCTGCTTCCCCGACCACCTTAAAGCCCGGTTCGCTCTCAATTAATAAGCGCAAACCAGACCTCATCACCGAGTGGTCATCGACGAGCAAAACTCGAATAATTGTATTAACAGAAAGGTTCATGTTCCGCTCGGTTTACCGGCAACATTAAATAAGTATTGTTTACCACAAATAGCGCAACGATTTTGGAATGACATTTAAAAGGCGTCATATCCAAAAATTTTTGCCGTGGCGAGACCAGTTTTTAGAAACATCTAATTATCGGTTAATTCCTGGATAACGTAGTTGACTTTTGTTAAGCGCACGCACGAATCCGTTAAAACAAAAATTCTTTTGTTTTCGAATGCTGAGAAGATGGAAAGGGGAGAAAGCGAAAGTAATCTGAATTACAACCTGCATGCAATGTATGCGAAAGCCTAAACTCTACTTTGGAGTATGTCAATCACAATCACTTGTGAGCAGCAGTGAAGGCGGAAACTGCTCGTGCGGTTCGACGAATCGTTGTATTTGCTTTCGAGGTTAGGCGTGCAAAAACCAACAACACGTTTTTAATCAAAGGCGTGGCTCATGGTCAACAGCTTTGAGTCGAGCTGGAAAAAACCGGGCGCGTGGATGATCAATCAAGGTGTTTGAGAATGGAGGCAACTGCCGCGTTTCTCAAAGGCAGCACTCATGCTTCGCATAAATCATGTTCGCTTCGTTGAGGAAGCTGGTTGGTTTCTCCCCAGAAAAGACCGATCTGCCTGATTACTTCAACAAGCTTTTGAAAATCAACTGGTTTGACGACATAAGCGTTAACGCCCAAACAATAGCTTTTCACAAGATCTTGCTCCTCGGCCGAGGAAGTTAACATCACGACGGGAAGAACTTTTAAAACGGCATCCGATTTAATATGCTGAAGCACCTGGAGCCCGTCCAATTTGGGCAGTTTTAAATCAAGCAACTCAACCACCGGGTTGCCTTTTCGCCCGGCAAAATCTTTTGGCGAAAAAGGTAATCTATGGCTTGCTCTCCGTCATGAACCACATCTACTTCGGTGAAAATGTGACATTCCTCCAAGGCCGCCATGATGAGTTCAATATCGTGAAGGCTATTCTCAATGAGCAGTGTCCGCTTAGCTTCGGTCATGATTCTTTTCACCAACCAACTTTGGAATTGATATATAGAAGGTCGCGCCGATTCCTAATTGGCCTTCGGCCCATGTGGGCCTCCGTGCCGTTGAACAATGCGATGCACATTCGCCAAGCCGATGCCGGTGCCTTCAAACTCTTCGGTTGTGTGAAGGCGCTCAAAGACGCCGAAGAGTTTAGCACTGTATTTTTCGTCAAACCCGACGCCATTGTCGCGCACAAAAAAAACAATGTCATGTTCTTTTATGATGCTTTCGATTTCAATTACGGCTGTCTCGCGCGGACGCGTGTATTTGACCGCGTTGGAAAGCAAATTGCGAAAAACAAGTTGCATCATCGAAGGGTCGCCTTGAATCACCGGCAATTCCTTGATTTTCCACACGAGCTCTCGCCCGTTTGCCTCATGTTCCACATCCCGCCGCACGTCCTGGATCAGCTGGTTCGTATCGATAAAGCTTAAGCGCATTTCGGCGCGTCCCATCCGGGAAAAGGCCAGCAAATCATCGATCAAAGCTCCCGCATGTTTGACCGAATCGGAAATCACTTGCAGGTAGCGCAAACTGGTTTCATCCAGACTCGAGGCGGCTCTTTTCGTCAGCAATTCGGTAAATCCGCTGACAAAACGAAGCGGCGCGCGCAAATCGTGCGAAACCGAGTAGGAAAAAGCATCTAGTTCCCGATTAGCCTGTTCCAGTTGCGCCGTCCGCTCAAGGACGCGGCGCTCCAGCGCTTCATTCAATTGCTGGATTTGACGTTCGGCATGAAGGCGCTCGGTGATGTCGCGAACGATGGCTTGCATCTTCTCGTCATCAAGCTTTTTAGCGCTTATTTCCATCGGCACGAGCGTTTCGTCCTGACGGCGGAATCGGCATTGACTAATGACATCTTCGCCTTTGTCGAGGCTATCGCACAAAAGCGGAGTCGCCGCCAAATCCTCGGCGGGCATCAGATCCGCCAAGTTGAGAGCGCAGAGTTCATCCGGCGTGTATCTCAACATTTCGCTGAACTTGGAATTGACCTCGGTGAGATTTCCCTGCTTGTCGAAAAGAAAGATGCCGTCTGAAGCTTGTTCGACCAACGTGCGATACTTGGTTTCGCTTTCCCGTATCGATTGTTCGGCGAGGTGTCGCTCGATGCGGTGCGTGATCTTCACGGTCAACATCAGCGGATCGAACGGCACTTCAATATATTCGTCAGCCCCGGCAGCCAAACCCTCAAGGGCGCTCGCCGCGTCTTTGCGCAAAGCGCTGACGAGTAGAATCGGAGTCGTGCGCAGCTCGGCGCACGAGCGCATCCACCTGCACAACTGAATACCGTCGAAGCCAGGCATCATCACATCGCTCATCACCAAGCAGGAAGTTCACGCTTCGCCACTTCAAAACCTTCAAAGCCATTGGTGGCGGTGAGGACGCGATAAGTTTTGCCGAGCAGCAACGACAGCAGTTCGAGTTGATCAGGATCATCATTAACGATCAGAATGGCGACATCGCTTCTCGAATCCATAATTAAAACTCGCTTCCTTAATTGCAGCGGTCAGCGCCCGTGCCAAACGACCGCGACGCTTTGGGGCGGTTCGTTGACGAAAGTAAAGGCTTGTTCGGGCCAGCGAAACATGCTCGCGAAACGCACTTTGCGACAGCGTAATTGTTTTGAAAGGCAGGCTTTTGACCGTCCGCGTTTAAGCGGGCGATGCTATCATGCGCCGCAACCAAAGCAAAGCAAGCCTCGGAAGGAGCTTTGGAAGGATGAAGGCGGAAGGATGAAGGATGAAAAATAAGGATGGAAGAACTTTTATTAAATTCTCTAAGCCTCAGCTTTCATCCTTCATCCTTCCGCCTTCATCCTTCCAGAGGCTGGTATGAGTGGGAGCGCGGTTCGTTTGATGATTGTGGCCGGCGAGGCGTCGGGCGATGCGCACGGCGCGGCGCTGGCTGCGGCGCTGCGTCAGCAGGCGCCCGGGGTGGCGTTTGATTTCTTTGGCGGGACCGGGCGCAAGATGCGGGCGGCGGGCGTGCGCACTGTGGTCGGCACTGACGATTTGTCGATCACCGGTTTACTGGAAATCGGCGTCGCACTGCCGAAGTTTTGGCGCGCTTACCGCGCGCTTGTGCGCGCGGCCAGTGAGCATCGGCCGGACGCCGTGATTCTCATTGATTGGCCGGACTTTAACCTGCATCTGGCCCGTCGTCTGCGCGCGCGCGGTCTCAAAGTTATTTACTACATCAGTCCGCAACTCTGGGCCTGGCGACGCTACCGCGTGCGCGCGATGCGGCGCGACGTGAGCCTGCTGCTCTCGATTCTCCCCTTCGAGCCGCAATGGTACGGGGCGCACAATTTTGAGCGCGTGGAATACATAGGCCATCCGCTGGTCGGCTCCGTCGTTCCGCAAACAACGCGCGAGCAGTTCCACGTCAAGCACGACTTGGATGCGGGGCGACCGCTCATCGCTCTCCTGCCGGGCAGCCGCCGCAAAGAGATCCAACATAACTTGCCATTGATGTTAGAAACCGCCGCGCTGCTGCATCGCTCGCGACCGCAAGTTCAGTTTGTGCTGGCGCTCGCGCCGAACCGCGAAATAAAAGAGACGACGCGCATCATCGAACAATTTGGCGTGCAGCAAATCAAAGTCGTGCACGGCGAAACTCGTGAGGCGCTGGCGGCCGCGGATGCGGCGGCCATTGCGAGCGGCACCGCGACGCTTGAAGCGGCCCTTATCGGCACGCCTCTCGTGATCGTCTACAAAGAGTCGGCGCTCAATTGGCACACGCTCGGCCGCCTCATCAGCACAGAGCATTTCGGCCTCATCAATTTAATCGCCGGCGAGCGCATCGCCACAGAGTTAATGCAAAACGACTTTACGGCCGAGAAATTGGCCGGCGAGTTGACGGCGTTGCTCGACCCCGCGCGTAACCGCGCGATGCGCGCGATGTTGCGCACCGCGACCGACAAGCTCGGCGCGGCCGGCGCCTCGGCGCGCGCGGCCGCAACGATCATGCGGGCGCTCGAGCATGATTAACGTCTACGTATCACGCAATCGGACGGCTCTCCCGAGCTTTTGGTGATGACGCTTTATAAGTACATCAATGATAGACACT
>JBBJMB010000292.1:0-4612 GCA_037719755.1 Pyrinomonadaceae bacterium
TGCGTGCCCAATTGCCGGAGCGCGAGCTTGGCCTGATCGCCGTCAGCGTGCCGGGCCCGACCGACTCCGAGCGAACGCGCTTGCTCTACGCCGCGCATCTGGACTGGCAGGATGTGCCGGTGGCCCAGGAATTGAGTTTTAAGGGGCGCGCACGCATCGGCGCTCGCGAAGTTCCGGTAATCGTTGAGGGCGACGCCCTGGCCGCAGCTTCCTACGAAGCGCGACGACGCTTGAAGGACTGCACCGACGGCACATGGAACGACTTCGTTTTGGTCAGAGCGGGCACAGGGATCGGCGTGGGATTGGTGCTGGGCGGTGAGGTTTATCGCGGCCGGCGCGTGGGCGGCGGCCTCGCCGGCGAGTTCGGACATATGACGATTGTCGCCGGCGGAAAGCTGCGCCTGCGGCAATCGCGGCTGCTGGGAGCGTTGCTTCGGCCTCCGCGGCCTCGTCGCTTTACATCGGCGACCGCCCCGTGATGAATCGCACCGCTCCGCGTTTCTGGAAATCACGGCGCGGGCCGAGGCCGGCGAGCGGCGCGCGCAGGCGACGCTTGAGAACGTAGGGGAGTATCTCGGCATCGGCATCGGCAACGTGATCGGCGGCGTCGGGATCGCGCGCGTCGTCGTTTCCGGAAGAGTGGTGCACGGCTGGAAATTCATCGAAGCGCCGCTCAAGCGCTGGCGCGCACCATGGCCGGGCGGCTGGCTCCGTGGTCGGTGCTGCCCGGCGAGCCCACCGGCGCGGGACTTGGCGGCGCCATCGAGGTCGCCGTCGAGCAATACCTCGCGACGCTCGCCACGCAGATCAAGGTTGCGGCTTAAACTCTCTCTTTGCGTCTTCACTTTGCGCTTCTGTGCGTTTAAATCTCACTTAAACGCAAAGAAGCGCAAAGTGAAGACGCAAAGAGGAACAGGAATGATAGACTTTGTTAATCTTTCTGTGCGCCTTGACAAGCGCGATTCGATGTCGTTAAGTTTGCTTGCAAGCCAGATCTTTTCAGTTGAGTAGAGGAGCGGCCTCCAAAAGTACGCCGAACCGGCGGGCGCCAAGAGCACGTCTGTGAAGACCGGTTGGTGAAAAGGGGAAGGTCGCCGAAGTTCGTCACCAACGCCGCACTGTGAATGCTCTCGCGGCGCGAGCGGCGAGCTGGTTGCTGCGGCTAAATCCGCTGCGACTGTCACCGAAGCAAATGCTCTCGGTGGAGAGCTACCACGCATCAGCCTTCTTCTCGGGCGCGCTCAAGTCCGTGTGACACACGCTCACTGGTAGAGCCGCACGCGCGCCTAGAGAGTTTACCGGATGTCACCCTAGAGGTCGGTCGTGTTTCTCATTCACGACCGGCCTTTTCGTTTTTTCGGGAGAAAGAGCGTTGGAAGGATGAAGGCGGAAGGATGAAGGATGAAAGCTCAGGATTAAAAATTAATAAAATTCTTTCATCCTCAGCTTTCATCCTTCATCCTTCCGCCTCTCAAAGCCTTCCGGCCCCGGGTCTTTACTCTATGGCACTGTCATCTGTGGTGATGAAATTTGGAGGGACATCCGTGGAGGACGCGCCGGCGTTCGTGCGCGTGGCTGAGATTGTGGCGGCGGAGCGGCGAGCAAGCCGGCCCGTCGTGGTGGTCGTTTCCGCAATGAGCCGCATGACGGACGCTGCTGGCCGGCGTGCGTAGCGCGCAACGGAGCACAGCGGCGAGCCGGAGGTCGCCTACTCGTGCTGGCGGAGCACATTGACCGCCACGCGCAGGTCGCGCGCGCTACTCACACGCGCGAGCAGCCCCCATTTGAGAGCGCACTCCATCACGCGATTGACGGAATCACGGAGCTTTTGCGTCAGATTTCCGGCCGACATGCCGCTTCCCGCCCTTCAGGATGTGATGGTTTCTTACGGCGAGCGACTCGCCGCCACGCTTCTCGCCGCCGTTTTGAGAAGCCGCGGCACGGCGGCTCGTTACGTCGACGCCCGTCGCTGCATTATCACAAACGAAGAACACGGCCGCGCTCCCCTTCCGGAGCGGACGGGCGAAGGCACGCGCGCGCAGCTTGTGCCGCTCATCAATGAAGCAATCGTCCCCGTCCTCGGAGGCTTCATCGGAACGACTCCGGAAGGCGCAACTACCACGCTTGGGCGCGGCGGGTCTGATTACTCAGCGGCCCTTGTCGGCGCCGCGCTCAAAGCGCGCGAGGTGCAGATCTGGACCGATGTGGCGGGCGTGCTGACGGCCGATCCGCGCGTGGTGCCGCACGCCCGCACAATTGCACGCCTTTCCTTCGCGGAGGCCGCGGAACTGGCCTACTTTGGCGCCAGGTGCTGCACCGAAAACGATTCAGCCCGCGCTGGAAGAGCAAATTCCGGTGCGCATTTGCAGTTCGCGCGCGCCGGCGAAGCGGGCACCATGGTCTGCGCCGAAACTGAAGTGAGGCCGCTGACCGTCAAAGCGATTGCGCACAAACAAGGCATCGTGGTGCTCCAGATCACGGCGGCGCGCATGCTCGGAGCTTACGGGTTTTTGCGCGCCGTCTTTGAAATTTTTGAACGCCACCGCACCGCGGTCGACGTGGTGGCCACTTCCGAAGTGAGCATCTCGCTGACGATTGACGATCGCACCGCGCTCGCGGCGATTGTGGGCGACTTGCGCGGTTTCGGCACGGTCGCGGTCGAAGATGGGCGGGCCATTATCTGCGTCGTCGGCGAAGGCTTGCGCAGCACGCCGGGCGTCGCCGCCCGCGTCTTCGATCAATTGCGCGACATCAACATCTCCTTGATCTCTCAAGGCGCTTCGAGCATTAACCTGACTTTCGTCACCGACGAGACATGTGCGCCCGAAGCGGTCGCGCGCTTGCACCGTGCTTTCTTTGAATCATAGGAAACGTCAAAGCTCAATGCTGATCGACTTAACACGCAAATTAATCGACATTCCTTCGGTCAGCGGCGAAGAGCGGGACGTGACTTTATTTCTCGCAACCCTCCTCACGGAACTGGGCTACGCGGTGGAGACGCAAGAAGTGACGAACGGACGCGCCAACATTTTCGCGACCGTGCGCGGTTTTGCGCCGCGCGTTGTTTTCTCTTCTCACACGGACACGGTGCCGCCCTTTATCTCCGCCACAGAGGATGAGCGTTTCGTTTACGGGCGCGGCGCTTGCGACACCAAAGGCATTATCGCCGCGCAGATCACGGCCGCCGAAACATTGCGCGCCGGCAATTTCAACGAGCTCGGTTTGCTTTACGTCGTTGACGAAGAACTCGGAAGTTTGGGCGCGCGCCGAGCCAACTCGCATCCGCGCGCCGGCGAATGCCGCTACCTGATTAACGGCGAGCCAACCCAAAATCAGCTTGCGATTGGCTCCAAAGGCTCTCTGCGCCTCAAGCTTGCGGCCGAGGGCCGTGCGGCGCATTCCGCTTACCCGGAAGAGGGCGAGTCGGCCGTCGAAAAGCTACTTGACGCGCTCGCGCGCGTGCGCGCCGCGCGCTGGCCAATTGATGACTTCTTCGGCGATACGACGTGCAACATCGGCGTGCTCAAAGCCGGCACTCGCCCCAACGTCATTGCGGCGCACGCCGAGGCCGAGCTGCAAATCCGCCTGGTCACGCCTTCATCTGTGGTGAAGCAAATCTTGGAGCAAGTGGTGGGTGAGAGCGCGCGCGTTGAAGTGATGTCCGTCACCGAGCCTGTGCGGATGATGGATGTCCCGGGTTTTCAGCGCAGCGTGGTTCGCTTCACCACCGACGTTCCTCACCTCACCAACTGGGGCGAGCCGCTCTTAATCGGTCCCGGCTCAATTCTCGACGCGCACACCGCCCAAGAGCGCATCTCGAAGCGCGAACTGCACGAGGCCGTGGAGCTTTACGCGCGCCTCGCGCGCACGCTTTGGCCGGGCACCAAGCGGCAGCGGAAGGTGCCACACGATGAAGCTCGCACTGATCGGCTACGGAGCGATGAACCGCTCGGTTCACCAGCACGCTCAGCAAGCAGGACTTGAAGTGCTGCGCATCTTCACCGCCAAGGACACGCCCGAGAGCGTTGACGAATTAGCAACAGAGCTGACGGGCATCGACGTCGCCATAGATTTTTCAGTTGCGGACGCAGTACCGGCGCATGCCTCTGCCTGCGCCCGGGCCGGCGTGGCGCTCGTCGAAGGCACCACCGGATGGGGAGCGCACTTGGATGAGGTGCGCGAAATCATCCTGCGTCACCACGCGTCGTGCGTCTACGGCGCAAACTTCTCAATCGGCGTTAATCTGTTCTACCGCGTCGCCGCGCACGCCGCCCAACTCTTCGCCTATTTGAGCAGTATGACGCTTTTCTGGAAGAGGCTCATCACGCGCGCAAACGCGACGCGCCTTCCGGCACCGCGCTACATTTGCGTGAGCTCATTGCCGCCGAACTCGGCAAAGACGTTCCCGTGGCCAGCACACGCGCCGGCCACATTCCGGGCACGCACCGCGTCGGCTTCGACTCGCTCGCCGACCAAGTGATGCTCATGCACACGGCGCGCTCGCGCGAAGGCTTCGCCGCCGGCGCCCTGCTCGCCGCCCGCTGGATCAACCAACGCCCCGGCTGCTACGAATTCACCGAGGCGATTGATGAAATGCTCAAAGCGGTGACAA
>JBBJMB010000293.1:0-4592 GCA_037719755.1 Pyrinomonadaceae bacterium
GGCGCGTATCCGACGGGTCGATCTCAAGCATCTCGTCCACGCGCTCGATCACATGCGACATGGCGCCCGCGGAAATCTCCGCTTCTACGGTTTCGCCAAGAATCTCTTTAACGCGCGCGCGCAAACGATTCTGCGAGCCCTGCATGGCTGCGTGCGACGCCAGCAATTCGCGCCTTTGCTTGCGCGCCTGTGCCGGGGAACAATCCAGCTTCGCCGCCGTGAGCCTGGCCAATTGCGCGGCTTCCATCATGTTGACTTCCCCCGCAGTCAGCGCCTCAGAGACATCGGTGGGGAAGCGCAAGATCCTCAGATATTGCCCGACAAAGCTCGACAGCGAGATGCGCCCCAGCGTTTCGCGTTCCAGAATGGCGCGCAGCTGACCGGCGACGGCGAACAGCTCTTCGCGCTTCCATCGCGGAGGACGGCCGCGCGTCGGATCGACCACGCTTTTGCGGTCCATATGTCGAACTGATTCGAGAAACAGCAATACCTGCTTTTCAGATTGAGGCACTATGCCGTTGCACTTTTCGCGCAGTTGATTGACAGTCGCGCGAACGGCCTCGGGCGTGGCGAGCGGATCCATGGTGCGCGCGCGTCGTCTGGTGGCCTTCATTTCTCCAGCGATCTCCTCGTGAATTAATAGTTTTCCGAAATGTGATTGTACCTTGCTCGAGGGTACATGTGGCGCAGGAAAGCTGTCGAATTAATAATTTTGCAGATAAAATTTGATTGCGCCGTATGCGAACCAACACCCAAGCCATCTTTGTGACGCTTCATGGCTTGTGCGCATCTAGCAAAGTTGACTTCGCGAGCGTCCAAGTATATGAAACTCTTAAATCTTGTGAACGTATGAACAACCTGAATTTCAGCGGCTTTTGATGAATGGTTTTTCAAATAGGGAGTTTAGCGCATGCCTTTTTCGGAAGCGTTAAAGTTGGCTCTGTCCTCGATCCTCGCCTACAAACTCAGATCTTTTCTCACTTTGCTCGGCGTGATCTTCGGCGTCACCACTGTGATTGTTGTTGTCTCATTGATCGAAGGATTTAATTCCTACGTTGATGAGAAGATCGCCAATATCGGAACCAATGCCTTTGCGGTGCAGAAATTCTCGCTCGAAGATTATTCAAGCGTGGAAGCTCTGAACGCCGCGCGTCGCCGCAACAAGGATGTGACGCTCGACGACCTTGACGCATTGTCGCGCGCCAAGGGCGGAGCGATCAGCGAGGTGGGCGGCAGGGAAGACAGCGCAGCCGACGTCAAGTTCGGCTCGACCACATTGTTTCGGATTCACCTGCGCGCGACCACACCCAACATCGCCGAGATTGAGCGCCTCGAAGCGAGCGCCGGGCGTTACTTTATCAAGTCGGAAGACGAAGCGCGCCGCAACGTCTGCTTTATCGGCGCCGACGTGGCGGAGAAACTTTTCCCGACCATCAATCCTGTGGGCCAAACGCTCAAAATCGACGGGCGACCTTTTCAAGTAATCGGCGTCGGCCGCGCGCAGGGCACTGTGTTCGGTCAACCGCGCGATTTGTACGTCTCAATGCCGCTCTCCACTTTCCTGGCCGCTTACGGGTCGCGGCGCTCAATCGGACTGAGCGTTACTTCAACCGACCCCCAATCATACCTTGATGCGATCGAAGAAACGCGCACCATTATGCGCGTGCGGCGAAAACTCGGGCCCGACGAGCGGGAGAACTTCGGGATCGTCACTCCGGGCGCGATCAACGAGTTGCGCGACAAGATTTTTGGAACCATTCAACTGGCGGCCGTCGGCGTGACTTCAATTTCGCTCATCGTCGGCGGCATCGTGATTATGAACATCATGCTGGTGAGCGTCAGCGAGCGCACCAAAGAGATCGGTTTGCGCAAAAGCATCGGCGCTCGGCGCCCAGACATTTTGAAACAATTCTTGGCCGAGTCAACTTTGCTTTCGCTGCTCGGCGGAAGCATCGGCGTCATCATCGCTTACGCCCTGGCGTTACTGGTCGCCGTGCTGACGCCTGTGCCGACGGCGCTGCCGTGGCTCGCTGTGGCTTCCGCGCTCGCTGTGTCGGGAGGCGTGGGCCTGGTGTCGGGAGTTTACCCGGCCTGGAGAGCCGCGGGGCTTGACCCCATTGTGGCGCTGCGCTCTGAGTAGCGCTTGGGGCCTTGTCAGTAGACTGAGCAGGTAGGGGCGGCTTGCCCCCGACGAACGTTTCCGCGTCAATTGAAGAACATGATCTTTATCAAAGACGAATTGTTTGAGAATTTAAGGATGGCTTTAGACACGCTGCGGCAGCACAAGCTGCGGTCGTTTCTGACGATCCTCGGCGTCGTGATCGGCACCATGACGGTGATTGTGATCGCGGCTTTTGTTTCCGGCATAGACGCGCGCGTCTCAAAGGAAATCGAATCTTTCGGCACCAATTCGATCTACGCCTACAGGTTTGATCCGGGCTTTAACTTCAACCCGTCGGCCGAAGAGCGTATGCGCAAATCGCTCAGCTACGAAGACGCCTTAGCCATTGGAGCGGAATGTCCCTCTGTGGCCTACGTCGCGCCTTTCATGTCGCCGGTGGATTTTACGGTCGGGCCTTTCACCGAACGCGTCAACGTGCGACATCGCGAAATCGAGATGACCAACGCGACCGTGCAAGGGACGCTGCCCGCATACCTGAGTATGGGCGTCACCACCATCGCCGAAGGCCGCTTTTTCACTGATGAGGAAAACGCGCGCCGGGCCGATGTCGCTGTGATCGGCAGAGACGTGGCCAATACGCTCTTTCCCTTTACGGGCGCGCTCGACCGGGAGATTATGATTAACGGGCGCAACTACCGTGTGGTGGGCGTGCTGGCCGAGCGCGAAACGTTTTTGGTCGGGGCGGAAGATCCGAACAACGAAAACAAAGCCGTCTATCTGCCTTACCAGACGTTGCACCAACTTTACCCGGATGTGGAAGATAACTTCATCATCTCGCAAGCCCGGCCGGGAAAATTGCGTGAGGCGATGGAAGAGATTCGCGAGGTGCTGCGCAAGCGGAGAAGAGTGCCCAGCACTCAACCTGATAATTTTGGCTTGCAAACCTCAGATCAAATCATCGAACAGTTTGGCGCCATCACGGGAGGCGTCTTTGCGCTGATGGTGGCCATCTCCTCGGTCGGATTATTGGTCGGCGGCATCGGCGTGATGAACATCATGCTGGTGTCGGTCACGGAACGAACGAAAGAAATCGGCATTCGGAAAAGCATCGGCGCGCGCCGGCGCGACATCATGACGCAATTCTTAATCGAAGCCGCGACGTTCACCGGCATCGGCGGCTTGCTTGGGATCATCCTCGGTACGCTCATGGCGCTGCTGATCCGCACGGTGATGCCGACGTACATTCCGCTGTGGGCGCCTGTGGCCGGCTTCTGCGTCTCGGTCGCCCTTGGCGTCGGCTTCGGTTTGTGGCCCGCCTGGAAGGCCGCGCGGCTTAATCCGATTGAAGCTCTCAGGTACGAGTGAGAAGCCGATCACGTAAAATCAATTCTAACAATCAACTGGAGGCGTCATTTGAAAGCAATCAGGATTCACGAGTTCGGAGGCGCGGAGCAGTTGCGCCTCGACGACATCGCAAAGCCGCAGCCCAACGGCGACGAAGTTTTAATTCGCACGGCGGCGGCCGGCATCAATTACGCCGACACGATGCTGAGGGCGGGAAAGTATCTGTTTCGTCCGCCGTTGCCGTTCACCCTTGGCTTTGAAGTCGCCGGCACCGTTGAAGCCGTCGGCGAAAACGTAGGCGGCTGGCAAGCCGGACAACGTGTGTTGGCGATGATGCGCGGCGGCGCATACGCCGAGTACGCCGTAGCTAATGCCGCTCAGGTCGTGCCAATTCCGGAAGGCTTAAGCTTCGGTGAGGCGACGGCGTTGCTTGTCCAGGGTCTCACCGCGTGCGCGTTGCTCAGAGATTTGCGCGGAGGTGACACGGTACTCATCCATGCGGCGGCGGGCGGAGTGGGCTCATTGCTTGTGCAATTGGCGAAGCAGCGCGGCGCGACTGTCATCGGCACGGCTTCAGGCGCGGACAAACTTAAAAAGTCACCGAACTTGGCGCAGACGCGAGCATCAACTACACCGAGCCTGATTGGACCGAGCAGGTGTTAAGCGAGACTGAAGGCAAAGGCGTGGATTTAATCATTGAAATGGTCGGAGGCGAGATCGGCCGGCGCAACTTTGAATGCCTCGCAACCAAAGGCACAATGATCGTCTACGGCGCGGCGAGCGGCGAGGATTTTCAAGTTTCGGCCTTAAGCTTGTTGGCGAAAATGCAAACTGTGAAAGGCTACAACTTAAACCTCGAATCCGCTGCGAACATCGGCGGCCACACGCAAGCATTGCAGGAAAACATCGCCGCCGGAAATCTGAAAAACACGGTGATGGAATTTCCGCTCGAGCAAGCGGCGGAAGCGCACCGCGCCATTGAAAACAGAAAAACCACCGGCAAAGTTGTGCTGACTGTGTGAGCGAGGAGACGAGAAATCGCCGCCGAGAGGGTAGCCAGCGCCTCGCCTGCAAGGTAGCGCGAAGCTTCCAGCTTGTGTGTGACGCACGTCAGACGCAAGCTGGA
>JBBJMB010000294.1:0-4580 GCA_037719755.1 Pyrinomonadaceae bacterium
CGATTCTATCTTTAGTAAGTGTTGTGATAGTCACTAAACAACGGACAACTGACTACAGACAATGGACAGTCTTTAGACTTTCGATCTTTTCAGTAAACCGAACTTGCCGAACGTGCCGCGAAACAACGCTTCGCAGGCGACAAAGAGAATGACGACGGCTTGGAGCACTTCGACCAAATCTTTCGAGACTTTGCTGGAAAAAGCATCAACGAAAATTCCGCCGCGCAGCAACATGCCGAACAGGAGCGCGGAGAGCAGCACGCCGAGCGGATGATTGCGACCGAGCAAGGCGACGGCGATGCCCGTGAATCCGTAGCCCGCCGAGAAGCCGTCGTAATAGCGATAGCGAAAGCCGAGCACTTCGTTGATCGCGACCATCCCGGCGAGTCCGCCAGAGACGGCCATCGCCAGCACGATCTGTTTGCCGGTCGAGATGCCGCCATACTCTGCGGCGGTCGGGTTCGCCCCCGTCGCACGAATCGCATAGCCCCACTTCGTGCGCCACAGAAAAACATAGACGAGCACACAGGCTAAGAGCGCGAACAGAAAAGCAATGTTGAGAGGGATGCGCGGCGGCAAGCCGGGGATGAAACTCCCCAAGCGGGGCAAGTGCGCGCCCGCGCCGATGGGCACGGATTGCATGATCGGATCGCCCGGCGTTTTGAAGTGATACTGCGTGAAGTAGCTAACGAGCGCGATGGCGATGAAGTTCAACATGATCGTGTTAATGACTTCGTGCGAGCCGAAGCGCGCTTTCAAGATGCCGGGGATCGCGCCCCACGCCGCGCCCGCGACAATAGCCGTCAGGATCGCGAGCGGGACGAGCACCACGGCGGGCAGCGTCATCCACGAATAATTAACGGGCGTGCCAAACACGTCAACCACCGTCCCGCCGAACTTGATCCCGACCCATGCCGTCGCAAACGCCGCGACGTAGAGTTGCCCCTCCGCGCCGATGTTCAAAAGGCCGCAGCGAAACGCGACAGCGACGGCCAAGCCCGTGAAGATGAGCGGCGTCGCATAAAAAAGCGTGTAGCCGATGCCGTCCGCCACGAGAACGCGCTGCCGATCAGCAAGCGATAAACCTCGAACGGATTGTCGCCGATGATCCACACGAAGATGCCGCCGACCGACGAAAGCCGCACGGCGACGAGCGGGAAGAACAGTTCGCGAAGAAGTTTCATGCTGCTTTTGCTTTTACTGACGCTTGCATCCGCCAATTTGTTTTCGATCCCAGTCCACGCGCCCGATTGGATGAAGCTGGCCCAGTAATACGGATGGCTGTAGTTTCCCGTCCGCGCTTTAGCGCCGGGCGAGTTGAGTAGATCGCGCTGCTTGCCGCCCTGCGCCTGGCACCGCGTCGCTTCTTAGCATTTCAAGCTGCACCTGCCGCAACGCCTCTTGTGCGCCCTTTGCCCTGTTGCAAGGCGTGTAGTAAGCCTTCATCAAATCCCGCGTCGCCGCATCGTCCACCAGCCAGAGACTCATCACCTGGCTCACTGCCTGCTAAGACCAGCAGCGCGGCGCAGGCCATAGACGCCGTCGCCGTTTTTCACGTCGCCGAGTCCCGTCTCACAGGCCGACAGCACGACGAGTTTCGTGCCCCACAAATCGAGCGCGGCGGCTTCGGCGGCGGTGAGCACGCCGTCCTCGTTCGCTCCGCTCCGGCGTTGATTGACTCCCGCCAAAATCAAGCCGGAGCGCAACAGCAAATTCTCGCCCCGTGCAGCGACGGCGGGCACAACAGCCATCTCGCTTTGCGCAGCTCCAAGTCCCAGACCAAATCCACGCCCCCCGGCCTGACGCGGTTGATCTGTAAGAAAGAAACCGTGAGTGGCGACGTGCAGGATGCGCGGGCTGCGACTTTGTTTTAACGCCGCTTCGGTGGCGCCGGCAGCAGTCAATACGCGCGCGTCAGGCATCAGCGCGCTCAAAGCTATGGCCTCTTCCGCCGTCCCGGGAAGAGACACAAAGCGTATCTTACTAAAATCAATGGTGTTGAAATCAACGTCGCGTTTCGCGGCCACGGCCAGCGTTTCAATCTTGCTGTTGCCGCTGTCATCGTACAGCGGGTTCGCCAGCACCAATGGCGAACTCTTGCTCTCGCCCGCCACCTGCAAGCGCAGCAGGTCGCGCCCGCTCGTCAGGTAAGTGAGCGTATAGTCTTCGACGAGATACTTGCCGCGCTCGTCAACCAGCGCGGCGAAAGGAATCAGATTCAACGCCCCGTCCGGCGAGAGGAAGATGCGTCGCGTCGCGCCCAACAATCCACGCACTGGCCGCATCACCCCTTCGTCAACGACGCGCGCCGCCGCCTTAACCGCCGCGACATCCGCGCCCGCCGCGCGCTTGCTGTCACGCAACGCAACGCGCAGCTTCTCGACGTTCGCCTCAATCGCCGCCGCCTCGCCAACTCCACGAACTGCGGCTCGCCTTCTCGCCGTGCGACGCAGCCACGTAGCGCGCCGCGCCGAACCTTTTCTCACCTGGTTTGCCTTTGTGTTGTAAGGCCGGTACGAGAAGATTTCGATTAGTGCGGCATCGGCGGGCAGCGCCGCTTGCACGCTCGACAAAGTGACGGGTTGTGCCCCGCGCGAAACCCGCGCTGCGACGCGATGGCAGCTTCCAGCTTTTCGCTCTCTTCCGCGAGAGTGGCGATTTGCGCTCGTCGCGTGGCGGGCGAGAGATTGCCGCTTGCGCCGCCGAGTTGCAGATTGGCGAGTTGCGAGCGCGCGGTAGCCAGTTGATCGAGCAGCTTTCGGTCTTCCGGTGCAGCGTGCCGCCGCAGAGCCGCGATCTGATCGGTCATCGCATCGAGCGAGCGTCCCTTGCGCCGCAAGATAGTCGTTAAGGCCAGCCGCGCCGCCGCGACATTTTTGGGCGCGTCTTTGCATTGAGTGAGACAGTCAAATGTGTCTGGCCGAGAAGGTGTCGAGGTAAAGCTGTTTTGCTTTTCCGAGCCGGTGGTCAGGATCAACGCGATGTTCTGTTCGCAATGTCGGTGGCGCGGTGTCCAGTAATCGCGCGTTCATAATCACTCTTGGCCCATACAGCGCTGCTAAGTTTTGAGCGGCGTAGTGACGCGGGATGCTCTGAGCCTAAGGCTTTCTCTAATTGCCAGTGAGCGTTGATATAGCGGCTCGGCACGCCCGTAGTCGCCTTGGCCTCGTACAGCTTTGCCAAGTTGTTGAGCAACGTGGCAACAACAGGAGGCTCTGAGCCAAGGCTTTTTCACATATCGCCCGC
Organism: Pyrinomonadaceae bacterium; assembly: GCA_037719755.1. Classification (GTDB taxonomy): domain Bacteria; phylum Acidobacteriota; class Blastocatellia; order Pyrinomonadales; family Pyrinomonadaceae; genus JBBJMB01. The sequence continues at coordinate 3,247 of JBBJMB010000294.1, forward strand.
GTACGCTTGGCAAACAGCATGCCTTGTTATACCGGCCCGCTCTAAGTTTCCTCAGCCCGCACGTTGAGCGGCTGCGCTTCCGCCAAATGTTCTGACTGCGCGCAGACACCAATGGCTGCGCCCCACCGTGCGCCGTATAGAGCCAATAGCATCACGCCTCCGCGCCAACTTCCGATCGCTGCATGATGGTTTCCGCTCCTTCGCTTTGGTTGCGCGCCAGCCTTGCGGATCAGTCTTTCGATAATAAACCAAACTCATCGTTGCCCTGTCAGCTGCATGACAGGCCGACTCGCAACAGCCTCATAAACCCGCCTGCTGGAAGCGGCTCGGCGGCAAAGGCTTCGATCAGACCGTGTCGAGCATAAGGACAAGGCTGATGCAGTCAACGCTGCTCCAGTCTTTAATGGACGTGCGCCGTAGAGTGGCCATCCTCGCTTCGTGGAGTTCGGCGCACAAATTCATAGGCCTGCCGATGTCGCCAGCCGCTCTTTCCAACTGACTGCATGGTGCGCAATCGCCCGACGAGAGACCATTGCCAACCTCCAGCAGGATCGCCTGCGGCGTCACGACATCCCAGCCTGCCGCGACAGGCCGCCATAAGTTTTCGTCGTTGGTCGGCAGAGCGCAACCGCCTGATTAAGCAGCGCCAGCCATCCTGACGTATCTTCGAAAGCTGTTTGATCTGAAAGGCGCTCGACTGCCGAGGATTAGTCAGGCTTTGGCTTCTCTCACGCCGCTTGGGCAAGCGGTGTCACGGTAAACGCCGGTCGCGGTCGGGTCTCCCTTGTCATCCGCGAGGTCTGAAAAATGGAGGGCAGCCGCAATCATCCGCGCGGTTGTCGGCGCCATAAAGGTGGTTTTTCGCGCTCTCTCTGTTGATCGGCCTGTTCCGGCGGGCGATGGTCAGTTGCACCGCCCTTCGGGCAAATCATGCCGAAAACTGCTTCGTAAATGCTTAACAGCTTCACTCATCGCTAAACATATCCTATAACTAAGCCATCACTACCGACCGCCCGTCATCATTAGCCCGATCTCTTCGGTGGTGGCGCGCTTTGGATCAACTTCGCCGACGATGCGCCCTTCGTGAATAATCAAGAGGCGGTCAGAGAGCGCCGTCACTTCTTCGAGTTCGGCGGAGACGAGCAACACGGCGCAGCCCGCATCGCGAAGAGTGACGAGTTTGCGGTGGATGAATTCGATTGCGCCGATGTCCACGCCGCGCGTCGGCTGCGAGACGAGCAACAATTTCGGCTGGAGTTCAAACTCGCGCCCGATGATCAATTTTTGTTGATTGCCGCCGGAGAGTGCGCGCGCCGGTAAATCCGGATTCGGCG
>JBBJMB010000295.1:0-4574 GCA_037719755.1 Pyrinomonadaceae bacterium
TGAAAGTCTAAGGAAACATCGAAGGCTGAGGCGCGCAATTGCCGTAACTGCTGACGCGGTGCCAGCAGCGTCTCCCCGTACGTCAATCGCAAACGCCTCAGCGCCTTCGTGTCGACTTCGATGAGGCGATCCAAAAGAGGGTTGTCTCTTAAAATTTCGGCGGCCCGTCGCTCCACCACCCACGAGATCTCCGCGCTCGGCAGTGCCCTCCGCATCGCGGCCAACACCGGCAGCGTGTGAACCACGTCGCCGATGCTGCTCAACTTGATGATTAAAATACGCATGCTGATTGCGGACCCTTTTAACTCTCGACCGCTTTGTTCAAATGAAAGAGCATGCTTGAAGTGGAGTGCAGCTTGGGGTCGCCGACGATAGCGACGCGGCCGCCGTATGACCTGACCGCGTTGCGTTCGGGCACGGTTTCCTCAGTGTAGTCCGTTCCTTTGGCATGCACTTCCGGTCTGACGGCCAGGATCAAGGGCTCGACGGTCGGCTCCGCAAAAATCGTCACCAGATCTACCGCACGCAAAGAGGCGATTACTTCGGCGCGCTCTCGCTCCGGCACAAACGGACGGCCCCGACCTTTAAGAGCCCGCACTTGATCGTCCGAGTTGATGCCCACCACCAGCAAATCGCCGAGCGCACGCGCCGCCTCCAGGTAGCGCACATGCCCCACATGAAGCACATCAAAACAGCCATTCGCCAAAACAACGCGCGCCCCGTGCTTGCGAGCACTGGCGACGCGCGCGATCAAGCGATTGCGCTCTAGAATGCGGCCGATGGTCTCCGTTTTGTACTGCTCTTCAGTCATAGCTTTTTAGAGTGACAAGTGACTCTAGGAGTGACAAGTGACTGCGGAGAGTGACAAGTGACAAGTGACAAGTGACAAGAAAGAGCAGAAGGCCTTTTCTTTCTTGTCACTTGTCACTTGTCACTTGTCACTCTCCGCAGTCACTTGTCACTTCCTACAGATGATAAGAGTTCTTCAGGTGAAACAGAAGCGGTGCCGCGCTTCATCACCACGAGTCCGCCGGCGTGATTGGCGAGGTGGGCGGCTTCAACGAAGGTGGCGCCGGCGGCGAGCGCCAATGTGTAGGCGGCGATCACGGTGTCGCCGGCGCCGGTCACGTCAACGGGGTCGCGCCCGCCGACCGCTGCGATATGGTAGGGAATTTGATTTGCTTCCTGAAGAAGCATGCCTTGCGAGCCGCGGGTGACGAGTAGCGCCGGGCAGTTGAGTTGCGCCCGCAGTAGCGCGGCCGCTTGCTCAAGCTCAATTGTCTTGTTGAATTGTTTGCCGAACGCATGTTCGACTTCGTCCTGGTTCGGCGTGGCCGAAGTGAAATCCGGGTACTGCGTCAAGCGGAAACGCGAATCGACGATGACGGGAACCGGGCGGGCGCCGCACAACTCGCGAAGCAGCGCGGTGATTTCCTCGTCGCTGACGCCGTAATTATAGTGGGAGATGATGACCGCATCCGCCGCCGCCGCGAACGCCGAGCGCAGATTGTGCATTAAGCTTTCTTGACGTTGGCGGTCAGGGGTTAACTTTTGTTCATAATCAACGCGAATGACTTGCTGGCGGGTCGAGTGGGCCTGACCCGCCAGCACGCGCACCTTGGTGGTGGTGTTTGTGCCCGGTGAGACGACGACGCCGCGGTTATCCACGCGAGCCAATTGAAGCTGAGAGAGCAAACTTCGACCGACTTCGTCCGCGCCCACCACGCCGATCAGGGAAGCACGGGCGCCGAGCGCGGCCAGATTGATCGCGCAGTTGGCGGCTCCGCCGGGAACGGTGTCCGTACGCTCGTGACGCAGAATAAAGACCGGAGCTTCGCGTGAGACTCTCGCGATTTCGCCGTAGAGAAATTGATCCGCCACCAGATCGCCGACCACGACCACATGGCGGCCCGACAATTGACGAGCGATCTCGGCGAGACGGTCGGGCGTGGGCCGCACCGGAGCATTCATTTATGCGGCCTCTTCTTCTGCGGCGCCGGTGATTTGGCGCACCGCGTCGAGCAGATCTTCGGCCATCAGCTCAGGCTCGAAAGCCCACGCAAAGCGCTGATACTCCCACTCGCCGCGACCGTAGCCGCTCAAAACAAAGGCGCCGCGAATGCCCGCGTTCCGAGCCAGCTGCATGTCGCTGAAACGGTCGCCGATTATCCAGCTGCGCGCGAGATCTACATCCAGCTCGCGCGCGGCGCGGTGAATCAGACCGGGTTTCGGCTTACGGCAATCGCAGTCGAGTTGGTAAGGCGCCGGTCCGACGGAAGGATGGTGCGGGCAGTAGTACAGAGCATCGAGGCGCGCTCCCCCGCGGGCGAGTTCGTCAATCAGGATTTGGTGCACAAAGCCGATCATGTCTTCGGAGAAGTAGCCGCGCGCGACGCCGGCCTGATTGGTGACCAGCACGGCGAGCCAACCGGATTCATTGAGCAACCGGATCGCCTGCGCAGCAAGGGTAAACGCGGTAGCGCGAAGGATGATTAACGTAACCGATTTCTTCGGAGATCGTTCCGTCGCGGTCGATAAATATTGCCGGTTGGCTCATGTGTGCACCTCTTCCGCGCCGAGCCTTGCTTTGAGTATCGCTGCGGAGCGCGAGAAAACATGCGCGGGAGTGATGGCGGTCATGCAGCGGTGATCAATCGGGCAATCCCGTAGCATGCAGGGCGCGCAAGCGGGCGGCTCGCGAATGATTTCGGCGGCCGCGGAAAACGGACGCGTGCGCACCGGATTCGTTGGGCCGAAGATGACAAGCGTCGGGCGCCCCAACGCGGCGGCGATGTGCGCCGGGCCGGTATCATTTGAAACAAGCAGATCCGCGAGGCTGAGAATCGCGATTGTGAGGCTTAAGTCCGTACCCCGGTCAAGATGAGCGGCCGATGATTCATCTGCGCGCTCACCGCGGCCAGACTCCTTCTCCTCACCGGAACCGATCAGAATCACTTCGGCGCCCATCTCGGCGATCAATTGATCAGCCAGCGCCGCGAATCCACAGGTCGGCCAACGCTTCGCGCGGCTGTTCGTCGATCCGGGGCAGAGCAGGACAAGCGGCCTCTCAAGTCGCGCGCCGTGCGCAATTAGAAAATGGCGTGCGGCAGCTCTGCGCGCCGTCGAAACGCGGATAACGTCTGAGGGCTGGTGATCGCTCACTTGCTCGCCGCCGGTGAGCGCTCGCTCAAGCTCGCCGACCAGATGCAGGTAGTGATAGACCTCGTGCTTCGCTTGCCGCCACGCCGGCAGAGCTATGGGGTGGGTCAAAAGCAGGCGACGGTTTTCGGTCGCGTAACCCAAGCGGTGGGGAATCCTTGCGGAGCAAGCGACGAACGCCGATTGAAAGAGTTTTGCAGAATCACCGCCAGATCAAAGCGCTCTTCGCGCCACCTGCGCCTTTGCTTCAGCAGGGAACGCACGCCTTTCCCGCTTTTGTCTTCGACGAGCAGCGCATCCAGGTAATCGGCGTCAGTAAAAATTCCTTCCGCCGGGCGGCGCGTCGCCAGCGTAACGTGCGCGCGCGGCAACACGCGTCGCAGTTCACGCAGGGCCGGAACGCTCATCACGGCGTCTCCCACCCAGCTTACTCCCCGCACGACCACGCGCTCGATCTGCGCCGCCTGTATTGTCGACGATTTCACAACAGCGTTTTAATGCCTTCCTCGATTCCGATTTGCGGCTGCCAGACGAGTTCTTCACGGACGCGGGTCAGATCCGACACGTAATTAACCGGCACAGGCGCCGGCAGCCTGTTCTCCTGGTCGATCACGGGCTCGCGTCCGACGACCTTGCCGATGGTCTCGATGAGTTGGCCAAGCGTCGCGGCGTGCGCGCGCCCGCCGCCGAGATTATACAAGCCGTGTTCGACATCCGACTCGATAAAGGCGCGGCAGGCGCGCGCGAAGTCGTCCACATGCAAGATGTCGCGCACCGGCGTGCCGTCAAGCGGCAGACGGATCGGCCAGCCGTGTTTGATCGACTCCACATAGTGCGTGATAAAGCCCGATTGATTGTCTTCGCTCGCCCGAGCATAAGTATTTGACAAGCGAAAGATGCATGAGCGCAAATTGTTTGCGTGCGCGTAATACTCCACGTAGCGCTCTCCGATCAGCTTCGACCACTCGAGCGCCGATTGGCCGGCGTACTCCGTGGAGCACGACTCGGGCACTTCCGTGTAGCCGTCGGCGAATGAGCCGTAGACATCTTTGGTTGAAGCGTAGATCAGGACTGCGCCCGCGCGCATGTGCCGTGCGACGTTGGCCGTGCCTTCGGCGTTGACGCGAAAGCACGTTTCGGCCGCCTGCGGCGCTTTGTCAAGGTGAGCGGCCAAGTGAATCACCGCATCGTAGCTGTCTATGCGGGCGAGGTCGTAATCGTTTAAGACATCCAGGTAAGAGCGGCGTGAGTAATCCTCCGCCTCAAAAAAACGGCGCACGTGCGTGCCGAGATAGCCGCTTCCGCCTGTGACCAGAGTGTTCATAATGTTAAGTGCTCGCGCATGATGGCCGGCGCGGTTACTATATGGCAGCCACACCGAGGAAGTGGATTGCTGTCAGTACCGCCTGCTTCAG
>JBBJMB010000046.1:0-16155 GCA_037719755.1 Pyrinomonadaceae bacterium
TACAAGTACTACAAAGTGGCTTTAGGAAGATTGCCGTTCTACCACGAGATCACGCTCGACCTGGTGCGCGTCACCGGACAAACGGGTGAAGAACGAGTGATCAAACAAAACGCGTTCGCCGATGCATGGGTGAATCGTGCGGAACACAAAGAGCAGAACCCTGACTCGCTCTCGAATCGGGAGTTTGTGGACAAGCTGGAGCAGAGAACAAGCGTCGCTTTGGCGAGTAAAGATCAAATTATCGCTGAGCTTAACGGCAGCAAAAAGACGAGAGCGCAGGTGTTGCGGGCGCTCGTCGAAAGTCCGGCAGGTCTCACAAAAGTTGTCGAATGAAGCCTTTGTGGCGATGCAGTACTTCGGGTATTTAAGGCGTGACCCGGAGGCCGATGGATTTGATGACTGGCTGCGGGTTATCGACGCCGACCCGGCCGACGTGCGCCGGATGGTCAACGGGTTTGTCAACTCGGTGGAATATAGGAACAGGTTCGGCAAGCCTTGAGCTGTGAGGTTGATCTGGATAAGCATCGTTTGCTGTGCGCACGAGGAGAGAGCGCAAAATTAGCAACGGTGGTCCTCAACTGCACGACCGCACGGCTGCCACGACGGCCACCTTGCGGCACTCTCTGTCAGAGCAAGTTGCTCAGGCACCGGTAAATATCGCAGGTCTTTCAATTTCATTGTGGGGATCTCGTTTCTGTCACTTCGGAGGTCGCGGATTCGAGTCCCGTCGGCTCCGCCATTATCTGGTGGAAAAAGAGTGGGTGCTGGGTTATTTTCAAGCCCTGTGCCCATTTTTTTTGTGCCCGCGGCTTCCTTCAGTTAAAGGAGAAGGCGCACGAGGGCATCTGTACGAAGTGTAAACGCACCAGCTAAACAGATCGAAGAACTATGGCTATAATCTGTCGAAATTGGACTTTTTGTGAAGGTCGGTTAGAGTAACTGCTGAAGCGGTAGCTTCGTCACCGCTGTTGTAATAACGGAGGGAGACCTATTATGCAAGAATTTGCGAAACCGCTAGAAGAAATGGTCAAAGAGTTGCCTATGGAGCGGCAAGCTGAGGTGCGCGACTTTGTTGAGTTTCTGCTTGCGAAGCAAAGGTTGCGCCCGCGTCGCAAACCGCAGTTTGATTGGGCTGGGGCACTTAAAGACATGCGCGCTAAGTACACTTCGGTTGATCTTCAACATGAGATTGCGCGCCAGCGCGGCGAAATTGAATGAAACTGCTCATTGATACCAATATCTTCCTCGAAGTATTACTCGAACAAGCGCGCGAAGATGAGGCTAAAAATTTCCTCGCCAAGGCGGATGTGCATGAATTTTTCATCTCTGACTTCGCTTCATTCCATCGGGCTCATCCTGCTCAGGCGTAGGAAAGCTGACGCGTTCCGCAAGTTCATCACTGATATGACGAAGAACGCCGGCATTACCGTCGCATTGCTGGCGGCTGATGAAATAGAAGTGGTGGCAGATTACGCGGCTAGTTTCAATCTCGACTTCGACGATGCTTACCAATTATGCAGTGGCGGAAAAGTACAGTCTAACGATCGTAAGTTTCGATGATGACTTTGATAGAACAACGCGCGGTCGTAGCGAGCCGTTAGCAATAACGTAAGCGACTTCGTTCGTGCCGACGCTGGCTAGTCTAACGCGACTCGGCTCGATTCTGAATGGCGAACCCACTAATGTGTGACTCTTTCTGTGCTCCGTCAGGAGCAGTTGAACGTAGCGAGAGCGTAAATCGCTGGGAACAGATCGAGAAATGATGGGCGTCCCTGAGAGACGCCTGACACCGGCGCTTTCGGCAGACGCCCATAAACAACAGACACTCTACTCATGAGACTTAATCGAACTAGTGTAGAATTGGAATTGAAAAGTAAACTTGGAATTGAAACGAGAGCAGCGGTTATGAAACGAAATCCGGTCGCGAAAGATCAAGAGCTGATGCGCGAAAATTATAACGGTGATGTCTACGAGTATTTGCCGCTCGGTAAGTATGTTGTGGCCGCTCCGGGCGTGTGCGGCGGACGCCCAACGCTCAAATACACCAGGATGGATGCGCGTTGGGTCATCGGTTATTTGAACTTGGGCGACACTCCCGAACAATTGGCCGAGCGTCACAAAGTCCCTGTCGCGGCCATTCATGAAGTCGTAGCACTGCAAAAACAGTATGATTACGAGCGTTCTTACGCATGATCGTATTGGATGAGCAATTACTCAAGCCGCAAGTGGCGCAAGACATCGCACGCTGGTATTGGGGCCGGATTAGCAACATCGTTGATTTACGCCCCGACACGCAAATTTTGGACGATGCCCTTCCCAGCTTATTACAGACCGTCACCAATCCTACCTTTGTTACTATCAACTATGATGATTTTTGGGAAGTTCGCGATCCGTTCGGCATCGGACTCACGAGCGTCTTGCGGCCCGACTTGCTTGCGGGAGTGCCGCTCAATGAGGCTTCTCTGCGTCTCTTGGCGTCGTATCTTTGTGGTGCTTTTCGTTTAAATTAGACTTAAACGCAAAGCACCGCAAAGATAAGACGCCAAGAAGAAGGAGGAGGAACAATCAATGAATATTTTCAGTTTCGTTGGCGCATCGTTGCTCGCCGTCGCGGTTGGTTTTTCGATCTCTTGCCGTAAAGAATCATCCGCGCCGAGTGTTTCACTGTCGATGGCGCGCGAATTGGCGACGCCGGCGGCGGCGCAGAGCGGCGAGCCGGAATTATTTGTGGCGGCCGACGGCCAAATCATTTTGAGCTGGGTCGAAAAGATTAATGATCATCATCACGCTCTGCGCTTTGCGACCAGAAAGGATGACGGCTGGTCTGAGCCGCTCACCGTCGCCGAGGGCGATAATTGGTTTGTCAATTGGGCTGACTTTCCGTCGGTCGTGAAGCTTTCAGACAACTCGCTAGCCGCACACTGGCTGGTGAAAAGCGCGTCGGCTAAATACGCTTATGATGTTCGCGTTGCGCGCTCGACGGATGGCGGCCGCACGTGGACGCGGCCTTTCACGCCGCACAGGGATAACACGCCGACCGAGCACGGCTTCGTTTCGCTGGTGCCGTACGCGGAGGGCGGAGCGCTCGCGGCCGTCTGGCTCGACGGGCGCAAGTTTGGCGCCGACGAGCACGCGCGCACAGGCGAGGCGCACATCATCAGCGCTTTGCACGCCGACGGGAAAAGTCACGCGGCGGCAGCAGCAGCAGGCAAGAAAACGAACGAGATGACGCTGCGCTACGCGACCCTCAACGCGGACGGCACGCTCGCGGACGAAGCGGAACTCGATGGGCGCGTCTGCGATTGCTGCCAAACGGCGGCGGCGGCGACCGCCGATGGATTGGTAGTGGTGTATCGCGACCGCTCGGAAAAAGAAGTGCGCGACTTCTCCGTGGTGCGCCGCCTCGCGAACGGCGAGTGGATCGCGCCGCGCACGCTTTACACGGACGATTGGCAAATTAGCGCGTGCCCGGTGAGCGGCGCGAGCGTGGCGGTGAACCACGCCACCGCCAGTCGCGACACGCCGCAAGTTAAAGTTAGTTTTTCCGCGGACTCCGGCGCGACTTTCGGCCAACCCGTCAGAGTGGACAACGGCGCGGCGCACGGGCGCGTCGATGTAGTACTGCTCGACGATGGCTCGGCTCTGGTGAGCTGGCTGGAAGGCACAACGCAGAGCGGAAAGATTAAAGCGCGGCGCGTGCGCCACGACGGCGCGCCGGGCGATGTCATCACCATCGCCGAAACAAGCGTTAACCGATCAAGCGGCTTTCCCCGCATGGCGCGCAGCAGGGGCTCAGAAGTTGTGTTCGCGTGGACGGAAGCCGGACCCATCCCGCGCGTGCGCACCGCCGTCGCAAACTTCGCCGACACAGAGGCCGAGAGGTGACGATCAACCTCGAAAGCCTTATGCTTTGGCAAAGAGGCTTGTTTTTTTCTTTGCGTCTCTTGGCGTCTTTCCTTTGCGATACTTTGCGTTGAGGTATCGCTTACTTAAACGCAAAGTATCGCAAAGGAAAGATGCCAAGAGACGCAAAGGAAATCAACTTTCGAATGGTGAGTAAAGCATGATCTTTGTCGCCGAAGCGTTGCGCATAATTCTTGAAAAGGCCCGTCCTCTCGGAGCCGAGTCGATTGCGCTTGAGGCGGCGCCGGGTCGGGTGCTGGCCGAAGAGATCGTTGCCGATATGGACTTGCCGCCGTTTGATCGCGCGCAGATGGATGGCTATGCGGTACGCGCGGCGGACACGCGCGCGGCGCCCATAGTTTTACGAATCGCGGGCGAGGCCGCGGCCGGTCGCGCTTGGCAAGGCAGCGTCCGGGCCGGCGAAGCGATCCGCATTATGACGGGCGCCCTGTTCCCGCAGGCGCCGACGCCGTGCAGCAAGTTGAGGTGACGCGCGAGCTTGACGACGCATCAGTTGAAATCCAAAAGCCGGTCTCACACGGTCAATCAATCGTCAAACGCGCGGCTGAAATCGGGCAAGGCGCAATTGTGCTGCGGCCCGGCGAATTGATCACCGCCGCCAAGGCCGCCGTGCTCGCTTCCTTTGGTTATGCGACGGTGCGCGTCGGGCGCCGCCCGCGCGCGGCGGTGATGGCCACAGGGTCTGAGTTGGTGCAAGTGTTTGAAAAGCCCGGCCCGGATCAGATTCGTGATTCGAACAGCTTTTCTTTGGCCGCCTACGCGCAACTGGCCGGCGCCGTAGCGGAGCGCACGCCCATCGCCGGCGATAATCTGGAATTGCTCACACAGCAGATCGCGGCGGCGGCGGCGCGCTCCGACGTGCTGATTCTTTCGGGCGGAGTTTCGATGGGCGTTTATGATTTCACCACCACGGCGCTCAAGGAACTCGGCGCCGAAGTGTTTTTCGAGCGCGTCGCGCTCAAGCCCGGCAAACCCACCGTGTTCGCACAACTCGGGGGCGCGCTTGTCTTCGGGCTTCCGGGCAACCCGGTTTCCGTCTCCATCACCTTTAATTTGTTTGCGCGCGCCGCGCTGCGAGCGATGCAGGGCGCCGGCGACACAGCGCTTCCGGAAGAAACGGCCGTTTTGGCGCGCGGCGTGCGGGGCGCACCGGAGCGGGCGAGCTATCTGCCGGCGCAACTGCGCACCGATGCCGCAGGCCAGCTTATCGCCGAGACGTTACGGTGGGGCGGATCATCAGACTTCGTTTCCTTCGCGCAGGCCACGGCGCTCGTCATCGTTCCTCAAGCGGTGAGCGCGCTTGATGCCGGAGCGGCCGTACGAGTCGTGCGGTTGCCTTAAAACTTGCAACACTCTTCTGTGATCTCTGGCGAGCACCGGTGGCCTCCGCATCACCGCGGCCACACCTTTAGCGTCGCACGGACGAGCGCACTATCAGGTTGATAGTGCGCTCGTCCGTGGCCACTGCTTACGGAAGCCTGCGTAACAAACGCTAGCGAGGTGAGCGCAAGGCATACGCTAGAACGCGATTTTTCCTGATAGTCTTGAGGTTTCTTCAATCCTAAGTGTTTCTACAGTGTGGCTCGTCAGCTAGCTCTCTCTCTTTGCGGCGCCCTGGTGGTGATTCTTCGTCCGTTTTCTAAGATTTCGTCCTTTCATACGCAGCCACAGGCCAACTCTGCACAATAAGAATCGCCGCTATCATGTTGATAGCGCGATTGACAATTTGTGTATCGCGAGCGGCGACTCTGACGAAGATGAAATCAATAATTTATTGAGCTCGCCTCAATGGCAACTACCGCTCATTTCACTGGGATTTTCAGAGATTTATCGCCTCGCACGAGGGTGCCAAGACGGTGGCGCGCAAACTTCCTCGGCATTTACAGTCTTTCCCTCACACCGATATTAACGTGGCACACAAATAGCTTTTATGCCGTACCGTCTTCCCCGTTACTTTTCACAAGATGATGATCAGGATACAGGCTCATGAGAGAAGCACTTGACGATTTAGCAGCGACAAAAGGCCGGCGCGTTCCCGGCATTATCCAACCGGCGGATGAGTCGACAAAGGAACTGCGCAGTCCGGCGGACAGCCATTTTGACATCCAGCGCATTGAGATGAGGAGAGTCTTTTCGTTGACCGACGATTCTCAACTCGTCCTCGGCGAGCGATACCAACTGGAGGAGCAGCTGGGTTTTGGCGGGATGGGAGCGGTTTATAAAGCGCGCCACATTCTTTTGAAAAGCACACATGCCGTCAAAATCATTTTCGCCGATCTGGTCGATAAAGACCCCGATCTGGTCAGACGCTTTCGGCAAGAAGCAATCGCCACCGCTGCGATCCGCCATCCGAACGTGGTCGCGGTCACCGATTTCGGAGTGGCGAGCGGCAACCTTCCGTTTCTGGTGATGAATTACATCCAAGGCCAGACGCTCCAAAGCTATCTGGAAGAAAAAGGACGACTTCACCCCACACAAGCCCTGGAAATCATGTCAGCCATCTGCGCCGGCGTCGGCGCCGCACATCGGCTCGGCATCGTGCATCGCGATCTGAAGCCGCTGAACATCATGTTGGCGGAAGGATTACCGGTCAGCGAAGCGGTGAGGGTGCTCGATTTCGGCTTAGCCAAAATTAAATCCGGAGAACTACTCGGCTCGCTTGTGCAAGCTCAGTCCTCGGGTTTCATGGGCTCGCCGTTCTACATGGCGCCCGAACAGTGGTCGGATGAGGAGCCTGACGCGCGCGCCGACATTTACAGCCTCGGCATTATCCTTTATCAAATGCTCACCGGCGATGTTCCCTTCAAGGGTCCATCCATTCCGGCGATTATGAAAAAGCATTTGCTTTCATCGCCGCCCGCGATGGATATGTTTGACGGCCGCGCCTCGGCGCCCGTCGAGGCCGTCGTGCGGCGCGCCCTGGAGAAGCACCCCGAGGACCGCATTCAATCAGTGGAGGATTTTCTCAATCAGTTGCGCCAAGCGATCGGCGCGACCAAGGCGACGCAAGCATTTCATCCGGTGCCGCGGAAAGCAGAGGCGGACGAGACAGCAGCAGCAGGTTCGGACAATTCGCACAGAGCGGGTCTGCGAACCGTGAAAGACGGTTTCAGCCAAGGCGATCAAGCCACGCAACCGCATGCTTGGCGCGGCTCCGCGGCGGTTGACCAGCAACAAAGCTTGGCGCCGCGGCGGGGAATCTTAAGCGCAAAAGTCGGGTTGTCTAAATTCAAGATGTGCACGCTTGGCGTGGCCTTTATTTTGAGCGTCGCGGCGATAGCAGGGCTGCTCTACAAATTGTTTCCTGGCAACAGCGCTCAACCGCACGCCTCTGAGACCTCGACGGTCACTTTAAACAAAGCGTCGGCAGCCACCCTGCTTCCGCCGGTTCCGACGGTCGCGCCCCAACCGGCACGAGCCATTCTTCCGTCGCACATGATCTACATCCCGTCCGGAGTGTACATGATGGGTCGCGCCGCTGCCGGGGCAAACCAGAAGCTCACCAACCAGTGGCCCGCGCATCAGGTCATCGTCAATCATTTTGTGATCGACAAAACGGAAATCACCAACGACGAATATGCCGCATTTGTGCGCGAAACAGGTTATCAGCCTCCGCCAACTTGGCAGCAGAACGGCCCACCCGAAGGTGCAGGGCAATGGCCGGCGACCAACGTCACGCTCGCAGACATCAACGCCTTCGCCGCTTGGCGCTCCCGGCGGGATGGGATCTCTTACAGGCTGCCCACGGAAGCTCAGTGGGAATACGTCGCGCGAAGTTGCAGTGAAGAATTGCCGTATCCGTGGGGCGCAAGCTGGATTCGCCACGGCGCCAATGTGGGGGCATCTTCGCTCAAGCCAGTTGGTTCATTTCCCGCCGGCGCTTCAAGTCGAGGAGTAGTTGATTTGATCGGAAACGCTTGGGAGTGGACCTCCACCGAAGCATCATTTTATGAAGGCAACGATCACGTCCTTCCTGAGAAGGAACAAGGCTGGATGGTGGTGCGCGGCGGGTCGTTCAAAACAAGCGCCGATTCCGTGACCAGCACTACCAGAGGCTGGGTGCCTTCTTCGACCAAAGACCCGACCCTCGGATTCCGGCTGGTCGCGCCAGCTCTTTAAGCAAAAACTTGACCGTTCACAACTTACAGTGAGGAGCCATCGCAATGTTCAAACTCATTCGCCCAAAATCATCAATTCGCATGACGCCGTTTGCTGCGTTGACCGTGCTGCTGCTGTGCAGCGCCTCTGTCCTTTGCGCTCGGAGCAAAGACCTGTCGTTCGGCATAGGGAGCGCGACCAAAGCATCCGCGACTTCTCCCCGGCGGCCAAGGCCGGCCACCACGCGGCGCCCCAGTGTAACCGCAAAGTTGGCCACGCCGGTTGTGAAGGCGCCCGTTGAAATCAGCTCGCCTGAGATTGACGTTTACAAAGAGCTGAGCGAAAAAGACCCCGACAATCCCAGCACCTGGGCCAGCTTCGCCTTCGTTCACTACAGGGCCAAGCGTTACGAGGAAGCCGTCGCCCTTTACAGACGAGCCATCGAGCTGCGGGCCACCGCCACGTGGTGTTATCAGTTGGGCCACGCGCTCTCCAGCCTGGGGCGCCACCGCGAGGCCATCGCAGCCTTCGACCAAGCACTGTCGCTCGATTCGAGTCTTAACATCGCCAGGTACGCGCTTGCGCTCTGCTACGCTAAGACCGGCGATCCAAGATCCGCGGCCAAGCAGGCGGAGATCCTCAGCGGCTTCAACAGTCAAATGGCGGCTTCACTGCGCAGAGATTTAAAGTCCGGCCGCATCAAATGATCGCTCGCGCGAAACTCTGAGCAATCAAGTTTGCCCTCAGTCGAGACACCTCGGTCGCGGCGTTTTCAAGCGCCGCGACTGAGATCGTGTGAGCTTCCTTTCTTTAGCAATTCTCTCAGATCCAAATTTTTAATCAACCGGTGCAAATTGTTCGGGTGCATGCCGAGCAGCTTGGCCGCCTCGGCGTGACTGCCGTGAGCCTCATCAAAGGCGCTCAAAATCAACTCCCTTTTCATGCCTGTGACTGCATTCTGGTATTTGACATCCGTCACGCCGGCTGCGGGTTTGGTGTCCAGAATAACGTCGGGCAAATCTTCGGGAAGGATGTATTCGGTTGAGCCCAAAACCACCGCGCGCTCGATGGTGTTTTCTAATTCGCGCACGTTGCCCGGCCAATCATAGCTGTTCAGATATGCGAGGGCGGTCGGGGAAACTCCTCGAACTTTGCGGTTACAGAGGTTGCTGTATTTGTCCACAAAATATTTGGCGAGCTGCGGGATGTCTTCTCTTCTTTCCCTGAGCGGCGGCATTTCGAAAGAGACTACGTTCAAACGGTAGTACAGGTCTTGACGAAACGTCCCGGCGCTCACGTCCTTTTCCAGATCCCGGTTGGTCGCCGCAATCACTCTGATGTCGAGTTTGATGGAGCGCGTGCCCCCGACCCGCTCAAACTCTCGTTCCTGCAAAACGCGGAGCAGCTTCGCTTGGAGCGCGGTGGCCATCTCGCCGATTTCATCCAGAAAAACAGTTCCCCCGTCGGCCAGTTCCAGTTTGCCTTTTTTCTGTGCGACCGCGCCGGTGAAAGCTCCGCGTTCGTGACCGAAGAGTTCGCTTTCCAGCAGATGCTCGGTCAAGACGGCGCAGTTGATCGCGACAAACGGACGCTTCGCGCGCGAACTGTTTTGTTGTATGGCGCGCGCGGCCAATTCCTTGCCGGTGCCTGACTCGCCGCGAATCAGCGCGGTGGAATTTGTCGGAGCGATCTTTGAGATGTATTGATAAACCGTGCGCATCTTCGGGCCTTCGCCGATCATGTTATGTTGCAGCGAAAGGTCTGCGCGCAGCAGTTGATTCTCATAATCGAGCTGCTCAAAATGGCGCGCATTCTCCAAAGCGATGGCCGCGATCGAGGAGATCGCGGTGACTAACTGCAGGTGCCCTTCGTCGAGAGAATCGGTGCCGCTGCTGGACACCAAATAAATGACGCCGAGCGTGTGATCGAAAAGCGTAATCGGGGTGCAGAGCAGCGAACGGGCTTGGGAAGCGACCAGACTTTCCGCCGAACTCCAAGTTTCCTCGTCCAGCACGTTGTTGCTCAGCACTGCAACTCCTTGCGAGAACACTTGATGAACGATGGTGCGACTGACCTGCACTTTTTGGTTGGCGCCGCCCTCTCTGCTCAAACTGACGGCCAAGCGGTATGGCTCGCCCTCTTCCCCTTTGAGCAGCACGGCGCCGCCCTCGGCCGGCACCACCTCGAAAATCAATTCGAGCAAATTGTGCTGCAGCGCGTTGATGTCCCTGATGGAATTAATCTTGGTACTAATCTTCAACAGAGCCGCGAGGTCGCGGGCTACTCTTTGATTCGTGGAAGATGCCCTGATTGCTTTCTCAGGATTAAGGTACAGCGCTTGCCCTCTCTCCAGCCGAATGGTGGACGCGCTCAGCTCCCCCTCGTAAAGCTCGACAAGATCAGCAAGATCAGCAAGATCGGCCTGATCTGTCGCATCTTCCGCTTCAACCAGGAACGCGAAACGCGAATCGCCAATAGTAATCTGGTCGCCGTGTTTAAGAATTCCTGTTGTGACCGACATCCCGTTGACCTGGGTGCCGTTGTAACTCTCCAGATCCGTGATCTCGAATTTTCCATTCGTGTTCCGAATCGTACAGTGACGCCGCGACACCAGAGCGCTGCTGAGACAGACCTGATTCGAAGTATCCCGACCGATGGACACGTCTTCGATCACAGGGAAGATGGCGCCCTTTAAGGGGCCGACAATGGCAGCTAGTCTCGGAGGCATACTTTTAGGCTACATCAACCCCCACAGAAACACTCGTAGAGGGTTGATGAAAACGTCGCGCGCCCGCCCGCGCCGCTTGCTCGTGTCATCAAGAAAGTGTAAGCAATTCAAAGTCTTTAAGTGAGAAGAGTTTTAGATCTCGCTCACGCTAAAAGCAGACCGGTCAAGCAGGCGTTTAAGTAGTTGAAGCCTGTGCACAAATCCGTCGCTTCAGCGACGCGGTGAGCCCGGCGTTTCAACGCCGGGCGTGCGACCGACCACACCCGCGTCGCTGAAGCGACGCCTGAACGGTCGCACCGCATCAGGCGTCGCTTCAGCGACGCGGATGGTCTGGTCGCATGCCCGGCGTTAAAACGCCGGGCTAAATTCAGGCCACCGCTAACGCGGTGAACACAGGAGACTTTAATTTGCACAGTCTTCAAATAGTTAGCGGGGCTCGGGACGGTGAAGCTACCGTCGGCGACTGCTAACAAGGCGCGATGTGCTCAGAGCATTAGATGGGCAGAGGTTATTCCTGTCTGACTTCGCTGTCAACGAGAATTTTTCTCTTAAGGCGTTCCGGGCACATCGCTTTGCGACCGCTTTGCTCTCGCGTACCGCCGCATGAATTGAAATTTTCATTGACACTAAACACCATCGGCAGTGTAAAATCCGCCTTCAGACAAAAGGATAGATGGCGCGAAGTGATAATCCTGTGGTGCCGGTTAACAGGTTCTATGTTTTCGCCTATATCACAACGGGAGGCAGCAGCAGTGGCCTTCTCCACTCTAAGCCGGCGTTTCCAGCAACCTGACGAATGCTTCTAGATCGCTTCGTCATTTCTTTTTTCATTTACTTCAAACACACCACCTTGACAAATCAAAAGCGTCTTGCGGGTGAAGGAGAGTGCTCAGATGGAAGACCCAACGGATCGTATCACGGTTGTAGAAAACAAGTTGGATGAGTTAATCACCAACTTGCTTGAAAGCCACTCGTCGATGGTGGCGCTGATCAACGATATTCTGGGCCCTTTCAAAGAAAGCGGCGACCCACGCTTGATTTCCGTTGCTGGAAGACTGGAGGAAATCCGCCAGGCGCTTTGTTTGAGGCCCCCCGGTTGTGACAGGTAGCCCTTAAATAACCGGTAGCGGCTTGAGCCCGCTCTCGGTGTGACAAAGCCGCTTATTCGTTGCTGATGGTGACGACGTCGCTGTACTCGGCTCCGCGCTCACAAGCCAACTGAGAAAAGTCAGGCGACCAGTCGTAGGAAAATATTTGTTCTGATTGGAAATTTGTGAGCTGTTGCGGAGAACTTCCGTCAATCGGCTGCCGCATGATGTTATAGACGTTGTTGCGATCATCCACGTAAGTCAGCGCCCGGCTGTCGGGCGTCCACCGGATTTTTTGCCAATCGACAGGCGGGATGGGGAGCAGCTTGAGCGGCGTTCCGCCATTAATAGAAATGATCGCCACGCGCATCAATCCGTCGTTCGTGTAGTATCTACAGGCGATCATCTGGCCGTCCGGCGAGATTGCCGGAACCGCGGTGTACTCGGTCGTGAGCTGCATCGTCGGGCCGCCGTCAAGGGGCACCTTCCAAAGAGTCGAGGGCCCACTCTTTTGGCGTTCATAGATAACCCATTCACCGTCGGGCGCGCAGTGAGGATGGAAATCCCCTTCGCCGTTCGTTAACTGCCTGAGGTTGCCTCCATCCTGAGCGTCCATTCTCCAAATGTTAAAAGCACCGGTGCGGCTTGACGAAAACAGAATGTAGCGTCCGTCAGCGGAGATCGAGGGATGATAGTTATCGCCGGCGTCGATGGTCAGTTGTTTTTTGTCCGTACCATCCGACTTGACCGAAAAGATATTGAGGTTATTTCCAGACATGGCCGAATATATAATTCTCTGATCCCTTGTCCAATTCAGTCCGTAGCTGCTTCCGACCCCGGTCACAATTGGCATCATGCGATTGAAGGCCTCGCCTTGAGCGACCCATATTTTGGATGCTCTGTAATTCTGCACCGTCACGATTGTCTGGCCGTCGCCTGACAAACTGATGCTGTCATAATTGTTGAGACCGTGTGTCATGCGTTCCGACTTACCGGAGAGCGAAGAAATTTTCCAGATCTGGCGCGGGCTTACCTGGGTCTCAGCCGCGCAGACGTAAAGCCCGGTGCCGTCGGGCAGCCAAGCGAGCTGTAAGGCGTAGAACCACCTGCGGGAGGTGATTTTTCGCTCGACACCGGTAGTGGCATCGATCTCGATTAGCTCTGTGTGGTAACCGCCTTCCCAACTTCCCGCGGCACAAGCGATCTTTTTTCCGTCAGCGGACCAAGAGAGACCTTTTCGTGAGAAGTCAGCTCCGCCGTTTCGGCGCGCGAGCGGGTGAATCTTCGATCCGTCGATGTCAGCGGTCGTGAGAACATACTCACCCTCACTTTCATTGAAGCGGACGAACGCAAGTCGGCGAGCATCGGGAGAGAACGTCACGGGGCTGTCGATGTTCTCCATCACTTTCGTGGCAAGCCCGCCCAGCAGAGGAATGCGGTAGAGCACTCCGGCGTGAGTTTTCTCATATCTCACGAAGTAAACGTAATCTCCGTCCGGAGAGAAAGTGAGCCCAAGGTGTCTGACTTCAGCTGAGGGCACCAGCGTCGCGGTGCTTGTCGAAGAGCCGTGACGCATGAAAAGGGCCTCCGTCGCACCTTCGCTTTCAGCATACACCACATACTTGCCGTCGGGGGAGATGGCGGCAAGCCGAGCGCGGCCGCTGTTGGTCACATGATCCATCCGGATGCTCTGGGACTTTTGAGGCACAAGCCCTTTATGCCACAGGTAAAAGAGAGACAAGGTGAGGAAGACCAAAAGGCCGGTGGTCAGGGCCCGGTGTTTTCTGATTTCGGTAAAGATGTATTCGATGCTCGAAGTCGTGCGCCCTCCGATTACTTCATCAGTGCTCAGCGCACCATGCAACACCGTCCTGGCTAACAGGCCTTCCGGCCTTTTGGCATGCCTACGCGGCACCCGAGTAGGGCTCACGGTCACGAGCGTTCGTCTCGCTTCGTATTCGAGATCCTCTCTGAAGCGCTTGAGATCCGCGGTGATCTCTGTGGCCGTTTGATAACGGTCCTCTATATTTTTACGAAGGGCCTTTGTGACAATCCGCCTGAGCTCAATTGGCGCCTCGGGAACATGCAATTCGAGGGAAGGCGGTTCTTTCTCAAGAATCGAGACAATCAAATCACTGTCAGTGCTGCCTTCAAACGGCGGTCGGCCGGAAAGCAACTCATGCAGAATAACTCCTAAACTCCAGATGTCGGTGCGGCCGTCCACTTTGAAACCGCGTAACTGTTCCGGAGACATGTACGTGATGGTGCCGACAATAGAACCAGGGCGCGTGTCGATGTTGGGAATGGTCGGGAGATCCGGGTCGGCAACTCCCTGATAAGTTTTTTCCATCAGCTTGGCGAGCCCAAAATCGAGGACCTTCAGAATTCCGTCGCCGCGCAGCATGACGTTTTCCGGTTTGATATCGCGGTGTGCGATGCCTGTGTCGTGTGCAGCGGTGAGGGCGGCGCCGATTTGTATCGCCAACGGTAGAACATCGCGCAGCGGCACCTTCGCCAAAGCCATGTGGCGCCTGAGCGTGTCACCGTCAATAAACTCAGTGGCGATGAAATGGCTGCCGTTTGCTTCACCCACTTCGTAAATGGTGATGATATTCGGGTGGTTAAGCGCCGA
This sequence comes from Pyrinomonadaceae bacterium, assembly GCA_037719755.1. GTDB lineage: Bacteria > Acidobacteriota > Blastocatellia > Pyrinomonadales > Pyrinomonadaceae > JBBJMB01. Next base: position 14,471 of record JBBJMB010000046.1, read on the forward strand.
GATGGCCCGCGCCTCTTGCTCGAAACGCTGGAGATACTCGCGCCTCTCAATCAGTTTCGGCGAAAGCAGTTTCAACGCCGTCAGACGGCCCAGGCGAGTGTCCTGCGCCAGGTAAACCTCGCCCATCCCACCGGCGCCGAGCAGGCGACAGATCTCATAGCGGCCGAAAGCGGTGCCGGGCGTCAAGGGCATTAAGCGATCCTCATCTCACTTGACGTATTTGGTTTGGCAATTATCCGAACTTGTTCGCGCCGTCACATCAACGCGCATGAGCCGCTCCCGAAATCGGGGGCAAGATGAAAAGCATATCAAACGTAAACCAAAGAAAAAAGCCGTCCGTTTTGCATCAACTGGAAATTAACCGCCGAGAATCTTGTCAAATGTCCACGATGCCGTCCGGCTTTGCAATGCGCGCCGCGGAGCAATCGTGCCGCTGTCGAGCACATTGCCTGACTCATCAATCGCCCAAAACGTTAATTGATCTTCAACTGCCTCCACATAAACGAAACTGTTGGTGTCGTCATTACCGGCGGCGAAGAAGCGGCTTCGCCGGTTGATGTTTCCGCGCCGGATTTTGCCACCCGCTCCGGAAACGAAATACTGCACTTGCTGCTGCGGAAGAGTGCGCTCGTAGAAATGATCGTGACCGGAAAAGACGGCGGCCACTTTGTAGCGCACGAACAGCGGTTCGACACGAAAGCGGAGCGCTTCGCTTGAGCCGTGCCGCGTTCCCGAGGAATAAAGCGGGTGATGGAGGTAAGCGATTTTCCAACGAGCGGTGGATCGCTTGAGCGCGCCTTCGAGCCATCTCAATTGCTCGTCATCAAACTTGGTGGAGTCTGCGACGAAAAACTCTACTAAGTTGTCTTCTTTGGAAAACGAATAGTAGGCACGCCCCCCCATGTTGAACAATTTGTAGTTAATCTGCGCTTCGCGTCCCTGCCGCACGTCGTGGTTGCCGAGGGCGGCGTAGAAGAGCACGCCCCGGCTCAGCAGTTCGGCATAAGGGCGCTCGAACTTCCCCGGCAAATCCGATGCGCGGCCGTTCGGGTAAATGTTGTCGCCGAGCAAAATGACGGTGTCAAAAGGGCGCTCCGTGTGAAAGATGGCCATGCGATCGGCGATTCGTTGCTGACTCTTGCCGCCGGTTCCCGCATCTCCGAGAGCGACGAAGCGCACCGCGCCGGGCTTGGCGGGGCCGCGCGGAAGCTCAAGCTGCGCCGCTCCTTGCCCGGCAACCTCCAAGCGGAGCACACTCGCGCCGCAGACGACAAGCGAAAAAATAAAGACCAGTGATGTTAGTTGCGCCCACGCCCCGGCAGCTCTGAATCGACTCTTAATAATAGATACTCCTTTCTCGCGCTCGCGCCCGTCAATTGCTGTATTGCTGGTGCAGAGCCGGAACTCCGACCAAGCTCTTCTGCGGCCTGCGGCGCGCCGCTTTGCTCGCTTTGTTTTTGCTCGCTTTGTGATTGAGCGGCGGAGCGGCGGCGGCGGCGCTCAGACGTTCAAAGTGACGCCCGGCGAACCGGATCACGCCCACCCAGGCGACGAGCATCAGGATGCTCGCGAGCGACAGCCAGCGCACTTGGTCTATGCTGACAAGCGCGACGAGGCCCAAATTCAAGCAGACGGCGATTACTTTCGCGAACAACCCGCCCAGCTGAAGCAGGCGGTACTGACCA
>JBBJMB010000296.1:0-4539 GCA_037719755.1 Pyrinomonadaceae bacterium
TCGGCGCCTCGAAGCGATTGACAACGCGCCCGAAAAAGCGCGCCTGTCGCCTGAGCAGCAGCGATTGACGTGGCTCTATTACACCAACTTTGCGCGCGCCGGCGCCCGCCTGAAAACTGCCGACAAAGCGCGCCTGTCGCAAATCAATCAGCAATTGGCCGGACTTTACACGCGCTTCAGTCAAAACGTGCTGGCCGAAGAAACGGATCAGTTCCTGGTGCTCAAAAGCGAAGCGGAGTTGGCCGGCCTGTCGCAGTCAGTGCGCGATGCGGCCGCGGCGGCCGCCACGGCGAAGAAGATGCCGGGCGCGTGGGTGATCACCAACACGCGCTCGTCCGTTGATCCTTTCCTGACTTTCTCGGACCGGCGCGAACTGCGCGAGCGGGTGTGGCGGATGTTCGTCAACCGCGGCGATAACGGCGGCGAGCACGACAACAACGCCATCATCACAGAGGTGCTGCAACTGCGCGCCGAGCGCGCCGCGCTGCTCGGGTACCCCACGCACGCGCACTGGCGGCTTGAGAACGCGATGGCCAAAACGCCCGAGCGCGCCGTGGAATTGATGGAGTCGGTGTGGAAGCCCGCCGTGGCGGCGCGTGCGTGAGGAAGTAGCCGACATGCAGGCGCTCGCTCGCAAAGAAGGAGCGAACATCAAGATCGAGCCGTGGGATTACCGCTACTACGCCGAGCGAGTGCGCAAGGCGCGCTATGATCTAGATCAGAACGAAGTGAAACAGTATCTTCAGCTCGACCGTTTGCGCGAAGGCATGTTTTGGGTCGCCGGAGAACTTTTTAATTTCACTTTCACTCCGGTGAATAACGTTCCGATTCATCACCCGGATGTGAGCGCTTGGGAAGTCAAAGACAAAACGACTAGCCGGCACGTGGGTCTCTGGTACTTTGACCCGTACGCGCGCGACGGCAAGCGCTCCGGCGCATGGATGAACGCTTACCGCGACCAGGAGCGATTTGACGGCGAAACGACGACCATCGTTTCCAACAACTCGAATTTCGTTAAGGGACGCGCGGGCGAAGCGGTGCTCATCTCATGGGACGATGCGGAAACGCTGTTTCATGAATTCGGTCATGCGCTGCACGGCCTTTCCTCAAACGTCACTTATCCCTCGCTATCAGGAACGGCGGTCGCTCGCGATTATGTGGAGTTCCCTTCGCAACTCCTAGAGCATTGGCTTTCCACGCCGCAGGTGTTGCAGCGCTTCGCGGTTCATTACCAAACCGGCAAGCCCATCCCGCAAAGCCTGGTCGACCGCATCGCGCGCGCCGCGACGTTCAACGAAGGCTTCGCGACGACCGAGTATTTATCAAGCGCTCTCGTCGATATGAAGCTGCATCTGGCGGGCGCGCGCAAAATCGATCCCGACGCTTTCGAGCGCGAGACGCTCGCCGAGCTTGGCATGCCGAGCGAACTGGTGATGCGCCACCGTACGCCGCAGTTCGCTCGCCTATCTTCGCGAGCGACGGGTATTCGGCCGGCTATTACAGTTACCTCTGGTCTGATGTGCTCACGGCCGACGCCTGGGGGGCGTTCGTTGAGGCGGGCGGGCCATACGACCCCGCGGTCGCAGGGCGCCTGCGCCAGCACATCTTTTCAATCGGCAACACCGTTGACCCGGCGGAAGGCTACCGCGCTTTTCGCCGCCGCGACGCCCAAAGCGATGCCCTGATGCGCAAGCGCGGCTTTCCCACGAAAGACTCGCCCGGGGGTAGCGCGGCGCCATCAGCGTCGCAAAGGAATGAGCGCTAAACTGAAGACCCGGATTTAGTTAATACCAGACATCAATGGGTCTGAGACTGTAATCTCTCTTTGTGTTTCTTTGCGTCTTTTCTTAGTGGTGCTTTGCGTTGAGGTATGACTTACTGAAACGCAAAGCACCGCAAAAAGACGAAGAAAGAAAAGCACTTGGCACCAGGGAGCAGTTGTGCTTTTGGATTTCAATACGCGCTTAGGCCGCTACGAAATCCGCTCGCTGCTCGGCGCGGGCGGAATGGGTGAAGTTATCTCGCGCACGACGCCACGTTGCGCCGTCCCGTGGCGCTGAAAGTGCTTCCGACAGACATCACCCGCGATCAAGGACGCCTGCGCCGCTTTGAGCAGGAAGCTTACGCCGCATCGGCGCTGAATCACCCGAACATCATCACCATCTACGAGATCGGGCAAATCGATCACACACCATTTATCGCCACAGAGTTTATCGACGGCGTCACTTTACGCCAGCGCATCACAAGCGGCGGGATCGGACTTGTTGAAGCGCTTGAGGTGGCGATGCAAGCGGCCGGCGCCCTCGCCGCCGCACACGAAGCGGGGATCATCCACAGAGACATCAAGCCTGAGAATATTATGCTCAGGCGCGACGGCTACGTGAAAGTACTGGATTTCGGATTGGCGAAACTCACGCAAGATGCCTTCAGGCAAGCGAGCAGTGCTTCGGACGCCTCGACGAAAACAATGATGAGCACCGAGCCCGGCGTGGTGATGGGGACCATCAGCTATATGTCGCCGGAGCAAACCCAAGGGCACGCCATCGACGCGCGCACTGACATTTGGAGCTTGGGCATCGTGCTCTACGAAATGCTGTCGGGCGCTGTCCCTTTTAAGGGCCCCACCAACAGTCACGTCATCGTTTCCATTTTAGAAAAGGAACTGCCGGCGCTGTTTACTCAAGCGGGGCACCAACAGGCGCCTGCGGAGTTAGAGCGAATTATCGACAAGGCGTTGCAAAAAGACCGCGAGGAGCGTTACCAAACGATCAAGGACCTGCTGCTCGATTTGAAGCGCCTCAAGCGAAGGTTGGAGATCAATGCTGAGCCGGAGCCGGCCATGCAATCATCATTCGGCGACCGAAGAACGGTGATCCAAGGCGTGGCGACGGGTGCCAAAAGTGCCGGCGAGCCTTCAATTCGTGTCACCGCAGCGGAAGCGGCGCGCCTGACGATGAACGTTGAAGAGATGGTTAAGGATGTCGGGCGCCGGCGGCGAACGATGGTTGCCGTGACACTCGTCGTCATCGCCGCCGCAGGCATCGTTTTCGCCTTCTCCAGGTTTTTCGATCAGGGTGGGTCGGCGCCTTCTTTCGGGAACATGAAGGTGGTGAAGCTGACCAACAACGGCAAAGCCAAAGCCGCGGCCATCTCGCCCGACGGCAAGTACGTCGTCTATGCGGTGAGCGACGCCGGAAAGCAAAGTTTGTGGCTCAGAATGGTGGCGGCGGCCAGTAGCGTCCAGATCGTGGCGCCCGCCGATGTGGTTTATAAGGGGCTCACCTTTTCGCGCGAAGGCACTTATATTTATTACGTCGCTCGGGAAAGGGAGATGTCGACGGGCACTCTTTACCGCGTGCCCGCGCTGGGCGGCGCGGTTAAGAAACTACTGGAGAACATAGACACCCCAGTCTCTCTTTCGCCTGACGACAAGCGTTTGGCCTTTGTGCGTAACGATCCGAGCAAAGGAGAAAGCGCGCTGATGGTGTCGGAGACGGACGGCACGGCGGAGCGCAAACTCGCGACCAGAAACCGGCCCAACACCTATGACTGGCCCGCGTGGTCGCCAAACGGCAAGGTGATCGCCTCTACGGTCAGAAACGTCGCCGGCGCTTTGCACATGAGTATCGTCGAAGTGCCGGCGGACGGCGGAGCCGAACGATCCATCGCCTCGCAGAAATGGTCATGGTGCGGACAGATTCAGTGGCTGGCGGCAGGCGACGCTTAATCATCATCGCCGCCGATGAAGCTTCGGGGTTGCGACAGGTGTGGCAGCTTTCGTATCCGAATGGCGAGGCGCGCAGAATCACAAACGATACGAACAGTTACCACGGCAGCAGCTTGACGTCGGATTCGGCCACGCTGGTGACCGTTCAGACCGATCAGGTCTCAAATATATGGACCGCAACTCCCTCTGAGGAAGCGGGCCGCGCCAAACAAATTACGTTTGGCAAGAATTACGGCGCCAGCGGCGTCGCGTGGGCGCCGGACAAAAGCATTGTCCACGCATCGCTTGAAGGCGGCGTTCCGGACATCTGGAGCATGAAGGCGGACGGCGCAAATCAAAAGCAGCTCACGCTTGACGCGGGCAAGAATTACTTACCCGTCGTCTCAAACGACAATCGCTACATCGCCTTTGTCTCAGACCGTCAAGGCACCTATAACATTTGGCGGATGGACATCGACGGCGGCAATCAAAAACGATTGACGAGCGGCAAATTCGATGGCGCGCCTTCATTCTTTCCTGACAATCGAAGGGTGGCTTTCTTCGCGTGGGATTCCGACAAACCGACGGCCAGCCAAGTTTCAATCGATGGCGACGGATTGGCGCCCTTAACCAATTTTTACTCGTACCTGCCGGTCGTCTCGCCTGACGGTAAGCTGATGGTTTATCAAGCACTTGAAGACCAAAAAAGTTTCACCGCCAAGCTGGCCGTCGCCGCGGTGGAAGGCGGTCAGATTATGAAAAGGTTTGACCTGCCGGTGGGGCCTACGCGCTGGACGCCTGACGGATTGGCTTTGCTCTACATTGATGCCGAC
>JBBJMB010000297.1:0-4538 GCA_037719755.1 Pyrinomonadaceae bacterium
ACGACATGGTTTACAACCGTTGCGTCGGCACGCGCTATTGCTCGAACAACTGCCCCTACAAAGTGCGCCGCTTCAATTTCATGCTTTACCAGGATTGGAACACGCCGTCGCTCAAGCTGGCGCGCAACCCCGAGGTGACGATCCGCAGCCGCGGCGTGATGGAGAAGTGCACTTACTGCATTCAGCGCATTGAAGGCGCGAAGATCGAAGCGGAAAAAGACGGGCGTCCCGTGCGCGACGGCGAGATCCTCACGGCCTGCCAAGCGTCTTGCCCGACCGAGGCAATTATTTTCGGCAACATCAACGATCCCGATAGCCGCGTGGCGCAACTCAAGCGCGGAGAGCGCAACTACAGCTTGCTGGCGGAATTGAATACGCGACCGCGCACGACTTATCTCGCCGCCTTGCGTAATCCGAACCAGGAGATAGCGGAGAAAGCTTAAGTGTTATGAGCACCGTAAGTCAGCCACATGATGACGTGAGGGTGGAACAAAAGACGTCCCATCCGGTGATCGCGCCGGGTCACACGTACGCGACCGTGACCGACAAGATCAGCTCCATTGTGCTCAAGAGGCGCACGCCGATCGCTTGGTTCATAGGCTTCGGCATCGCCTTTTTAATTGTGCAGATGCTGATGATGACGATCACCAAGCTGCTCTTTACCGGCGTCGGCATCTGGGGCAACAATGTGCCCGTCGGCTGGGCCTTTGACATCATCAACTTTGTGTGGTGGATCGGCATCGGCCACGCCGGCACGCTGATTTCCGCCATTTTGCTGTTGCTCAGGCAGGATTGGCGCACCTCCATCAATCGTTTCGCCGAAGCGATGACGCTGTTTGCGGTCGCGTGCGCGGCGATGTTTCCGCTGTTGCACACGGGGCGGCCGTGGCTTGCGGCCTACTGGCTTTTGCCGTACCCGAACACGATGGGCATCTGGCCGCAGTTTCGCAGCCCGCTGATGTGGGACGTGTTTGCGGTCGCGACCTACGGAACGGTCTCGGCTCTGTTTTGGTACACGGGATTGATTCCCGATTTGGCGACGCTGCGCGACCGCACCAAGAACCGCATTTGGAGATTAGTTTACGGCCTGCTGGCTCTTGGCTGGCGCGGTTCGGCCATTCACTGGGCGCGCTACGAAACGGCTTATCTGCTGCTCGCCGGCTTGTCGACGCCGCTCGTGCTGTCCGTGCACACGATTGTGTCATTCGACTTCGCGGTGTCGCAGGTGCCCGGCTGGCACGCGACGATCTTTCCGCCGTACTTTGTGGCCGGAGCGATTTACGCAGGGTTCGCGATGGTGCTTTTCCTGGCGATTCCGCTGCGCATGTTTTACGGGCTCAAAGATTTCATCACGATGCGCCACTTGGACAACATGGCGAAGGTGATGCTCGCGACCGGATTAATAGTTTTTTACGGCTACATCATGGAAGCTTTCTTCGGGTGGTACAGCGCCAACACCTATGAAAAGTTCATGATCTGGAACCGCATGCAAGGCCCTTACGCTTTTTACTACTGGCTGCTGATCGCCTGCAACGGCATCATCCCGCAGATTTTGTGGTCGAAGCGTATGAGGCAAAACACGCTGGTGCTTTTCCTGGTGTCGGTGGTGGTGAGCGTAGGGATGTGGCTTGAGCGCTTCATTATTCTCGTGACCAGTTTGCACCGCGACTTTTTGCCTTCTTCGTGGTCCATGTATTCGCCGCAGATTTGGGACTGGACGATGTTCATCGGAACCCTCGGACTTTTCTTTGCGCTGCTCGGTTCGCTTCCTGCCGATGATCTCGATCTTTGAGATGCGTACGCTGTTCCCGATGCAGAGCGCGAAAGAAGAGCGACGGGAATCAGCCCGGTTGGCGATGGGCGCCCGCGACTGAGACTAAGGTGATGAAAACGAAAGAAGAGCCGGCTCTACGATTGTTGGCCGAGTTCGATACGCCTTCGCAAGTTACGGAAGCGGCGCGCTGAACGTACAGCGGCTATCGCAAGATCGACGCTTACTCGCCGTTTCCAATTGAGGAACTCGAGGCGGTCATTTCCACCGCACGCGCTTTCCGCAATTGGTGTTCATCGGCGGCCTTCTCGGCGGCCTCGGCGGTTTTATGATGCAGTATTACTTGTCGGCCTACGAGTATCCAACGCGGCAGCACCGCCTTGAGCTGGCCGTCTTTCATTCCGATCACGTTCGAGCTGACCATCTTACTGGCTTCTTTACGGCCGTTTTCGGAATGCTTGCGTTAAACGGTTTGCCGCAGCCTTACCATCCGGTCTTTAACGTGCCGAGCTTTGCGCTGGCGTCGCGCGACCGCTTCTTTCTCTTAATAGAAACGGCCGATCCGAAGTACGATGCGCAGGCGACCAGGCAATTCCTAGAGAGCCTGGGGGCACGCGAGGTGTCTGATGTTCAACCATAGAACGGAAAATCAATCAGCCGTTCGAGACAAAGCGATGCGCGGCCGTGCGGCCCGAGGCGCGTTGGTGGCGCTCGCCGCTTGTTGCTTGTTTGTGAGCGCAGCGTGCCGGCGAGACATGCAGGATCAACCGCGCTACGAGCCTTACGAGCGGACGGACTTTTTCAAAGATACGATTTCATCCAGGCCGCTCGTTGAGGGCACTGTGCCGCGCGGCCACTTGAGAGAAGACGCCCACTTGTACACGGGTAAAACCGGCAACGCCGGCGTCGCGACCGCCACAGGAAATAACGCGGCGGGCAGCGCCAGTCCGGGCGGAAACCTCGGCGCCGACAGCGCGACGGCGAATACCGCCGCGACGACGACGACGAGTACCGCCGCGACGACGACCACTACTACTGCCGCCGCCGGTGCGCAACAATCTATGCCTTCGTCAACGACGGGCAGGGGCGGCACCGATGTGGACTCGTTTCCGTTTCCCATTAATCAAGCGGTGCTTGAGCGCGGGCGAGAGCGCTATCAGATTTTTTGTTCGATGTGCCACGGCGCCACCGGCACCGGCGACGGCATGGTGGTGCGGCGCGGCTACCGGCAGCCGCCCTCTTACCACACGGATCAATTGCGCCAAGCGCCCGTCGGACACTTCTTCGACGTGATCACCAACGGCTGGGGCTCGATGCCCAATTATGCGTCTCAAAGTCCGGCGCGCGACCGCTGGGCCATTGTCGCCTACATACGCACGCTGCAGCTCTCCGAGCAAGGCAGTCTCGCCGAGATGCCGCCCGCCGAGCGCGAGAAGCTTCTCAACCACTCGACGGAGAACAAAGGACATGAGAAGTAATGGTCGCTAATTACGCCAACAACGTGGAGTTCAATCGCCTGCAGCGATCTGCGCTGATTGTCGGCATCGTGGCGCTTGTGATCGGCGCCGCCATCGGCGTCGTCTTCGGAGTGATGCCCGTCCTGTTTCGCTCTTACTTGGTCGGGTACGTTTTCTGGGTGGGCATGACGCTTGGCTGTTTGGCGATTCTGCTGTTGCAGCATTTGATTAGCGGCTCGTGGGGATTGGTGATTCGCCGTCTGCTGGAAGCGGGCAGCCGCACGCTCTTGCCGATGGCCGTGCTGTTTGTGCCGATTGTGCTCGGGATGCACGACCTCTACATCTGGACGCATCATGATTTGCCGGCGGAAAACCACGCGCTGATTCATGCGGTGCACGCCAAAGAGCCGTACCTAAATATTCCGTTTTTTGTGATTCGGACGGGGATTTATTTTCTGATTTGGTTTGCGCTCGCTTATTTTCTCAACAAGTGGTCGCTCGAACAAGACCGCACGGGCGCCGCTCGCTGGTCCGATAAAATGAACAAGTTGAGCGGGCCGGGCATGGTCATTTTCATTCTGGCCGTGACCTTCGCTTCGGTTGATTGGGTGATGTCGCTTAATCCTGAATGGTTCTCGACGATTTTCGGATTGCTGGTGCTGATCGGCTGGGCCTTGAGCGCGCTCGCGTTCATCATCGCGACGGTGGTGATTTTGTCCAAGTACGAGCCGCTTTCAAGGGTCATCAAGCCGGCGCATTTGCACGATTTGGGCAAGCTGATGCTGGCCTTTGTGATGGTCTGGGCTTACTTCTCTTTCTCGCAGTTTTTGATTATCTGGTCGGGCAATCTGCCGGAAGAAACGCCGTGGTATCTGCGCCGCATGCAGGGCACTTGGGGGTTCATCGGCTTGGCGCTCGTGGTGCTGCACTTTGCGCTGCCTTTCTTGTTGCTGCTGTCGCGCGATTTGAAGCGCAACGCGCGCACCATCGGCATCGTCGCGGTGGGTATTTTAGTGATGCGCTTGGTGGACGCCGTGTGGTTGATCGCGCCTTCGTTTCACTACACGGAGGAGCACTTTAGCCCGGTCGCGAATGTGCTTTACCTGGTCATCCCCGTCGGATTGGGAGGCTTGTGGGTGGCCCTTTTCGCGTGGCAATTGAAAAAACGGCCGCTGGTGCCGTTCAACGATCCGAAATTTGAAAAGGCGATTGAGCAGGGGCATCATCATTGAGATGCCTTTCTCTCTGTGTCTCTCTCTTGTCTTCTCTGCGGTGTTTCTCTCTCGTTTAAGTGAGACTTACTTAAACGA
>JBBJMB010000298.1:0-4524 GCA_037719755.1 Pyrinomonadaceae bacterium
ACGGTGAGATGGGCGCTGCCTTCGTTTATCGTCACGCTCGGCATGATGGAGATCGCGCGCGGCGCGGCGTACATCGTCACCAATTCCCAAACGAAATACATCGGACGGCCCGTTGAAATCGTCGCCGAGACGGCGCTCTTCGGGCTTTCGCTGCCTTTCCTGATCGGCCTGGTGATCGTCGCCGCCGGCCAATTTACGCTTTCGCGTACGGTGTTCGGCCGCCACCTGATCGCGGTGGGAGCGAACGCGGAGGCCGCGCACTTGTCGGGCGTGGACGCGCGGCGCGTACGTTTCATTGTCTTCGCGCTCTCCGGCCTTTTGGCGGGATTGGCGGCCATCATCCACAGCGCGCGGCTTTCGTCATCAGACCCGAACGCGGGCACAGGTTTTGAGTTGCAAGCGATTGCGGCGGTGGTCATCGGCGGCACCAGTTTGCTCGGCGGCCGCGGCTCCGTGGTCGGCTCGTTTTTCGGAGTTTTAATCATCGCCGTGCTCGGCGCAGGTCTGGCGCAAACGGGCGCGCAAGAGCCGACCAAGCGGCTCATCACGGGCTGCGTCATCGTCGCCGCCGTCATCCTTGATTACTACCGCAACCGTATCAAAAAGGGTGCGGCGTCGAAAGCTTAAATCCTCTCTGTGCTTCTCTGTGTCTTTTCTCTGTGGTTCTCTGTGTTTAAGTAAGTCTCACTTAAACACAGAGAACCACAGAGAAAAGACACAGAGAGCCGCAGAGAAAACTCGATCAAGATCATGAGCAGAAACATCGTCGTCGTCGGCAGTCTCAACGCGGATTTTGTGATCAACCTGGATCGCTTCCCGGCGCCGGGAGAGACAATCGCCGGCACGAGTTTTGAGACCTTCCCCGGCGGCAAGGGCGGCAACCAAGCCTACGCCGCCGCGCAACTGGGAGGCGAGGTCCTGATGCTCGGGCAAATCGGAGGCGACGCTCAAGGAATTTGGTTGCGGAATAATCTCGCGACGGCCGGAGTCGATGTCTCGCACTTATTGGAAGACCGTGAAGTGACGAGCGGCGTGGCTTTCATCTCAATTGATCATCGCGGCCAAAATCAAATCATCATCGTGCCGGGCGCCAACGGCACTTTTTCCGTCGCCAAATTAAAGCAGCATCAATCCGTCATTGAGCGGGCGCAAATAGTATTGCTGCAATTAGAGATTCCGCTCGCGACTGTGATCGAGGCCGCCCGTATCGCGAAGCAAAGCGGAGCCGTCGTGATGCTTGACCCGGCGCCGGCGGAAAAGCCGTTGCCCGATGAACTGCTCGCGCTTGTTGATTACTTGACGCCGAATGAATCGGAGCTGGCGACGCTCACCGATGTTGGTTTGTCTGAAGCGATTGATTTGAGAGAAATTGGCGCCCGGGCGCGCGAGTTGATCGCGCGCGGCGCCGCAAAAGTGATCGTCAAATTAGGCGGCGCGGGCGCGCTCTTTGTCTCGGCGGAAAGCCAGCATTTCTGGCCCTCGATTTCGGTGCCAATTGTTGACACCACGGCCGCGGGCGACGCTTTCAACGCGGGCTTTGCCATCGCCCTGGCCGAAGGCATGTCTGAGGAAGATGCCGGTCGCTTGGCCACCGCCGCGGCCGCCTGCTCGGTGATGCGGCCCGGCGCGCAGCCGAGCATGCCGACGCGCGGCGAGGTCGATCAGCTCCTCAAGCAACATCCTCCGCAGTAAATATCGAGTGTTACCGGGCTTTTGATAATCGCGAAATCGAGGCGGTACGAAAATAAAAAAAGAATTACTCAAGGAGCAATAGGGCCGGAATGGTTGAACTCGGCAAAAGATCGAGAGAAATCTAAACCACAGCTTCCAGTTCGAGTGGCTGATACTCCGCTCCTGAGAACGGCTTGAACTCATCAGCCCGGCGCATTCTCATCCGGCACAAAATTCGTAATTGCACTGGCGCAGGAGGTGAATTCACGCGCTCTACTGTGATCTCCACCTGATTCTTATTCTTCCTGGTAACTTCTTCAGCGATATCATTCAGTAGATAGCGCGGACAGTAGCCCATCAAATACATGTCTTGGGGGAGTGACTCTGACGTACGCATCATCAACGCTCGTGGATCACGAGGATTCTGAAAATCATGAAGCAGCAAGAGTGGCTCACCCGGCTGCAAACGCTCAGCGCGCTCCAGCGAAGCAGGTGGCATGTGACTCAAACCATGAACGAAGAAATGCAGATGGTACTCACCGTGTGCGTCCGGTTCCGGACAGGGAAACACTTCCAATGCATCCGTCACTCGCTGACCGCCGCTGCGGGCGAGCAAAGCCATTGGGTCATTCTCGTGTTCTGGAACGCTCAACCACTGCACGAATTCAGCATAGTCGGGGCGTGATCGCGGCAAAAGGCGATTGGAGAACAAGGGAAACAGCTCTTCGGATTCATACTCTACATGCAGATCAGGAAAAGCCAGCAACGGTTGAAAGTTACTCTCAATTTGTGCTGCTTGGATTCCCCTGGTGTAGACAAATCTGTAGACCTTCTCGTCAAACGTCAATCGACCGATAGTAAACCATCGACGACTCGTGGGATCCTGCCAAGCAAGAAAAAGCGTTTTCATAATGTACTCCGCAAGTCAATCAACCTGCTTCGATTGTAGTCAAGTAGTTTCCGTGCGAACCGGCTCGCCGACTCTGAAGCGAGCTCACTCGGGAGGCGCGCAAACAGTGTCTCCACTTCGAGACTTGACACGCCAACGAGCCGGTCAAGCCAAACACGCGCAGCCACCGGGAGGCGCTCGGATGCTTTAATGAACGCGTCCATCAATGACAAAGCTTTCGTGTCGCCCGCATTGAGATATAAAGCCGACCGCGCTCTTTGAGCAAATGCCTCGACCGAATAGCCCTGATCGCTAGTTTCCAGCCGCTTGAATTTGTCCTCATCGGTTATGAGGCATCCCATGCTGGAAGCATGGTCGTATGTTGGCGCTAAATACCGTGTGACGTTTCGCTCTGGAGATGTCCGATTCCACTCCACAACGCCCCAATTTTCGTGGTGGCGGTCTGTGTTGCCGATGAGAGCATCCAGCAGTAAATAACCGACGAACGTCTCTGCGGCAGTCGTCACACCAGGTGGCGGCGTCCACCCGAGCGGTAAATTGATGCTTTCGTCGCTGACGGTACGAAGCACAAGGTCGAGCCTGTGCTGCGACACATGATATTTACGGACTGGCTGACGGTCATAGTCCCGCACAAGCTCAAAGAGTAATTCATTACCGTGAACAAGACTCGGCTCGGGAACATTAAACAACATGGCTTCGCCCCAAAACGCTTCGCCCCAAAATGAGGCTTGCTGAAGGACATGCTGAATCTCTGGGGGAGCTACAACGAAATTCAGCGAAGCGGATCCTCGTTTACCGCGAAACTTGGCGAGTTCGTAGTGCGCGTGAGGCAAACCCAATAAACTGCAGATCTCACTTGCTATTTTTTCAGACCAATCCTCTCCCGTATTGGGGCGCGCCTCCTTAAACAAATACTGGTTGAGCGCACCATGCTGAACGTGGAAGAACCAAAACTTTGGCTTGCTTCCCATGGCTTCATAGCTGCCGGAGGCGTTTTCAGCAACCTCAATGATTTCAAACGTGTTGCTCACTCCTAAGCCTAATCGCCATTACCTCTTGTCTTAATGTTTCCATCATACATCATTAAGTAACATCTTCAATGAACGAGCGCAATGCTTGGAAGTGTCAACAAGCATGTCAAACTGATTCATCCACGAAGTTGGTTCGACAGACTTCTCAAACGTCAACTAGCGACCTTCTTGAGAAGTGCGGATTTCAGCACCAGAGGCGCGACTCGGTGATCAACTTTGTCCGACGTTCGAGCCGTATGATATTGCTTGCTGATGTTCATTGCCTCAATTAAGATGAACATCGAAGGGAAAAATAACGATGGCAAGCTCAAGCACAACAAAGAAACATAAGCATTTCATCCTCGATCAGTCGAAGATCGAGCGGGCGCAGAAGTTGCTCGGCACGCAGACGGAAAAGGAGACTATTGAACGTGCGTTGGAAGAGGCCATCGAGGAGCGCGAGGGTAACCGTCAGGCTTGGGCGGCGCATGAACGTTTCTTAAAGAGCGGGATTGTGATCCGCGATGTTTACGGCGTGCTGGCAGAGGCGGATTAACAACAGCGGATTGAAATTCCCCGCATGCAGCCTGTCTTGTTCGACGCTTCCGTTTATATCTCCGCGCTTCGGCAGGGCGACGACTAACCCGTACGATGACGACAACCACTAAAGACATGTACCGGTGGGTACAACAGGATTGCCCAATTTGTGAGGCCCCTCCGACAAAGTTTTTGGGACGCCGGGGCGGAAGCGCACATCGCCAGAATCTCGGCGTCGAGTGTGAGATTTGGCGCCCAACCTCGCGCATGAACCATTTCTTTCGCTGCTCTACAAGTCTGGAAGAATACGAACGCAAGTTGGTTGCGGAAAGAGATGAACAGCTAAGTGAGTCGCCAAAAGAAATAGCACTAATCAATGCGAAAACCTCTAGTTTT
>JBBJMB010000299.1:0-4504 GCA_037719755.1 Pyrinomonadaceae bacterium
GCAAACGAGCCTTTAATTCATAGATGCTGTGAGGCGCTTGAAAGTGAAACACCATTTCTTTTTAGCGTTTCAGCGAGACTTACCCGACGTGAGTTCGATGCCAGGGAGTGTTGTGCTCAAGCACAATTGTGTCAAAGTGTCCGACAACTTCTCGATTGTCGCGTGCATGCCCGGCTGCGAAGCTTGAGGTCTGAGAGTGTCAGCGACAATCGAGAAGATTGTCGGACATGTGCCACCTAAAGCGTGAAGAAACGCGGAGCGTCTGAGGGTTCGCCGCCCTCATCCCGGAGGTCACAGAATCGCCATCATCACGTGCGATTTGCGGCATGGGCGTCGGATGACAAACAAAAGGTCATGGGCTATCATAACTTCGTCTAAACGCATCAACCTTAACAGGCTTTTCCGAGGGCGCCACGCATGCGCCCGAAGCCTTTGACGATAACCCCGTTCTTCAAAATCGAACCCGATGTCAGCTATTGAAGAGAGCAAAAAGTCTCTCCGTGCAAAACCCGTGGCACCCGCAGGAGGGCGCGCTTCCAGCTCGCTCTTGGTGCGTTTTTTAGAGCTTCTGAGTTCCGTGCGCTTCGGCGTGTCGTTGCTCGTCCTGTTGGTTTTGGCGAGCATGGTCGGCATGCTCATCATGCAGCAGGAGGTCGACGGCTTCGCGAAGTATTACGCTGCGCTCACCCCGGCTCAGCAGTTACTGTACGGCTCGCTTGGCTTTTTCGATATTTATCACGCCTGGTATTTCAATGCCCTGCTGCTTGTTTTGTCTTTGAACATCATTTTGGCCTCGATTGACCGTTTCCCGCAGGCCTGGACGTTTATTTCGCGCCCCAAACTCGACGCTTCGGCGGCGTGGCTGCGCGGCCAACCGCAGCATGCGGAGTTTCAGATGCCGGGCGCGAGCCGCGCTTCCGTCGCCGCCGAGATCGCCCAAGCGTGGCGCAGCACAGGGCTCAAGCCCGTGGTCAGCGAGAAAGGCAATCGCACTTTTATTTTCGCGCAGAGAAACGCCTGGAACCGACTTGGCGCCTACGCCGTTCACGTCGCCCTTTTGACCATTTTCACCGGCGGCTTTCTGACTTCGCAGTTCGGCCGTACGGGACAGATGCCGCTCGCGCCCGGCGACAAGACCCGCGAGATGAGCGAAGTGGTTTTCAATTTGGACGAGCCGTCGAAAAGATCCGTAGAGCTTCCGTTTGAAGTGACGTGCACGGACATCCAGCAGAAGTTAATCAAAAAAGACGGCGGAATCACCGCCAACAACACCATCGATTGGCTGACGCGCATTAAGATCAAGGACGAGTCGGGCGAGCGCGAAGCGCTGGTTCACATGAACAAGCCTTACGATTATCGCGGCTATCGCTTTTTCCAAGCGAGCTTTATCAACGTCGGGCGCGCCCGCAACATCACTCTGCGCTTAACTCCCGCCGGGGCAGGGAGCGCTTCGCCGCAAGATGTGACGATTGCGCGCGACGGCAGCGCCGCGCTTGGCGACGGCACCACGATTCACTTTGACGAGTTTTTGCCGGACTTTACGATTGTCGGACGCGAGGCCACCACGGCCTCGGGCGATTACGCAAATCCGGCGGCCGTGCTCACGGTGCAGACCGCGGCGGGCGAGCGCAAGCGCGCTTACGCTTTTGCTCAAGAGTTGCCTGACGGGGCGCCCGTCGGGGCGCCGGTGGCGGGCTATAAATATCGTCTCGTGGATTTCGAGAAAGTGCCGGATGCGCATGTGCTTTCGGTTCAGCGCGATCCCGGCGCGACCGTCTTTTACATCGGCGGCGCGTTGCTCGGGCTCAGTCTTTCGGCCGTATTCTTTTTCTCGCATCAACGCTTTTGGGCGCTCGTTGAAGATCAGGGTGGCGACACCTTCGGCGTCGTCTCCGGCGCCAACACGAATCGCAATTTACAGGCGCTTGAGGATCGTTTTAAGAACCTCACCCGAGCTGTTCACGGACAACCCGAAGAGGTAAAGCAATCATGAGTGAAGTATTAAAGGATGCGGCCGCTTTAGGACGTGCGTCACAAACGCAGCAAAGCGACGGTTGGGCGCTCAGCAGCTACCTGCCCGCGGCTCTGCCTGTGGTGGGCGCGCTCGCGGTGCTGCTGCTCAGAATTCAATACGGCGGCGCCGGCTTTATCACCGACGGCGCGCTGATGATGATCGCGCTCGCCTGCTACTTGACCGCCGCGACTTTTCACTTGACGAATTTGTACGCGCCTTCCGAGATGGCGCAGCGCATAGGATTGTGGACGGGCAGCCTCGGCGTGTTCTTCAATTTGTCGAGCTGGCTGGTGCGCTGGGTGGCGGCGCACGACCGCGAATTGAGATTCTCGCAAAACGGCTACGGCATGGATCAAATGCCCTGGCTGTTTCACATTCCGTTTGCGAATCTCTACGATTGAGCTCGCCTTCGCCTGGCGCCGGCATCACCACGATGCTATCTCCGGGCGGCGGAATTACCGTTTCATCGGCGCGCTTTCGCTGCCGCTCGCGGCGCTGATTTTGGTGCTCGCCCGCTTTATCGGCAACGAGTTTATAGACTTGCCGCCGGTGCTTGATTCCTACTGGCGACCGATTCACGTCGGCGTCGCATCGCTTAGTTACGGCGTGGCTCTGGTTTGTTTCGCGGCGGCCGTTATTTACTTATTGAAAGACGGCGTGAAGCCTGAGTCGATGGCCATTTGGTCGAGCATCTTCGCGCTCTCGGTGTTTGCGTCAGTGAGCCGCTTTTCGGTGTTTACGACGGGAATTTACAGCGCCTCGGTGTTCATTAAAGGCTCGCGCGCTTGCTGCCTTTGCGGGCCGATTTGCCTTACGTCGGCTGGCTGATCGTTCTTTCGGGCGCGCTCCTGGTCGGCGTGATTCTGCTGTTTGCGAAGTACGTTTCAAAGGGCGACGGTCGTGCGCGCGCCTGGGGCCATTATTTACTGAAGGCTTCGCTCGTCGCGCAAGCGTGCGCGATTGTGGCGCTTGTCTCGCAAATAAAATCAATCACAGATGTGACGGCGCGCTTGAACGTTAATCAGTACGAGCGCTTCGGCATGTGGCTCGCCGAACAGCAGGGCCTCGCCGCCGAACAAATTCAAACCCTCAGTTCCGCGCAGTTCGTCGGCGCCGAGCAGGAATTCATCACAGCGCAGGGTTCTGCGCTGGTGCTCAGCACAAACGCCAATCCGGTGGAACTGAGCGCGCTGATTACGGCCTTCGCCGGCACGCTATTCGTCGCCATTTTCAGCTTTCGCACGGACAGTCTGCGGGCCGCGCTTCCTTCGGCGGAAAAACTCGATGGCTTGATGTACAAAACCGCCAGCGTGGCTTTCGCGGGGCTAGCCATCCTGCTGATCACCGGCGCCATTTGGGCCAACGAATCGTGGGGCCGCTACTGGGGATGGGATTCAAAAGAAACGGGCGCCTTTGTCGCGTGGCTCACTTACGGCGCATTCCTGCACTCGCGCATCGCCCGCGGCATGACCGGCCGCCGCTCGGCATATTTCGCGGTGGTCGCGTTCCTATTAGTGATCTTCACTTACCTCGGCGTCAGCTATTTGCTTCCGGGGCTTCATTCGTACGCGTGATGTAGAATCTGCCATCTTTCTCTGTGTCCCTCTCTTGTCTTTTCTCTGTGATTCTCTGTGTTTAGGTATGACTGACTTAAACGAGAGAGAAACACAGAGAGAAGACAAGAGAGAGACACAGAGAGAAGTTTGACTTATGACAAAAGACAACATCCTTTTTACGATCATCGGATTGCTCGCCGGGTCAATTGTGGGTTTTATGTTCGCCAACACGGTGAACCAGCGCGGCTACGAGAAACAGCGCACCCAGGCGGGGCGGCGCAGCCCTGGGTGGTGGCGGCGGCGCAACAGCCGCAGGAGGCACTTCGGCGGACCATCCGGAGCTGCCATCCAATGCGGTCGCCGATCAGGGGCGCATGCCGCCTGAGATACAGACGACGATTCAGCGGGCCAAAGACCAGCCCAGCAGCTTTGAGGCTCAAGTGGCGGCCGGGGACCTTTACTACCGCATCAAGCGCTTTGACGAGGCGGTTGTGTATTTCACGCGCGCCAATAAAATCCGCCCTGATAATTACGACGTGCTGGTGAAGCTCGGCAACGTGAGCTTTGACGCAGATGATTTTCCAGCGGCTGAAAAGTGGTACACGGCGGCGCTGGCGATGAAGCCGAACGACGTTAACGTGCGCACCGATCTTGGTTTGACTTTCGTTTTCCGCAAACCTGAGAATTTTGACCGCGCCGTGACAGAGTTCCGCCGCTCGCTCGAAGTAAACCCGAAGCACGAACAAACGCTTCAGAATCTCACCTTCGCGTTGGCGCAAAAAAAGGACACAACCGGGGCTTTAGCTGTGCTTAAGCGGCTCGAAGAAGTTAACCCGTCTAATACCGCAATCTCAGGCTTACGAGCGCAGATTGATGGCGTTTCAACGGCGACTCAGTAGCCCTCTGCGCCTCTGCGGTGTCTTCACTCCGTGTT
>JBBJMB010000300.1:0-4502 GCA_037719755.1 Pyrinomonadaceae bacterium
CATAAGGGGGGGACAGCTCAGAAGTGAGGATCTCACTAACCTCTCTATCTCAACGCAATAATGTGTTGGTCTGAGACTGGGATCTTTCTCTGCGTCTCTCTCTTGTCTTTTCTCTGTGGTTCTCTCTCGTTTTAAGTAACACTTACCTAAACACAGAGAGACACAGAGAAAAGACAAGAGAGGAACACAGAGAAAGGCTGTTGGCACCAAACCAACTCATAACTCGGGTTAACCCAAGTACAACAATCCAAAATAGTAGATGACCGGCGCATTAAAGAGCAAACTGTCGAGCCGGTCGAGCAGGCCGCCGTGGCCCGGAAGAATATGCGCCGCATCTTTCGCGCCCGCGCCACGTTTTAATGCGCTTTCCGTTAAATCTCCAATGACGCCGAGCACATTCATGGCCGCCGCCAGCGGCAAGCCCACCTCCAGCCGCAACTCCGGAAAGAACCAAGAGCGGGCAACAATAACCGCGAGCAAACTCGCCGCCATGCCGCCAACGGCGCCCTCCCAGGTCTTTCCCGGACTGATACTTGGCGCCAGCTTGTGGCGACCGAAGGCGCGCCCGGTGTAATAAGCGGCCGTATCCGAACCCATCAGAATGAGAAAGAACAGCGAAAGCAGCTTGGCGGACGAGTCTTGCGCGAATCCCGTGCGCAGCGCGATCAGATGTCCCCCGAGCAACGCCACGTAAAGCACTCCGAGCAGCGTTGCGCCCGTCGCGGCGATCATCCGGTCAAACGAAGCGCCGCGCCGTAGCATCGCCGCCGCCAAACTGACGATCACGAAAGCCGCGACGACAATTGGCAGCCAAGCGAGCTCATTAAAGTAGCAGATGATCAGCACGGCCGCGGCGAACAGCGTGCCGACGCTCACATCCGCTTTGATCTGGAGCTTGCCGGCCAGCAGGTAAAACTCATACAGCCCGAGCATCATCGCGGCCGCCGCCAGCGCCACGAAAATTGGCGCGAGCGCCGCCCACCAAATGGAAGCGATGAGCACAGGTAGAGCAATGACGGCGGTCAGGATGCGGGCCATAAAAGCGCGGGTGCAAAATCGGCGAACAGGCGTCAATCAACTTGGTAGAGGGCGCCTTTTGCGGTGCTTTGCGTTTAAATCCAACTTAAACGCAAAGCACCGCAAAGATAAGACGCGAAAGGAGACTGACTGTTTTCAACTCATCACAAGAGTTTACTTAACCTGAGCGATCAGCTGGAGGCCGCCGAAGCGGCGGTCGCGGCCTTGGTATTCGATCACGGCCTCCAACAGATGCAGGCGGCGGAAGTCGGGCCACAGCGTTTCGGTGACGTAGATTTCGCTGTAAGCGGCTTGCCACAGCAGGAAATTGGAGATGCGCATTTCGCCGCTTGTGCGCACCAGCAAGTCGAGCGGCGGAAGGCCTTTGGTGTAGAGCTCGCGCTCGATTCTTTCTTCGGTAATTTCTTCGGCGCTTCGTCCCTCTTCACGCAGTCGCACAATGGCGGAGCGGCAGGCATCGACGATTTCCGAGCGCCCGCCATAATTGAGGGCCACGCTTAAGACCATCCCTGTGTTGCGGCGCGTGCGTTCAGTGGCTTTTTGAATTTCGCGGCGCACGCTCTCAAAGAGATCCTCGGTGCGGCCGATGGCTTGGAAGCGGATGTTTTGGCGATCAATCTCTTCCAGTTCCAAACGCAGGTAGCGCTTCAACATGCGCATCAGCGCGTCGATTTCCGCGCGCGGGCGCTTCCAGTTTTCAGTGGAAAAGGCGTAGAGCGTGAGCGCCCCGATGCCCAAACGGGCGCTCGTGTCGACCGCGGCGCGCACCGCCTCGACGCCGGCGCGGTGTCCGGCCACGCGCGGCCATCCGCGTTGCGCCGCCCAGCGGCCGTTGCCGTCCATGATGATCGCCACGTGGCGCGGCAGACGGTCCCAGGCCACGCGCGCCAGCAACGCTTCGTCGCGGGACTCTTTCTCCACCACATGATTGAAATCTACGAGCATGAAAGTCTGTAGGAGGGGTTGAGCGCCGATCTGATCTCCCGCGCACGCACGAGACCGACGCATCTTAATCGTCGCGCGCGCACGCGCGCAACTTCGGAAGGAGCTTCGGAAGGAGCTTCGGAAGGATGAAGGCGGAAGGATGAAGGATGAAAATAAGGATGGAAGAACTTTTAATTAAATTCTTTCATCCTTATTTTCATCCTTCATCCTTCCGCCTTCATCCTTCCGAAGCTCCTTCCGAAGTAGTGCACTTGGCACAGCGTTAAGCCTTGCGGCGGGGCTGTGGCGCCGGCGAGCGCGCGCTCGCCGCCTCGATAGCTTGCGCGACTTGCGCGACATCCATCTCGCCGCGCCCGACGGCCAGCAGAGTGCCCGCGATTGAGCGCACCATGTATCTGAGAAAGCCTTCAGCGCCCATCGTCAGCTCGATCAAGCGCCCGCCGACGGTGCCGTCTTCGCTCGCTCGCTCGTTGATATCCAGGCGCGTCACTGTGCGTACGCGCGAGCGCGTGTCGGCGTGCGCCGAGCTGAAGGCCGTCCAGTCGTGTGTGCCGAGAAAAAGGCGGGCCGCGTGTCGCACCCCCGCGAGGTCAAGCGGGCGAGCTTCGTGGTGCGCAAAGCGCAGCCAAAACGGCGAGATAAACGCGTGGTGGTACGTGCGGTAGACGTAAGTTTTTCCGATGGCGCTGAACCGGGCGTGGAACTCATCGGCCACGCACTCCGCTCGCGCCACGCGCACGTCGCGCCCGATGTTGCCGTTGATCGCGGCGCGCAGACGCTCGGGCGCGAATTCTCGCCGCAGATTCACGTTCGCGACTTGCCCGGCGGCGTGCACGCCCGCGTCCGTGCGCCCGGCGCCGTGCACCACCACATCGTCGCGGTCGTCGAGCAAGGCGAGCGCGCGGGTCAATTCTCCCTGCACCGTGCGCAACGGTTCCTGCATCTGCCAGCCGTGAAAATCAGTGCCGTCATACTGAATCGTGAGCCGGTAGTTCATTGGTTAGCTGAAGACTGGCGCTTCATCCGGCTGCCCGGCTTGACGGCCGGCTCGCCGCGCGCGCAGGCGGCGCACAGCGAAGGTGACAGAAGGCACGTCGAGCGTCGCCAGCGAAACGCGCGGCACGCCGACATCGGCCAAGCCGGAGGAACGATCAATGATGGCTCCGGCGCCGATCACGCGCGCGCCTTGTGCGCGCAGCACATCAATTGTTTCGCGCGTCGAATTGCCGGTCGTGATCACGTCCTCAATCACCAGCACGCTTTCGCCGGAACGCACGGAGAACCCGCGCCTTATCGTCATGCGTTCGGCTTCGCGCTCCGTCCAGATGAATCTGGCGTTTAAAGCGCGGGCGACTTCGTAGCCGATGATCAAGCCGCCAAGGGCCGGCGCGGCCACCGTTTCCACGCTTTGAAAGCGAAAGCTTTCGGCCAGCGCGCGCCCGAAGCGCTCGGCGTCCACAGGGTCTTGCAGCACCAGCGCGCTTTGCAAATACTTGTCGCTGTGCAAGCCGCTCGAAAGAATAAAGTGCCCTTCCAGTAGCGCCCCCGTTTGCTTGAACTTGTCGATGACCGCTCACGCGCACAAGCACGACTCCTTTCCGAAGCATGTTACAATTCCCGCCGGATGCAAACTTTCGGCAACCTTATTTCTGATTCGGCGCTCGTGCAGGATACCGTCGATTTGGTGCGCGCCGGCGGCGCGTGCGGCCGTCACAGACATCGCACACATCGTTTAAAATCTCTGGCCTCGACCCTACGTTCGCCGCGACCTTGTTTCCGACTTGATCAACGACGACCCGCGCCTCCGGTTGTCGGATGACGACGGAGTTGAGCTGGCCGGAGAAGACGCCGAATCCAAGTCGCTGCACGAAACGGAATTTGTGGTGGTCGACGTGGAAACAACCGGCGCCAAAACTCCGCCGGCCCGCATCATGGAGATCGGAGCTTACCGTGTGGCCCGGGGGCGTATCGTCGCCGAGTTTGAGACTTTGGTCAACCCGGAGTCGCACATCCCCTTTTACATCTCACAGCTCACAGGCATCACCAACGCGATGGTCGGGAAAGCGCCCGTCTTTTCCGATGTGGCGCAGGACTGGCTGCGCTTTGCCGGCGAGAGCGTGCTGATCGCCCACAATGCCCCCTTTGACGTGCGCTTTCTGAATCATGAAATCGCGCGCCTCTACCCCGGCCGGCGCATGCTCAACGCGCATTTGTGCACCGTCTCGCTTGCCCGCCGCATGTTGCCCGAACTATCGAGCCACAAACTTGACGCCCTGGCCGAGCACTTCTCCATCCCGATCCCCGCGCGTCACCGCGCGCCAAGCGACGCGCTCGCCACGGCCGAAGTTTTTCTCCATATGCTTTCGCGTTTGAGCGAGCACGGCGTCACCAATCTCGCGCAGGCCAGACGCTTCAAGCTCCGCAGCGCATTAATTGATGCGCTGCGCAAAAATGGTTAAGTAAGTACCTGAATCCACGGATAAGAATTACGCGGGATTGAGGGCCGCCAGTTTCTTGAT
>JBBJMB010000301.1:0-4485 GCA_037719755.1 Pyrinomonadaceae bacterium
TTAACTTTTTATTTCATCGTTCATTGTTCCGCGTTCATCGTTTAATTTGTGTGAGCGCGGCGTTGCGCATGATATCTAGTGGGGCGTCGACGCCCATCCAGAGGCGAAATTGTTGGGCGGCTTGGAGGACGAGCATGTCCAAGCCGCCGAGAAGCGCGCGGCAGCCTGCCGCTTGCGCTTCTCGCAGAAAGGGAGTTTGGAGAGGATTGTAGACAAGGTCGTACGCGATTTGCTCTGGGCGCAAGGCAGCGGCTGTCGCCGGAGTTTCGCCGGCGCGTGGGCCACCGGCGGTGCCGAGCGGCGTCGTGTTGATGACGACATCGTAATCCTCGAAGGTGGCGCTTTGAAGCGATTGACAATCGGCGTCAAACATGTGCGCGGTGTCCGCGGCGCGCGTTCGGTCGCGCGCAAAGATTGTCGACTTCGCTTCGTCACGGCGCAGTTGCCAGAGCACCGCGCGGGCTGCGCCGCCGGCCCCGATAACCGCGACTTTCGCATTCCGCAATTCGATCAGCGGGCGCAGCGGTGCGATCGCCGCTTCGGCGTCGGTGTTGCGGCCGACCAGTTGTTCGTCTTCAATTGAAATTGTGTTGACCGCGCCGATCGCGCGCGCGGCTTCGTCAATCACATCCAGATAGTTGATGACCTCAGTTTTGTGCGGCGCGGTGACGCTTAAGCCGCGCAAAGGCCAATCGAACTCGCGCGTCGCCGGCCGCACCATGCGGCGCATAAAGTCTTCCAATTTGGAGACCTGAAGCGGCAGGTAAACCCCGCTTAAGCGGCAAGCTGCGTAGCCCGCGTTGTGCATGTGCGGCGAGACTGAGTGAGACACGGGCGAACCGATGAGGCCCATGACGGGCGTCTCTGCGTTGATGGCGTCGAGGTGGTACAGCTCGCGCAATTCCTTCGCTGTGACTTGCCCCGGCGCCGATCGGTGCTCGGCATCGAGCGCGCCGAAGGTCAGAAATGCGCCGCGCGATGTGGCGAGCACGCGCGTCAACAAACCGGCTTCGTCCATCGCGATGGCGATCAATTCCCTTTGCTCATCGCGCGCGCGCCGCAGCACGCGGAAAATCGGCAGGCAGTCGGTGATGCGCTCAGCTCGCACCGCAATCTTCAGCACGCGCGCGCTTGTTTGCGCCAGTCGGTCGTAAATCGCGTTGACATCGCCAAACGGCATGCCGAAATCGTGATGCGAGCAAATCGCTTTGCTCCAATCTATGGCGAGGCCGCGCGCTTGCTCAACCGCGTCAAGCTCAACATCAAGAAAGTCCGTTCCTCTGATTTGGCACAAAAGAAATCGTTCTACTTCGGCGAACGTGGTTTCACGCGCGCCGCCCTGCTCGCGCGAGCGAAGCGTGAGGATCACGGGACGCGGCAAGCCCGCGAGCAACGTCGGGAGTTGCGGCAGAGCTTGCGCCAGCTCGGAGGCGTTCAGATAATCGAGTCTGATCTCTATGCTGTCGCCATGCTCGGCCGCTCGGGCGAGCGCGGCGGGCAAATCGGAGGCGCGGCGTTCGCAGACGGGAATGCAGATGCGCGGCGAGTGGTTCTTCATAAAAGACAAAGAGGCCAGCGTTTCACGATGCACGCCGGCCTCCAGCTGCTTTGATCCTTTTATTTTATTGCTCTAACTTTTCAAACAATTCGTGCGAAAGGTAGCGCTCGCCAAAGTCGCAGATAATTGAAACGACGCGCTTGCCGGGGCCGAGGTCGCGCGCGACCTGGCGGGCGGCCCAGGTGATGGCGCCCGACGAGATGCCGCTAAATATTCCTTCTTCGCGCGCCAAACGCCGGGCCATCTCAATGGCGTCGTCGTAGTTCACGGCGATCACGTCATCCACAAAAGACGGATCGTAGTTGCGCGGCACAAAGCCGGCGCCGATGCCTTGGATTTTATTGGGCCCGGGCGCGCCGCCCGAAAGAACCGGCGACGAGGTCGGCTCGACCGCCACAATGCGCACCGCCGACGGCCCGAGTCGCTCTTTCAGTATTTGGCCAACGCCGGAGACCGTGCCGCCGGTGCCGACGCCCGCGACAAAGGCGTCAAGGCGACCGTCCGTGTCTTCCCAAATCTCTTCGGCCGTCGTCCGGCGATGGACTTCCGGATTGGCGGGATTGTCAAACTGGCCGGGCGTCCAGCTGTGCGCAACTTCCTCGCTTAAATCGGCCGCCTTTTTGATGGCCCCCTTCATGCCCTCAGAGCCGGGCGTGAGCACGACTTCCGCGCCAAGCGCGGCGAGCACTCGCCGCCGCTCAACCGTCACCGTTTCCGGCATCGTGACGATCAGCTTGTAGCCCTTCACGGTGGCGGCAAAAGCGAGGGCGATGCCGGTGTTGCCTGAAGTGGGTTCAATGATCACCGTTTCGCCGGGCTTGATTTTGCCTTCGCGCTCGGCGGCGACGATCATCGCCGCGCCGATGCGATCCTTGACCGAGTCCATGGGATTCTGCGATTCGAGCTTGCAGATTATCTCCGCGGCACCAGGCTCGGAGATCCGGTTGAGCCGCACGAGCGGCGTATACCCGATCAATTCAAGCATGTCGTTGGCGATCTTCGGCCGTTGTGGCATCTCCTCACGCTCCCATTTGTCAGTAAGATTTTCCCTGTACTATACAGCGGTTTCGGTGCGCCCTCAAGAACAGCCGCGATCTCGCGGCACGCTTTAGGAAGACTTGATTTTTCTCGTCGCGGCTGAGCCGCCAGATGTCGCGTCGTCTGCTCGGTCACGCTTAAAGGCGGAGCGACGATCTCCGCCGTGTCATGGGATTGGGGGAAAGTTCATTGATCGGGGCAGGAGTAAACAAGTTCGTGGCGGAAGCCGTATCCGAGTTAAGAGTCGGCCTTTGCTGTTGCTGATGCTTGGCTCGCACGATTTGAAATCCCCTAGCCGATCCTCGAGAAGGATGGAATCAACATCCAGAACCTCCACGCGAAGCCGCCCGGCATAAAGCGCCAAATGGCCACTGCGACGAAAAGAAAACCCACGCCGAGAAAAAGTCTTTCAATGCCCTTGCCCACGTCGGGCGGCGCACAGGTCTTCGCTCGACTACTGCGCCCTTGTTTATCATTGGCGGATTTCGCAATTTCCGCGGCCGGAAACTGCCCCGTCATCGCCCGCGGCACAAAACTGATGTCAACGCCGCACGCGCGACAAAAACTGGCTCCCTCTATGTTCTTCGTTCCGCACTTTGGACAAAACATGATGACATCCTCAATTCTCGTCAACGTTTTTTCCCGATCAGGCGACTGCGCTTTGGCGCTCCTTACGCTTTCCCCGAAACAATTGTTCGCTGACGAAGCGCCTCGTACAATACCACGCCAACGGCCACCGAAACATTCAGCGAAGTGATCTTGCCCATCAGCGGGATGCGCACCAGCGCATCGCAGCGCTCGCGCACTAAGCGGTGCAGTCCGCTGCCTTCTCCCCCGAAGACGAGGGCGCACGGCACCGTCCAATCCCAAGCGGTGTAATCCACACGCGCGTCCGCTTCCACGCCAACCACCCAGATGTCACGTTGCTTAAATTCCTCGATCAGCCGCACCATGTTGGCCGCCCTTGCGACCGGCACGTATTCCAGCGCCCCGGCGGCGGTCTTCGCCACCACCTCGGTGGGTCCGCGGCCCGTCGTTCGGGAATAAACACCACATCGACGCCCGCGCACTCGTGTTCGCAAAATGGCGCCGAGGTTTCGCGGATCTTCCACGCCGTCAAGCGCCAGAGCCAGTGCGCGCGCGCCGCCCGACGAGCGATCGACAAGTTGATCGAGCATTTCATCCGCGTCGCGGTACTTCGCCGCCGCGATGATCGCCACCACGCCTTGGTGATTCACGTCGCCCGCGATCCGCTGTAGTTCGTGTCGATTAATGCGGCGCACTAACACTCCTTGCGCGCGCGCCAGCTCAAACAATTCACGCAATCGGCTGTGTCCGACGCCTTCGGCGATCAATACACGCTCGATGCGGCGGATTCCGACGCGCAACGCCTCCAGCACAGGCATCACGCCGTAGAGCTGCGATTGACGGTGATCGTCGACTGCGAGCTGCGATGTTGCTGCTGGGCGCGCGGCGCATCATGAGCATCATGATGCGCCGCCTGACCCACGCCCTGACGGAAAGCGTTTTTGTCGAGGCGCCGCCGCCGCGGCCAATTCGCGCTCAATCTTGGTTCTTTTTTTGTCGCTGCGGCGATAATCCATAAATGATGAGCAGGCAACGCTCGCATGTCACACCTGACGGCGTAGAAAGTGATGTCGCAGGCGTGAATAAAAGGTGAACTGGTTGAGGTTGGTTGAAATCGTGGCCGCTTCGCTGTTAAAGCCGCCGCCGCGTGCCCGCCGCCAGCCGCGCGACTCGGTGCGCTGTTCCGGCGGCCAAACTGGCTCAAGCGTCGCACGCAGGCGATAATATCCGTCATCAAAGGCGGCGCGGGCGGCGCGTTCGCGCACCACGCCAATTAATTTATTGATGTTCTCGGCCGCGAT
>JBBJMB010000302.1:0-4479 GCA_037719755.1 Pyrinomonadaceae bacterium
CGATCATAGGCAGTGCGTGCCAGTGATCCGGCGTCGCGATGAGCACGATGTCCAGATCGCGCTCTTTGAGCATCTGGCGATAGTCGCTGTAAGTTCTGGGCGTTTTCTTTGACGCCTGCCGTTGCACCACCATGCCGGCGGCCTCGGCGAGCAATTGCTTGTCCACGTCGCACAAGGAAACCACTTCGACGGGCGCCACTTGGATCAAGCGGAACAGATCACACTTGCCGTACCAGCCGGTGCCGATTAATCCGACGCGCGGCTTAACTTGAGCGAACTCGGCGGCGTGCCCCCCGGC
This sequence comes from Pyrinomonadaceae bacterium, assembly GCA_037719755.1. Lineage (GTDB taxonomy): Bacteria > Acidobacteriota > Blastocatellia > Pyrinomonadales > Pyrinomonadaceae > JBBJMB01. Next base: position 299 of record JBBJMB010000302.1, read on the forward strand.
GGCGAAAAGAGCCAGACCGGCACTGCTTTGGATGAATTCTCGACGGTTCATAAGCAAAGTCTCCTGGAAATAATTTGAGAGGAACGCCCCAAGACTGTTTACGTGATCGAGATGATCACCACGCGAAAGAATCGCGCCAGGCTTCAGCCGTAAGATTTTGCGATGCCGCCCGCATTGTAAACCAAATCATCGGCGAGTGCGTGATCCGGGTTCAACTTGTGCGCTTAATTTCGCCGCTTCCGCAGTATAATCCGCAAAGATTTTGCATGACCAGTGCGCAGGCTCAGAGCACAGACATGGCGACAGGCGAGAGGAATATGTGACAATCGAGCGCAAGGGAACCGGTACCGATCTTCGGTTAATTCAAGAAGTTTTCAAAAAAGGCGCACGGAAGACATGACAACCGTTATCAGCTCGCCGGAACAAAGAGTCGTGCTGCATGGCGTGAGTTGGGAGACCTACGAACGTTTGCTCGCCGAGCACCAGAACAGCAGCTCTACACGCTTCACCTATGACCAAGGGCGGCTTGAAATTATGATCCTTTCCCCTGAACATGAAGAGCCGAACCGCTCGCTTTCGTTCTTAGTCGAAATCGTTGCTTTAGAGATGAACATCAACGTCAGAAATTTCGGGTCAACCACTTTCAAGCGCGAAGGCATCGGTCGGGGCTTCGCGCCAGATTCGTGTTTTTATCTTCAGAATGCGCAACGCATCAAAGGGAGAAAACGCCTTGATCTGAGCATCGATCCCCCGCCGGATCTGGTGATTGAGATTGACGTCACCAGCCCATCGCTTGATAATTTTCCGATTTTTGCCAGCATCGGCGTCGCGGAAATTTGGCGTTATCAGGAAGGCCGGGTCACAGTCTACGAACTTGTTGGCCCCGAGTACGTTCGACGAGAGAAAAGCGCACGTCTTCCGCCTCTCACGGGCGCGGCCCTCTCTCATTTGATGGCGGAAAGCGAGCGGCTGGAACGCACTGATTGGGTGCGAGCGATCCGCCACTGGCTGCTGGAGAACAGATAAGCTTTCGTTAATCGCAACTCAAACTGCAATCTTTCTCTGCGTCTCTGCGTCTTTTCTCTGTGATTCTCTGCGTTTAGGTAAGTCTTACCTAAACGCAGAGAATCACAGAGAGAAGACACAGAGTTAAGCGCCAGGAGGCCGCACAAAAAATGGATCGAACATTCTTTGCCGCGGGTGCCGTCTCCGCCTTTATCGCGGTCGCGACGGGCGCGTTCGGCGCACACGGCTTGAAAAGTCGCCTGAGTCCGGAGATGCTGAACACTTTTGAGGTGGGGGCGCGCTACCAGATGTATCACGCCCTGGCGTTGATGATCGCCGCCTGGGCGCACACCAGGTGGCCCGGAACACTTGTGGTCGCCGGCGGCTGGTTTTTCGTTGTCGGCACAATTCTTTTTCAGGCAGTCTTTATCTGCTCGGTTTGACCGGCGTGCGCTGGCTGGGAGCGATCACTCAGTTCGGCGGGCTGGCTTTTCTCGCCGGGTGGCTTTGCCGGCATGGCCTGCGAAAGCATAAGGTCGGATCAGGCCTTCGCGTTTTGTTGGCGAGCTTTGCGTTTCAGAAGGTGATACCTAAACGCAAAGCTCGCCAAGCAAAGACGCAAAGGAGGCGCAAAGCGAAAGACCAGCCTGACTGAAAATATTCGAGATGCAATTCAGGAGCACCTAGTTTGCGCTTTTTTGCTACTTTGCTTTCAGCCATCTTGAGCGTCGCTCAGGTGATGCGCGCAGAGCCTTTGACCGAATACGCGAGAGACGACCGGGCATCCGAAGTCACCGTTGACGTCGACGCGCGGCGCACGGCGCCGTTTGGTTTACCGCCGACGCTCTTCGGCACGTTTACGGAGAATATCTGGGATGCGGTGTACGGCGGGGTGTGGGCGCAGATTTTGCATAACCCCAGCTTCGAGCCCGATCATTTCAGCGCGCAGAACGTGACGGATGCGATGCGCTACGGGCGCCTGGTGACCGACCCCTCTTTCGGCAGCGGCTATGTGCGCGTCGAGCCGCTCGTGGAAGAATCCGATCGCCCGGGACGATTCGTCCGTTCGTCGGCGCTCGGGCTTCCTCGTCCCTGGGAGGAGTTGCGGCCGGCTGGCGGGCGCTACGAACCGCGCGACGGCGACGCCGCGAATTCAGCGCGCGCGCTGCTGGTGATGGGTTTGCCGAAGCGCGAAGTCGGCGTGCGGCAGGGCGTTTACCTGCCCGCCGATCGCGTGCTCACCTACCGCGGCAGTTTGTGGACGAAAAGAGCGGGCGGCCCGGCGGCGTTAGCGATTAGTTTGCGCCGCCGCGATCGCCCGAACGAAATCATCGCCCACACCGCCGTGGGCGTCAGCGAGGCCGTATGGCAGCGGCACGAGTTCACCCTGGAGGTGGCGAAGAACACCATCGCCCGCCTCGAAAAGTTGGACTTTTGTTTGTCGCTCGCCGACGAAGAGCGCGTGCTGATCGACAACGTGCTGCTCTGGCCCGCCGACCACATAGAAGGCTTCGACCCGGAAGTAATTGCCGCGGCCCGAGCGCTCAAGACGCCGCTTTTGCGCTTCGGCGGAAACTTCGTGAGCGGTTATCACTGGCAGGACGGCGTGGGAGAGCCGGAGCGCCGGCGCACGTTGCTTAACCAAGCCTGGGGCTTACCCGAATACAATCATTTCGGAACAGATGAGTTCATACGCCTTTGCCGCTTGATCGGGGCCGAGCCGCAGATCAGCGTGAACGCCGGAAGCGGCGACGCGAGCGAGGCCGCCGCCTGGGTGGAGTATTGCAACGGCGCGCCGTCGACGAAATACGGAGCGTTGCGCGCTCGTCACGGGCACCGCGCGCCGTACCACGTCAAATACTGGGAAGTGGGCAACGAGTTGTGGGGCGACTTTCAAATCAGCTGGCAGACGCCGGAAGGAAACGCCCGACGCTATCTTAGTTTTGCGCGGGCGATGAAGCGCGTAGACCCTACGGTGCGATTGATCGCGACGGGCGCCGACATAGATTTTTATGAAAAGTGGAACCAGGAATTAATCCGTCGTGCCGGCGACGCGCTCGACCTGATCTCGACGCACTTGGTGATCGGCATGCAGCCCGGCGAACAAAAACAATCGGGTGCGGACGACGCGTTCACCCGCGCGGCGGATCTCGCGGTGCCCGTCGGCGTCGGCCGCAAGCTAGATGAGATGCGCGAGCAGATCGAGGGCGACGCGCGCAGCCGCGCGCGTGTGAAATTGGCCTTCACTGAGTGGCAGTTCTGGAGCCCGCGCGCTGAGGACCCGCGCTTTACGAATCTCGGCGGCGCCGTCAACTCGGCCGCCTTTTTCAATATGCTGGCCCGGCGAGCGGATTTCGTGCCGCTCTCGAATATGTCCAATCTGGTGCACTTCGCCGGCATTCACCGGCAGCGCGGAACGCTTTTCGTCACGCCTTCTTATTACGTTCTTCAACTCTACGCCGAAGCCGCGCATTATCGTCCGCTCGCGATCCGCGTGCGCACGCCGATGTACGATGTGCGAAACGGAAATCGCCGGGTGCCGCAGATACCCGACGTGCCTTATGTGGACGCGCTCGCCCTCGTCTCGCCGCGCGGCGACGAAGCGCGCTTTTACCTCGTCAACCGCCACACCGGCGCGGAGATTCCGGCGGTCATTAACATCTCCGGCTTTCCTGCGAGCAGCGAAAGCACGCTGCGCCAAATCGCTCATGACAGATTTGATGCCGCGAACACGCCGGAAAACCCTGCGCTGATCGCCATCAACACCACCACGTTTAAGAACAATGATCGCTCGCAGTTGCGGCTCACACTTCCCCCGCATTCAATCAGCGTGGTGGCGGTGCGGCGCGACGCGCGAGCTGCCGATCAATAATCGCATTATGACACAAAGAAAACAGCCCGAAGATTTGCGCAGCCACCGATGGTTCGGAACGAACAATTTGCGCGCTTTCGGCCACCGGTCTCGCGCCAAGCAAATGGGTTACTCGCCGGACGACTTTGCGGGCAAGCCGGTCGTCGCGATCATCAATACGTGGAGCGATTTGAATCCATGTCACAGCCACTTTAGAACTCGGGCTGACGAAGTTAAGCGCGGCGTGTGGCAGGCGGGCGGCTTTCCGGTCGAGCTGCCCGCGATGTCCGTGACCGAAACTTACATGAAGCCGAGCCCGATGATG
>JBBJMB010000303.1:0-4479 GCA_037719755.1 Pyrinomonadaceae bacterium
GTAAGTCTCTTGTTTTCAACAAACATAAATTTCAACTACTGATTCGCATACTTGTTTGTCCCAGTAGGGCCAGTCGTGTTTGCCGGGAAGTTGTCGGTATTCGTGCGGAATCTTTTGCTTCACCAGCGCTTCGACGAAGCTGCGGTTCATTTGAATCAGAAAGTCTTCGTTTCCACAGTCAACGTACAAAAAGGGAAGCGCAGCGATGCGCTCCGGTGTGATCGCTGCCGCCATTTTAAAAAGATCGTTGGCCGGCCTCGCGGCGTGATCGGCGGGCCCGAAGGCTTGCATAATCGAGCTTTTCGCCGGCTCTGTGTTAATCACGGCGTCCGTCCATGCGGCCGCGCCGAGTGCGCCGCTCATTGAGCCGGCGAACACAAACTTGTCCGGATGTTTCATGCCGAGCTTGAGCGCTCCGTAGCCGCCCATCGACAGACCGGCGATGGAGCGGCCCTCACGGCTCGAAAGAGTGCGGAAGCGCCGCTCAACGTCGGGAATCAATTCCTGCATGATGTAGGATTCGTACTTTTCCGATTCTTTAACCGGACTGTCCGTGTACCAGCCGTTGTTGCCCTCGGGCGTCACGATGATGATGCGGTGGCGCGCGGCGTAATCAGTGAGCTTCGACTTGCTCACCCAATCGCCGTAATGACCCGTTAATCCGTGCAAAAGATAAAGAACCGGAAAGCGCAGGTTGCGCGCCGTCGGAAGCGAGTAATCCGGCGGCAGCACCACGTTGTAAGGCAGCACGGCGCCGACGAGCTTGCTTTCAAACTTGATGGTTTCGACCGCCGGGGGCACAGCAGCAGCGCCGGCGTAAGCGAGCATTGAAAAGAGAATCGTCAGGGCGAGCAAGCGGTTTTTCATAAACATCATTTTGTCCTGGCTGAAGAAATGGTATGGTCACAAGCATAACGGTGCGAAGCCCACAGCACGGCGCGCATTATCCACCGCCTTGATCTTCCGGCGCAAATGCGCTCGCCCCAAGTAAACCCGGGTCATGGGTGTGTCTTGTGCCAACAGCCTTTCTCTGTGATTCTCTGTGTTTAGGTGAGACATACTTAAACGAGAGAGAATCACAGAGAGCAGACACAGAGAGACGCAGAGGAAGATTACAGCCTCAGACCAACAATTGTTGAGGATCGCATTGATGGCTCGCACCCCGGCCGCCAATCACAAAATTCGCTTGTTTTTGGCAATCATTGTCGCGGCTTCAATCGCTGGCTGCGAAAAACCGTCCTACCGTCCTCAACCGGATCAAACGTCTTCGGCCGCTCGCGAAACACCGACCACGTCCGAAACTTTGCTCGTTCAGCAGACGCCGCCGCCCGCGCCCACCGCCGAGTCTTCCGCGATCGTCGTGATCCCTGATTTGATTGTTCCAGTCGCGGGCGTGCGGCCCGAAGAATTGCAAGACACATTCAGCGACGCTCGGTCGGAGAGCCGCGTTCACAACGCTATCGACATTATGGCCGCGCAAGGCACGCCGGTGCTCGCCGCCGCCGACGGCCGCATCACCAAGCTTTTGCAAAGCGAACGCGGCGGAATCACCATCTATCAGCTGAGCATCGATGAAAGAATTGTTTACTACTATGCCCACCTTGACCGGTACGAAGCGAACTTAGCCGAAGGCCAATTCGCCAAGCAGGGAAGCGTGATCGGCTACGTCGGCGACACCGGCAATGCGGGCTCCGGCAACTACCACCTGCACTTCTCCGTCTGGATCATCTCTGATCCCAAGCGTTACTGGGAAGGCGAAAATCTCAATCCCTACTCGTTGTTTAAGCGCTAAGCCGATTCTACCGCGGAAAAGCCCGGGCATGAATCTTGCCTCCACCGCCGTCTTCGTGCTCGTCTGACCGCTTTCAGTTCAGCGGTTGGTGAAACCTCCATCTTCCACTCTGAGGAAAATTTCTTGACTATAAAGATCAAACGACAATTAGCGGGCCTCACTCTCAGCCTTTTGTGCCTACTTGGTTTCATCGCCTGCGAGGCGCCGCCGCAGCAGCAACCAAGCGTGACAACAGCAAACGCGAATGCTGCAGTGCCGGCGACCGCCGCCAACACCAATAGCATCGCGCCCACGCCCGCCGCCGCTCCTTCGGCCGCAAACGAAGACCTGGCCATCACTTTTCCGGTGCTCGATGCGTTTTTTGCGGATGATTCTTTCGCCTCCGAGTTGAAAAGCAAGCTGCAGATGAGCGACGAGCAGGTCACCAAGCTGCGCGCGATGGCGCGCGCGGAAACAGCGAAGCTGCGCGAAGGTGAAGCGGAGGAGCGCGGCGGTTCGACGGGCGCCGCTCATGCGCTGTACGCGGAGAAAAGCGCGGCTGAGCTTGGTCAGGACAAAGCGCGCCAGCTCTCCGAGTTGATTCGCACGCGCTGGAGCGAAGGCAACGCAGTTCTTTCCGGCGACAAGCCGAATGCGGTTCCGACCGATACGCGAATTGTGGTTAACGCGCCCGCGTACCGCATGGACGTTTTCGATAACGGCCGCCTCGTCAAGTCTTATAAAATCGGCATCGGATACCCGGAGTTTCCGCTACCATCAGGCATGCGCCAAGCCACTTCCATTATTTTCAATCCGACGTGGACGCCGCCCGACGAGCCTTGGGTCGAATCATCAAACGAAGTGAAGGTCGGCCAGAAAGTCGAAGCGGGCAGCAAGCTGAATCCTTTGGGCGTGATCAAAATCCCGATCGGAATGCCTTCGTTAATTCACGGCGGCAAATTGCCGGCGCGACTCGGCGGCTTCGCTTCACACGGCTGCGTCGGGCTCACGGACAAGCAAGTTCAGGAATTTTCGCAGCTTTTGGGTCAGCTGGGCGGCGCCCAAATTTCGCCGGAAGATGTGGCGCAGTACGAAGGAAATCGCACCGAGACGAAGAACCTGAAGCTCGAGAAGCCTGTGCCGGTTGATCTGCGGTATGAAACAATTGTTGCCGAAGACGGACGGCTGCACATCTATCGCGACGTTTACGACCGCGGCACCAACACGGAAGAAAATTTGCGCTCTGTGTTTGAAGCGCAGGGCCTTAGCCTCGATGAGCTCGCCGAAGGAGAAAAGACGCGCATCATGAACGCGCTTCAAAAAATGGCGCGTGGCGCAACCGGCAAATTGGTGGAGCCTAACCAAACGCCGACGCCCGCCGCTAATAACAACGCTCGCCAGAATGCCAATGAGAGCGACAAAGTGACGCGCAACATCAAGGGCGAAAAAGAGATCATCCTGGAAATCGCCGCCCTCAAAGGAAAAGGCTATCCCGCGCCCGTAGACCTCAACACCGGCGGCGCGCCAGCCGCGCAGAGAAAAGCTGTGGCGAAAAGGTAATTCGAGCCCGCGTGAGCGGGCGATAGGAAGTGTCGGGCACATCAAACTTTTCTGCCGCCTGCTACCGCAGGCTCGACATGAGAGGTGGTGCATCCCCCACAGGCCGCTAGCGCCTGTGGCTACATGCTGCCGCAGGCTCAAGCGGCTTGCGGTGGTTACATTGAATACTATTTGCCGCTGCTGGCCGGCTCTTTTTCAGGCTTTTTCCACTCGCCCGTCATGCTCGACGTTGATGTGCGCACTCGCTCGCGCGCTCGCTGGGCGCGGCGCACTGTCGCCCGACGTTCTCGCTTCTTAAAGGACCAGTCTTTCATGCGTTGCAAAGACGGCAGCGAAAAGTCGTGCTGAGGCAAAACTTCGCCGGTCGCTTCTTTCAGGCGCACAGTGGCCAATGCGAAAATTAAGATGACCGTGTTGAAAACGACGCCGATCAGAAAAACAATGGATCCGGGGACCAAACCAACTGCGGCGCGCGCCACGACAACATCGAAATCAATTGCCGGAGTTGGATGCAGGTAAACCTTCAGGTTCCAACTGGCCGCCAAGAGCAAAAAGATCCACAGATAATTGCGGCGTAGCCGACGCCCGACGGCTTCCCATTCGCTGATGGTAAAATGGGGCGTCAGCAGATCGTGAGCCAAGCGCTCGGCCCAGTCTTTGTCGACTCCGCTGCCGGGCAAAAGAATGTGTGCGAAGTATCCGGTCTCAAGCATGCGCACGCGGCTTGACCAAATCTCATAGTAGCGGTAACGGCGCGCCTCCATAAAGAGAAAGAAGGAGACGAGCACGCTGTTGATGAGGATCACAAAGTGCGGGTTTGAGGGCGCCGTAAAAGCAAAAGAAAGCGTCGCGCCTGTGGTCAACACCGCCCAGTTGGTCGTCGTATCGAGGCGGTTACGCCACGTGTTCGACCGTTGAATCTCGCCGCGATAGTAATGGACAATCGCGGTGTTGATTTCAGCCGCTCCGAGCTTGCGAGAAATGGCCACCACCGGCGAGGCTGAACTGCTGGCCGGAGTATTGGGTGACGTTTCAGTTGGCGATGGCGGGGCGGCGGGGCGAAAACCGCCTGTATTGGTTGCGCGTTCGCCGCCGGACAGCGGACCGCTGCCTCTGGAGCGCGATTCGTTTCTCATCTAATTTAATTC
>JBBJMB010000304.1:0-4476 GCA_037719755.1 Pyrinomonadaceae bacterium
CGGGCTTTGTTTTTGCGTGCGACAATCTTTTTGCGCAAAGCGTTTGATTCCTCTCGCAACGCATAAACAAATGCGACGCCCGTGCCGTCTTTCACCTCAAACGCGTGGTGCGTCTTCACGGCCTCGCCATAAGGTCCGAAGTAATAAGAGCTCGCTTCAATGGTGCCGCTGATGATGAAAGGCACATTGACGGCTGTTTTGCTGGCGCTTTGTAGTTTGCGAATCAATCTTTTCTCGGAGCCGGGGGCGCTCTCTCCCAGCTCCATTTCGTTTTGCCGCGAAGCAATCAGCGGCGGCGCGGCTGCTCCGTGCTTGCGGATAATCCACGCCGTTTGCCCGCATTCAGGGGCCAGCGTTTCGCCAACCACTCGGTAGCCCGGCGGAGTTACCTTGTCTTTACAAATTCGCTGATCTTGGCCGAGCCCGACAAGCGGCAGGCCGCACATTAAAACTATAATCCAAAAATATGATTTCATCGCTCACATTCCTTTGTTTCATTCAAGATCCGGCGAGCGCTCGGCCGCCTTCTCACGGCCGAGCGCGAGCATGCCTTGATGCGCTGCTTAGCCTCGTGCGGGATCATCAGCTCCTTCGCCCTTCGCTTGTTTGTCAGGGAGAATTGCTGCGACCTCGCCGGCGTAAACGAAAACATCAGGAATGATTTCTGGCCGTGGCGATAAAACTGTACGGCGTAGCGATCATCAGTAAAGCGGTAGCCCTCGGCTTTGATTTTGAGTTCGGTGCCGTTTTTGAGAAACACGCGGTAAATTTTCATGAAGATTCGATCCTTTGGTCAGACGTGCGGCCGGTAGGCGAATATCTCACGGTGACGACGAACATACCGAACACCGAAGCGTTTGGTCTCTCGCCTCGGCTAAAACTTGAGCGATTTACTGAAAGCATCAAACGCCGTTGCGGATTTGAGGAACAAGCGGTATGACTTCCCGGCTCGGGGAAACGCCATCTGGCTTCATCTTAACAGACGTCGCATCTTTACAGGAACCGAAAATAATGAGTACTATGCCCGCAAAATAAGCGCGGTTTATGCTCACGCGAAAGCGACGCGGATGATCCGCCCGCTACTCGCCTGACACCTGCAGAAAAAAAGCTTATGGAGGATTTTTCAATTGCGTATCAAACACTTCGCCGGCTACAGCGCGCTGGCCCTCTCGCTTCTTCTGGCCACCGTCGGCTGTGAGCCGGCAGCCAATAACGTCAACATCAACGCCAACGTGGCGGCGACAACAACAACATCATCATCAGCAGCTAACACGTCCGTTTCCAACACTTCGGCCGGCTCCGCCGCTCTCACGGCCCCGGACAACTCCGAGATCGAGGTCGCAGAGGCGGGCGGCGTCAAAACCGAGACGCGCACCTTCAAGGAGCACGAGCATGTGGAGCGCGTGGTGGTCACGACGCGCGCGGGTAAACGAACGGCGCGCGTGTATGCGCGCACCGGCGATTATAAAGATTTGCCGGAGGGTGATGTGGAGCGCGCCCTGGATGCGACCGGAAGCGCCCTCGCCGGTGCGGCCGGTTTCGTGGCCGACAAATCGAAGGACGCGGCTTCGGCCACCAAAGAAGGTCTTGGAAAGGCAGCTGATAAAACGGGCGACTTCGCCTCGGACGCCAAAGATAAAACCGAAGGCGCGCTGAAAAAGACCGGCGAAGCGGCCAAGACCGTGGGCGAAAAGACGGTTGACGGCGCCAAAACGGTCGCCGAGAAGACCGGAGATGCCGCGAAAACGGTGGGCAAAAAGACCGTCGCCGGCGCTAAGAAAGTGGGCGGCGCAGTGAAGAACGCGGTCACACCTTAATTGTTGAGCATCGCTGCCGCTTGAGGAACAAGCGTGATCCAAGTCGGGGCGCCTCGGCCAAGAGGTGTCCCCGACTTGCGGTGTGACGTTTGGGCCGGGTTTCCGGAGAAAGGTTTAAAATGACAGGAGACACATCGCGGTTCACCATTTTTTGCCCGTGTTGCGAGGCCACCTTAACAATCGACGCCCAAACGGGCGCGCTGATCTCGCACGAACAAAAGACCAAGCCGACCGCCTCGTTTGATGAGATGAGAAAAGATTTGGATCGTCAAAAAGAGGTGCGCAACCAAATCTTCGCACAGGAGTTGGGGTCCATGAAGGATCGCGAGCGGCTGCTTGATGAAAAGTTTCGCGACGCAATGAAGCGGGCCGAAAAAGAAGGCGATAAACCTTACCGCAACCCGCTTGATCTGGACTAAAAAAGAAGATCAAGATGTCGGAACTCGCCGAGGCGCAGCGCAATTTAACGTGAGTGCGATGTCAGGGATGTTTCTTCTGCGGCCGATATCACTGTGGCCACAGTGTCCGACAATCTTCTCGATTGTCGCGTTCACACCAAGCTATGAAGCTTGATTTCTGAGAGCGTCAACGACAATCCAGAAGATTGTCGGACAGGTGCTTTAGCTTTGCCTCGCCTTTCCCATCCATGCCTTAAGGGTCGCGCCTCTTGGCGCAAAGCTGAAGGTGACGTGAAGAACCAAAATGTAAAGAAAGTAGTGATAATCCAAAAAGAAGCGAAGCGGCGAAGACGCTGCGGTTGCTTGGTAGAAATAAAAGGCACACAGCCCGGACGCCGCGTTGAGCGTAATCACTGCGGTGAGGAATGAGCGGCGGTGGCGAAGCCGGGCGAGCATGCGGTCGTAGAGGCTTGCCCCACCCGGCGGCGCCGCAGCAACCGCGCGGCGCGTTTTCTTAAACGAGAACACATACCAGCTCCAGTAATGAAACACGACCACAAACTGGAAAATCATCGGCACCACGTAGCCCGCGCGCGCTGACGCTTTCAGGCCCGCCTGCAAAATGGCGAAAAGCAACACAAAGACGGCCAGATACGACCATAATTCCCGATTCACTTTCAATTGCGGCACCAAACGCCAGAGCACCAGAAAACCAAGGGCGCAGATCAACAAAAACCTGACGTTGGCGGCCGCTGGCGACAGCGGAAGCAGCGCCGGAGAAGCCAGGCGGAAAAGAAACCGGGTTTCGTGAGCATCGTCCTCAAGCACCTCAAGCGGCATCCAGACGCCGGAAAGGTTGTCGCGCTCGGCCGTAAACGTTTGCCCGACGCGGTGGCCTCCGGTGAGCAGCACCGGAACAAAACCGCCTTTTGCCGCTCCCGGGGGTTCCCGGCTCTCGCCCGCATAGAAAGGTTGAAAATGTAAATCGGCCGCCCCCGGCCACCGCTCATCACCGACGCGCATTTCGCCCGCTTCGCGTGAATCGCCGGGCGTCGCTAAAGTTGTGAACGCGCGCATGCCCTCTGTGTGAGGGGCTTGGAGCGTAAAGTAAAACTCACGTCCGCGCGAATTCTCTATGGGCCGAAAGGCGAGCAACGCCCAGCCGCCGTACGGCAGCAAGTCTGCGCCGGTTAGTTCCACACGTCTGAGGTCTTGCCTGAAGGCCGCCGGCTGCGGAACGACCAACATCAACAGGATGAGGGGCGCGACTCCGGCCATGCTGTAAACGCTCGCAGCGCGGCCGGCGGGGCCGCTGCGAGTGTTCAGGTAAATCGCGATCTCATCGCGAAAGGCGTGGTAAAGGAAGTAGACGTAGATGAGCGCCGTGAGCGCGAACAGGTAATGCAGGCTCCAGAAGAAAAGCGTCAGCAAGGTGAGCAGCGCGAACGATGCGCGGGTGCCGCTTTCGCCGCGCAGCACCTTGCCAAAATTAAAAATGAAGCCGAGGATGACGTGCGGCCAGCCCATCGCCACAATCAGCATTTCGTAGCCGACCACACCCCACGCGGCGCCCACTGCGGCGAGCGTCGCGAGCGTGAGAGCGAGCGTCAGTCCCAGATTGCGCAGCGGCGCCGTGATCGGCACTTCGGCCGCGCCCAAGATCTGGGGCGAATTTTCCAAGGCGTTGCTTCGGCCGCCGCCGCTGCTTGTGGTGGCGCTCATCAATGAAGTTGTGGTCGGTGATTAGTGTCTTCTTCCGCACGGGCGCGAATCATCAAACGATTCGCGCCCGTGCGGATCGCAGATTAACTGAAATAGAAGCGGCGAACAACCGGCGCGGTTCGGCTGTTCGGCGGTTCGGCTGAAGCGGCACCGGAAAGTTTGACAAATGCAACACGCGCTTGCTCAGATGACATCCAAAGTTAACGTGGCCGCTGTTAATACTCAACATCAATCGGAGATTTTCAAAATCGTGATGCCTCAAAAAATTGTGCCATGCCTTGTGCTCTGCGCCGCGCTTTTGATCACAGCGCCTTGCGCCGCCGCACAACAAGTCCAGGCGGCCTCCTCTGTACCGCGCCTCAATTTTCGCGAACGCACGCTCTCAAACGGCCTACGCTTCTTCGCCGTCGAAGACCACGCGAGCCCGACCGTCGCGATTCAGGTCTGGTATCACGTCGGCTCCAAGGACGATCCGGGAGGACGCAGCGGCTTCGCGCATCTCTTCGAGCACATCATGTTCAAAAGCACGAAGAACATGA
>JBBJMB010000305.1:0-4471 GCA_037719755.1 Pyrinomonadaceae bacterium
ATAAAGAGCTTCCTCAAACCGACCCGCCGTCTCAAACAACAACCTCTTCGTCGGATGCGGGGTCGGTCGTTGACGCGGTTTATCACCACGGCGCAATCGAGCCTGCGGAACCAACTGATCTGCCCACAGGCGCTCAGCTCCAAGTCCACAGGCTCCCCGCCATCGTCGTCACCGTCGAGCCACACGCCCCGGTTGATGAGGCGAGGCGTTCTTCCGCGGACGATGTTTATTCGCCCAAGACCGAGCATCACGAGTCGCGGCGATCGTTTTTCACGTCCCTGTTGCCCGCGGGCAAGCTGACGCTCATCGTGCTTTGTGCGGCGCTTTTGATCGGCGGATTCATGCGCCTTTACGGCCTTAATTGGGATCAAGGCGCGCATTATCACCCGGATGAGCGGTGGATCACGATGATCACCAGCTCGCTGGGTTGGCCCGGTAGTGTCGATGAATTTATGGATACGCGGCGCTCTCCGCTTAATCCTTACTACGATGTGAGCGCCAAACGAGCGCGCAACTTCGCTTACGGCACGCTTCCCGTTTACCTCACCAAAGTCGTCGCCTGGGTGCTCGGCGGATTCGATAAAAAGTGGACGACGTATGATTACATCCCGCTCGTCGGGCGCGCCCTTTCGAGCCTTCTGGATGTGGGCGCGATCCTGCTGGTTTTTCTTCTCGGCCGCAGGCTTTTCGGAGAATGGGTGGGCATTCGGCGCGCTCTTTTACGCGCTGACGGTGCTCAGCATCCAGCATTCGCATTTCTACGACAGACATTACGCTCAACTTCTTTATTTTGCTCACCATCTTCTGCGCTGCGGAAATAATTCGCGAGCCAAGCGACTACAGCGGTTTTCTGACCGGGGCGGCAGCAGGGATGGCGCTCGCGAGTAAGTTCAGCGCGGCGCCCATCGTTGCGGTGGTGCCGGTGGCGCTCGCGCTGTGTTGGTTCGGTTGCCGCCTGCCGTCTGATTCACATCTGCCGCGCCCGTCGCTCGCGCAACTCGCGCGCGTCGCCGCCGCATCCGCGGTGGGTTTTTTCCTATTGAGCTTTCTCTTTCAGCCCTACGCCTATTTGGATTTTTCCGGCCTCGCGGCAAGCATCAGCGAGCAAAACGGCATCATTGTGACCGGCGAAGGACAAGTTCCCTACACGCAGCAGTACATAGGGACGATCCCGTACCTTTACTTTATCGGTCAGATTCTGCGATGGGCGGTTGGGTGGCCGCTCGGCGTGGCGGGACTCGCCGGGTGGGCGCTTCTCATCTTAATGGCTGTTCGGCAACGCTCCGCGGGCGCCATTCTGCTGCTCACTTGGATGGTGCCTTACTTTTTAATTATCGGCCGCTTTCACGCTAAATTTCTCCGCTACATTTTGCCGCTGCTGCCTTTCCTGGCGCTCGCCGCGGCGCTCGCCCTTGATCAAATGCGCGGAAGATTCACTCGTCTTGGCGCGCAGCAACAATCGCCGCTGCGTTATCTGCCGACAGCTTTAACATGTTTCGTCTCCGCCGGCGCTCTTTTCTGGGCGCTCGCGTTCTTTAGCATCTACACGGCCCCGCACACGGCCAACCAAGCGGCGGCATGGATCAACCGTAATGTTCCCGCCGGAGCCACGCCGCTTAAAGAGCATTGGGAGGAAAGCTTGGCCGGACTGAGCGCCACATTCAAACATCCGCCGCAGGTGCCCGAACTGCCGATGTACGACGCGGACGCGCCCGCCAAGCTGGCGATGATTAAGCGCCTGCTGGCTGCTGGCGACTACATCGTTTTCTACTCCAATCGCCTTTACGGCACTGTGCCGCGCCAGCCGGAGCGATACCCGATGAGCCGGCGCTACTACGAGCTTCTCTTTAGCGGCAAGCTCGGCTACGAGCTTGTTCACTTCTCCGAAGCTTACCCGCACTTCGCCGGAGTTGCGTTTTACGAAGACACGTTTACGGCCCCCGACTTGCCCGTTCCATCGCCGCTCGCGTCATACAAACCTGCGCCGCTGACCATTAACGGCGGTTTCGCCGATGAAAGCTTTACGGCGTACGATCATCCGCTCGTGATGGTCTTCAAAAAAGTCCGCCCCGTCTCCGATGCCGAAATCGACGCCGCGCTGCGACCGTTTCTTGCCGCGGGGCGAAAGTGAACCACACGCCATTCCGGGTCTGACCTAATCTCTGCGCTTCTTTGCGTCTTCACTTGGCGATGCTTTGCGTTTAGGTGAGACTTACCTTAAACGCAAAGTATCGCAAAGAGAAAGACACAAAGAAACGCAGAGGGAGAAGCCGTTGGCCGCGCCCGGTGTACTAAACTTGTGAGAAGCGATAATCTACAATGTTTGTTTCATCTGCGGTTGAAAGCTTTGATTCGGAATTATTGAGGTAAATATATGCTTCGTGCGGGTATCGTCGGACTTCCGAACGTCGGGAAGTCGACACTATTTAACGCGCTGACGGCGCAGACTTCGGCGCTCGCGGCTAACTATCCTTTCGCCACCATCGAGCCCAACGTGGCGTCGTGCCCGTGCCCGATGAACGACTGAGCCGCTGGCCAAGATCGTTAAAACCAGCGTTATTGTGCCCGCGACCGTAGAGTTTCTGGACATCGCCGGGCTGGTGCGGGAGCTTCAAAGGGCGAAGGGTTGGGCAATCGTTTCTCGCCAACATACGCGAGACCGACACCATCGTGCACGTCGCGCTGCTTCGAGGACGAATCGGTGATTCACGTGGAGGGCTCAATTGATCCGCAACGCGACATCGAAACAATTGAGATCGAACTGCTCGCAGACCTTTCGTCCGTCGAGCGACGGCGCGAAAAGGCGCAGAAAACGGCCAAAAGCGGCGATAAAGCGGCGAAAACTGAGCTCGAAGTGCTCGATAAATTGCAGCCCGCGCTTGAGGAAGGCCGCCCCGCGCGGGGCGTCCCTCTCTCAGACGACGAGCAGGCGCTCGTGCGCTCCTTCTTTTTGCTCACCACCAAGCCTATGGTTTACGCCGCCAACGTCGAAGAAGCGTCGCTCGCAGCGCCCGGCGACAATGCGCACGTCCGCGCCGTGCAGCGTATCGCCCGCGAGCAGCACGCCGAAGTGGTTCCGATTTGTGCGCAAATCGAAGCCGAGCTGGTGGAATTGGCGCTCGCAGAGCGCGGGGATTATTTGCGCTCGCTCGGGCTTGAGGGAAGCGGCGTCAACGATCTCATTAAAAGCGCGTATCGGCTGCTCGGATTGATGTCGTTTCTGACGGCGGGCGAAAAAGAAGTGCGCGCCTGGACGATCAAACAAGGCACGCGCGCGCCGCAGGCCGCCGGCGCGATTCACTCGGATATCGAGCGCGGCTTTATTCGGGCGGAGATTGTGGGCTATGCGGATCTGGTGCGCGCGAAATCCTACGCGGCCGCGCGCGAACAGGGTCTATTGAGGCTCGAAGGCAAGGAGTATGCGATGGCTGAGGGAGATGTAGTTAACTTTCGGTTCAACGTTTAGAGATCTTTCTCTCTGTGACTCTTTGCGTCTTTCTTTGTGTTTCTTGGCAGCAGCAATTCTCGGTTTGAAACGTTCTCAGCCCGCACAGGCGGGCGGCAGCATAAAGCCCCGTGCGCGAGCGCGCGCACGTCACCCCCTGTCTCTTTAGCCTGCGCAGGCGGGCGATAGACGTTTGTCGCCCATTTCATGGGCTTGAAATATGTGTGCTGTTGCTACCCCCGCGCTGACGCACGGGGCTTTATTTGCCACCTGCTGCGCAGGTTAAGACCTGTAAGTCAAACCGAGAATTGCTGGGCGTTTAGGTCAGTCATACCTAAACGCCAAGAAACACAAAGAAAAGACGCAGAGAGAGAGAGTCACAGAGAGAAGACTTTCGATACCGGACCTAACGCAGAATGGCTCTAATAAAGGTGAGGATCAAATAAACGATTGCCAGAAGCACCGCGAGTTTAATGAGCGCGACGGCGAGGCTAAACAAAAACCCGATGCCGCTTAACACCACGCCCGCGGCGGCCAAGGCCAGCGGCAACCCGACCAGCAAAACAAAGAGTGCGAGAAGAATGATTCCGACCACTCTCAAAACGTTTTTCGCTTCCTTCATAACCAAATCCTCCAGAGGCGTTTCAATTAATCCCGATGATCATTTGGCGAGCCGCGCCCTTCCGTCCGCGTGCTCGTTTCCGTATACGACGCGGATCGCAGCTGCGTTCCGCGCTATTAGCGGAACCCGTTTTCGGCCACCTCCGCGAGGCGCACCGAATATGCTAATCTAACCGGAAAATTGCGGCAGAGATGCTCGCTTAAGCTTTATGTCATCACGGCAAACCATGAATCTTTTCGCCGAGCCGGAACCGCCCGCCAGCGCCGAGGCGAGCGCGGGGGCTCCGCTGGCGGAGCGTATGCGGCCGCGCTCGCTCGGGGAATTTGTCGGCCAACAGCACCTCGTCGGCTAAGGCCGTTTCTTGCGCTCGTTCATTGAAAACAGAAAGGCGGCCTTGCCTTCGA
>JBBJMB010000306.1:0-4457 GCA_037719755.1 Pyrinomonadaceae bacterium
TGATTAACGCTCGTACGCATGAACTCATTTTTCTTTCGGGCGGCACTGCATCTGACAATTTGGCGATTCGCGGCATCGCGGAAAGCGCGCAGGCGCACGGGCGCCACATCATCACTTCCGCCATCGAACATTCGGCGGTCGGCGGCGTCTGCGGCGCACTGCAAAAGCGCGGCTGGGAAGTGACCCAGTTGCCAATCTACGAAGAAGGAATTGTGCGCGCCGAAGATGTGCGCGCCGCGCTGCGGCCCGACACGGTGCTCATCACGGTGATGCTCGCCAACAATGAGATCGGCACCATCCAGCCCATCGCCGAGATCGGCGCGCTGGTGCGCGCGGAGCGCGAGCGCGGCCGCCGTCAATTATGGCTGCATACGGATGCGGTGCAGGCGCTCGGCCGGATGAGCGTCGACGTGGAGGCGCTCGGTTGTGATCTGATTTCCATGTCGGCCCATAAGCTCAACGCGCCGAAGGGCGTCGGGGCGCTTTATGCGCGGCGCGGCGTGCGTTTCATGCCGCAAAGCGTCGGCGGGCATCAGGAGCGCGAACGCCGGGCGGGCACAGAGGCGGTGGCGGGCATCGTCGCCTTCGGGCGCGCGGCCACGCTTGCGCGCGAGGAACTGCCGGAAAGAATCCGGCACCTGCGCCGCTTGCGCGACAAATTTGAAACCACTGTGGCCGAGCGCATCGCAGACGCAGTCTTAAACGGCGATCGGGACAAGCGCCTGCCGCACCTTTCAAACATCTCTTTTCGCGATGTTGAGGGCGAAAATCTTTTAATCAACTTGGACATGCAGGGCGTCGCCGTCTCGACCGGCTCGGCCTGCACTTCAGGGTCAATCGAGCCTTCGCCCGTTTTGCGCGCGCTTGGCCGCAGCGACGCGTTGGCGCGCGGCTCGATCCGCTTCAGCTTCGGCAAGGATACGACGGAGGAGGAAGTGGATTACGTGCTCGACGTGCTCGCGCGCGCCGTCGAGAATGTGCGTCGCTTGTCGCCGCTTCATCAGCAAACCATCGTCGAGCGGGCTTCCGACCCTGCCGATGTCGAAGCTGAAATACACGCTTCAATCAAATAATTCGCGTTTCAGGATCGGAGCTTAACGTTTCTCTCTCTGCGTCTCTTTGCGTCTTTCTCTTTGCGGTGCTTTGCGTTTAAGTATGGCTTACCTAAACGCAAAGAAACGCAAAGAGTAAGACGCAAACAGACGCAGAGGGTTCGATTCCACATCGAGAAGCGAATTAAGGAGCGACCAGTCGGGGCCGGGTTGCGGGCGGCGTGCTGATGTTTCCGGCGTGGTGATCGGGGCCGCAGTACTGCGTTGGCTGCTGGCCGATCTGGAAGCTTTTTGATCTGATGACCGGGCAGGTCGCCGCCGCGATGAGGCCGGTCGCCGGGTCTATGTCGAGCGTGAGGGTTCCCATCAGTCGCGTCGAGCCGTCCGGTTGACGCACGCCTCTGCCCTCAAGCCTGGGCAAAGTGGGTGCGCGCTCCGCCGGAATGTAATCATCCAAGGGCGGCGGTTCGGCCGGGAATGCGGGCGGCAGAAGGTCGCCGTTTTGCAGACCGTTTTGGTCGCCCATCTCCGGCAACTCGGGAGCGTTCTCTTCAGTGCTCACGTCGGTCTGCTCGGTCGGCACCGTGTTGTTGATAAAGTATTCTTTTCTTTTCACGATTGGCTTGATCGTAATCTGCTCGAGCGTCATTTCGCCGTCGCCGTTCGCCGCCGGCTGCGGCGCGGCGCCGGCCAGCATTCCGGTGCTCAAATCGATCTCGGCTTGCTGCACGCCCGGCGGCATTTCCCAATCGCCGCCCCACTCGGGGTGCGCGATGAGCGCGGCGCTCATAAAGTCGGCCCAGATGGGCAGCGCCGAGTCTGAGCCCGTCAGTCCGAGCTGCGAGCCGTTGTCAAAGCCCACATAGACGGCGCACACGATCTTCGGCGTGTAGCCCGCAAACCACCCGTCGCGCGAAGTGCCGGTTTTGCCGGCCACGTTCGCTTTAAAGCCGCGCGCTCGCAATTTCGCGGCCGTGCCGCGATTGACCACGTCTTTCATAAATGAAGTCATCACAAAGGCGACTTCCGGCGTCATCACTTGATTTTTTTGCGTCGTCGGCGCGATCACCGTCTGGCCTTTGCCATTGGTGATGCGGTTGATCGTCACGGGCGTCGCGCGCACGCCTTTGGCTGCGAATGACGTGTAAGCCGAAGCGATTTGCAACGGTGTGGCTTCCGAGGCTCCGAGCGCCATCGACGGATAAGGCTTGGCGGGACGCGGCAAACCGGCCTTGGTGGCCAAATTCATGACGCGGCCGATGGTCACTTCCATCGCCACTTCCACCGTCACCACGTTCAGGCTTTTCACCAACGCGTCGCGCAGCGGAATCAATTTATTCGAATACGCATCGCCGAAGTTACCCGGCGAGTATTGCTGCGTGTCGTAGGAAAAAGTTTTCGGCGCGTCCAGGTACATCGTCGCGGGAGTGATGACGCGCGGAATCGGCTCATAAGCCGTGTTCAGGGCCGCGGCGTAAACAAAAGGCTTAAAGACCGAGCCGGGCTGGCGCATCGCTTCGGTCGCGCGGTTGAGCTGGCTCTTTTCATAATCGCGCCCGCCGACCATCGCGATGATCTCGCCGGTCTCGGCGTTCATCGCCACCAGCGCCGCTTGCAGCGTGCCGGGCGCGACGCGCTTGGCGTAAATCTTATCGAGCGCCGCGAGTTGCTTGTTGACCGCGGTATAAGCGGCCCGCTGCAACTCCAAATCGATGGTCGTGTAAATCCGCAGGTGCTGCGCGGCGCCCTCGTCAGCGATTAATTCACTGAGTTGTCCCTGCACGTAGTCTGCAAAATACGGCGCGTCCGCCGAACCCATGCGACCGCGCACAGGGGCCACCTTAAGCTCCACGGACTTGGCGCGCGGCCCGGCGGCGCTGATCTCGGCGGCCTGGGCCATAGAGTCGAGCACTTGATTGCGGCGTCCCAGGGCGGTGTCGAAGTGGCGATACGGATTGTAGCGATTCGGGCTGCGGATGAGGCCTGCAAGCAGCGCCGATTCGGGCAAACTAAGGCCGGTCACGTCTTTATTGAAATAACTATCGGCCGCTTCGCCAAAGCCGTTAATGGAAAAGCCGGCGCGCTGTCCGAGATAAACCTCGTTGCAGTAAAGGGCGAAGATTTCTTCTTTTGAAAGCCGCGTCTCAAGGATCAGAGACATGTATGCTTCGGCGAACTTGCGCCGCCAGGTGCGCTCGGGCGTCAGCAACAAATTCTTGACCAACTGCTGCGTGATGCTTGACCCGCCTTGGCGCGCAATCGGGGAATTCGGATCGGCGTCATAACGGCGCACAAATGCGCGCACGATGCCGCGCAAATTGATGCCGTGGTGCTCAAAGAAAGAGCGATCTTCCGTGACCGTAATGGCCTTCACCAGGTGGGGCGGAAGATCTCTGTAGCCGACGATGCGGCGCTTCTCGGTCAGAGCCGCTACTCACTGAAGTGATCAGTTCCGGCTCAAGCAGTGCGGTCTCAAGCCGTCGCCCCGTGTCCAGATCGGTGAGCGCGGAAATGGTTTTGCCGCCGCGCGCAAACCCGACGCGCACGCGCGGGTAAGGCAAGTTTCCGTCGATCACCATGCCGCGGCTCGGGTCGATTTCAACCCCGCCGTTATTCACCGCGTAGCGGCCGCGCGAGTTGTCGGCCTGTTGAGATTTTTCGACATAGCCGCCGCTCTTTAAGCGCTCGACCAGAGCATCGGCGGAGATGGCGGCCCCGATGCGCAATTCCTTGGGCGCGGCGTAAATGCCGGCGGCGCGCGTAAAGATGTCTCCGCGCAGGCGCGCATCAATGCGCTCTGAAAACTGCAAGTAGAAATAGCCGAGCACAAAGGCGCCGAGCGTGATTAGTAAAATAATCGGGACGACCAGAATCGGGTGCAGGATGCGGCGCAGCCAGCGCCGCTTGAAGCTTGGCGGCGGCTCATGATACTTGGTGACGCGCGGCGGATGGCGGTTGGCGGCAGTAGTAGGGGGCACGTTATTTTGAGGCGGATCGCGAACAGCCATCGGTCATATGGCTGCCAATTGAGGAGACAAAAGCGTGCGCCGTGGAAGACTTCCTCAGGCAGCGCTGGGCGGCAAACGGCTGTGCTATTTTAGTTGCCGCGGTCAAATCCTAACCGTTTGAGCACAAACTGTCTAGCCACAGTTGACACTTATCTTCGCGTGGCGCTAACGTTCCCGCTCGATCAACAAGCCTGACGATTGATGCCGCACGTCGTTATCAGTTTCGCGTGGGGCGCGCCGGCACACGCGTTCGTTTGCATCATATGCCGCGCACACCAAGATACCGACTGTGTGAGACATCCGGTCAGTACCGCCTGCTTCAGCTGGGGGGGGGTGTGCGCCGCGTCAGAAACCCCCCACCTGAAGCAGGCGGGTCGGACAGCAATACACCTCCACG
>JBBJMB010000307.1:0-4446 GCA_037719755.1 Pyrinomonadaceae bacterium
CAATTGCCGTCTTCGGCCTCTACCACGCCATCTTTATGGCGAACGCGGGCGGCGCGTGGGACAACGCGAAGAAGATCGTTGAAGTCGAGTTGAAGCAAAAAGGCACGCCGCTGCACGACGCCACAGTGGTCGGCGACACGGTGGGCGATCCGTTCAAAGACACCTCGTCGGTGGCGATGAACCCGATCATCAAATTCACCACACTCTTCGGCCTGTTGGCGGTGGAACTGGCGGTGAGCTTGGCCAACGATTACGGCACGCGGGTCACCTTGATTCTGGCGGCCATCTTTTTCCTCATCTCGGTCGTCTTCGTCTGGCGCTCCTTCTACGGCATGCGCATCACTTCACAGACATAAAGCCAAAGCGACGAGTGACAAGAAAAATTTTCCTCTCTTGTCACTCGTCACTTGTCACTTGTCACTTCCTTCTATGATTCGCAAGATTTTGTTTCCCACGGATTTTTCGGCGGTCGCGAACGGCGCTTTTCCGTTTGTGACGACGTTGGCCGAGGCGTGCGGAGCGACAATCGTCGCGCTGCACGTGTCGTCGGCGGAGACGCGGGGAGCGATGGGACCGAGCGGTGATTTTCCGGAGCCCGCTGATTCGGCGGTGAGAATGGAACGCAGCATTATCTCAAAAGCCGAAACGGAAACTTACGCCGAGGTGATTATTCGTAAAGCGCGTGCGCGCAAGTGCGATCTGATTGTGATGGCGTCGCACGGGCGCTCGGATGTCGCGCAATTCTTTCTCGGCAGAAGCGTGGCCGAGCGGGTGGTGCGCGACTCTCCGACGCCGGCGGTGGTCATGCGGCTCTTCAGCGCGCGACGCTCGATGCGCCCAACCGGCCGCCTTGACCGCCTGACATACGTGACCGATCTAACCGACGCATCGCGCGCGGTGCTGCCGATCACGGCTGACATCGCACGGGCGACGGGGGCTCGCATCAACGTGCTCTGCGTGTTCGCCGAAGGCGACTCGCAGCAGCCAGCTGATGGCGGCCACGCCGCGGTTCGCGCGATGATGGCCGCGGCCGGACTCGAAGACGCGCTTGAGCGCATCGACACGGTGCGCGGCGGAACGGCCGAATCGATCATCGTACATACGGCCGAAAACAACACGGACTTAGTAGCGATCACTCCCGCGTTGTGCGGCGGCGGCGATGGCGATTCTGCGATGACTAAAACGGCGGAATATGTCATCCGCCGCGCTCCGTGCCCGGTATTGGGTGTGCGACCGTAAGCTTCCGTTTTCTCTTTCCCTTTGCGTTTAGGTAACTGCAGACTTAAACGCAAAGGACACAAAGTGAAGACGCAAAGGAAGACATCGCTTTAAATTTACACTTCCTGCTGTTATCCTAAAAACCATGTCACAAGCCAAGATCGAGACGCTTTCGAGCGTTGTATTGACTCCACTCGACGAAGTGCGGTCAGCGCTTCTGGTGCTCTCATTTAGTCTGCTGACGGCGCTCAGCGCTCAAGTGGCAGTGCCGCTTCCGTTTACGCCAGTGCCGATGACGGGGCAGACGTTCGCCGTGCTGCTCACCGGCGCGCTGCTCGGCTCAAGGCTCGGCGCGCTGGCGATGATCGCGTACCTCGCCGAGGGCGCCGCTGGCCTGCCCGTTTTCCAATCGGGCCACGGCGGCATTCACTACTTGCTGCTGAGCCCGACCTCCGGCTATCTGCTGTCGTATCCGGCCGCCGCGTTTGTCACAGGGTGGCTCGCGGAGCGCGGCTGGGACCGACGCTTTCTCTCTGCGGTGGCGGCCCTCGCCCTTGGCAACGCGCTGATCTTATTGTGCGGCTGGTCTTGGTTCGCCGTGTGGTCAGGATCGCCAGCTCAAGCGTTCAGCTTAAGCGTGGCCCCATTTGTGGTCGGCGACGCGGCAAAGATTACGCTCGCGGCAGCGGCGCTTCCGCTGGCCTGGAGCGCTCTCGGAAGGCGGAAGGCGGAAGGATGAAGGATGAAAGCTGAGGATGAAAGATTTAATCAAAAGTTCTGCCGGCCTGATGTTCATCCTTCCGCCTTCCGCCTTCCAAAGCGTTATGTATGTTCTGAAGGTGCGCTCTCGCGAGCGCGAACAATTCGTTGAGATTACGGATGAGGTGCAGCGCCGGCTGAAAGATTCCGGCGCGCGCGAAGGCATTTGCGTGCTCTACGTGCGGCACACCACGGCGGGCCTCACCATTAACGAGAACGCCGACCCAGACGTGCCGCGCGACATGTTGCTCGCTTTGCGCACGCTGGTGCCGCAGCACGGCCTGGACTTTCGCCACAACGAAGAGAATTCCGATGCGCACATCAAAGCCAGCCTCGTCGGCGCAAGCGTGACGGTGCCGTTTCACGATGGCGCGTTGCTGCTCGGGCGCTGGCAAGGCATTTATCTCTGCGAATTCGACGGCGGCCGCGAGCGCCAAGTTGTGATGATGATCCGGTAAAGCAAGCGGGACTGTCGCTTTGGGGCCGCAGGGGCTTTTCAGCATGCAAGAGATCAGCAAAGATTTTGCGGCGCAGGAGCCGGTGCAATCACGCTTCACGGCAATTGCTGCGGAGGAAGAGCGAGCGCGCGCAACTTACTTGATCGGCGGCGCCGCCCTGGTCGGCCTCGTTTTTCTCTACTTACAATTTCGCACGCCAGCCATTTTGGATGTCGACGGCTATTACCACATCAAGTGGAGCCGCCTGCTGTGGGAGGGAATGCTGCGCGGCGCCTTTCCGCATGCGTTCCCCTATTTGCCGCTGACGACGCTCAATGCGCAAGATTATGTTGATCATCATTTGCTGTTTCATCTTTTCCTGATTCCTTTTACCTGGTTCGGAGATTTGCGCGTCGGCGCGAAAGCGGCCGCCATTGTTTTCTGAAGCTTGGGCGTGGTTTCTTGCTACTGTCTGATGCTGCTCTACAGAATCCGCTACGCGCCGCTTTGGCTGCTGGCTCTGCTCGCATCGGCCGCGCCTTTTCTCTACCGCTTGAGCATGACCCGCGCGCAGACGCTTTCAATCGTCTTTTTGATCGTCGGCATTTACCTGCTCTTTGAGGGGCGCTACCGGTGGCTCGCGCCGCTCGCGTTTCTCTACGTCTGGTACTACAGCCTTTTTGTGCTGCTCGGCGCGGCGGCCGTCATTTGGTCTGCGTCGCTT
Source organism: Pyrinomonadaceae bacterium (assembly GCA_037719755.1). Lineage (GTDB taxonomy): Bacteria > Acidobacteriota > Blastocatellia > Pyrinomonadales > Pyrinomonadaceae > JBBJMB01. Next base: position 3,139 of record JBBJMB010000307.1, read on the forward strand.
TTCTGGAGCGAGAGACGCATCGAGTGGCGCCCCGTTTTGTGGACGGCTGTGGGCACGCTCGCCGGTTTTCTCGTTAATCCTTATTTTCCGAAAAACGTGGTGCTTTTTGTCAGCCACGTGTTGATGAAGGTCAATCCGAAAGAGTTTTCAACAAGCGTCGGGGCCGAGTGGTATCCGTATGACAGTTGGTATTTTGCGGGCAGTTGCGGAGTGGCCTTCGCCGCGATGGTCGTCGGCTACATCGCTTTCAATTGGGAAGAGCGGCGTAGGCCGTCGGCGCGGGCTTTATTCTTTCTTCTCTTCTCAACAATTCTGTTGATCGCAAACGCGCGCTCGCGGCGGTTTGTGGAGTACGGCCGCCTTTCGCGATCTTGTTTGCGGCGTTTTCACTGCAAGCTTTTTGGGAAAGCGCGCGCTCTTTCGCATCCCGCTTGCCCTCGGATGTGATCGACGATTTGCAGCCCTTTCTAGATCGGGCAGCGCCTCCTGAAGAAGCAGCGCGCCATCGCGACGAGGTCTGGCACGAGCCGGAAGCGCTCGGTGTGGGGTTCGGCCTCGCGGTCTCGCTCTTCGTGATCGCCGGGCCGCTCCACATCAGCACAATCGTCAATGGCATCATCGCCGGCATCGTGGTCGTGGCAACCATCTTCGTTTACTACCGCCTCCGCAGCGTACGAAAGCTTGCCGTCGCGCTCGCCGTCTTGGCTCTCTGCCTGCCGATTTATTTCGGCGTCAGAGAGACCGGTCTCGCGATCAGCGGTGACCAGCACCCGGACGCTTACCGCGGCGGCGCCGAATGGCTGCGTGCGCATGTTCCGCCCGGAGAGATCATCTTCAACACGGACTGGGATGATTTCCCGAAGCTTTTTTTCTACGATTCGGACCATCGCTACACCTCCGGACTCGATCCGACGTATTTGCTGGAAGCCAACCCGCAACTCTCAAAGCTCTACGAGTCGATCACTCTCGGCCGTGAGGAAAATCCCGCCGAGTTGATCCGCGACCGCTTCGGCGCCCGCTATGTCTTCACGGACAACGAGGAGGTTCACGAGGAATTGCAAAACAAATTAATTGAGAGCGGCTGGTTTGAGATCGCTTATCACGACGACGCTTGTACTGTGCTCCAAATGCTTGATGAGCATCGCGCGCCGGAAGCGGAAAACAACGAGGTCGACGTAGAAAATCAGGAAACGGATGCGGACGGCGCGGGCGATCAAACCGCGCCGATGTGATGGCAAAGGCGCTCACATATTTGACGAGATGGAAAAGTTACGGACAGCACTGAGGAAGAATGTTTTACTTGTGGGG
>JBBJMB010000047.1:0-15942 GCA_037719755.1 Pyrinomonadaceae bacterium
GGTCGCGCCGGGCGCCGGGCGGCAAGAGATTCTCAGTTTGATCAGCGTCTTTCGCGCCAAGGTGGTCGACATCTCGCACACCCGCATGATCGTTGAAGCCTCCGGCAACAAGGAAAAGGTGGATTCGTTTATCGAGTTGCTGCGGCCCTTAGGGATTCGCGATATCACACGCACGGGGCGCATCGCGATCGGCAGACTCTCGATGGAAGAGCCGGAGGAGGAACGCGCTTTGCAATAACCCCTCTCTCTGTGGCCCTCTCTTGTCTTTTCTCTGTGATTCTGCGGTGTTTAGGTAACACTTACTTAAACGAGAGAGAAACACCGCAGAGAAGACCAGAGAGAGACACAGAGGGAGAGATGAAAGAAAACGAGTTAACAGCATCGGTCATTGGAGCAGCGATGAGAGTGCACAACGCGCTCGGACCGGGCTTGCTGGAGTCGGCGTACGAAGAATGTCTGTGTTACGAGGTGAGAAAGTTAGGACGGTTTGTTGAAAAGCAAAAGCCACTGCCATTGGTTTATGAAGCAGTAAAATTGGAGTGTGGTTACCGTGTTGACTTGCTCATTGAAAGGACGCTTATCATCGAGGTCAAAGCCGTTGATGCCTTGAACGATGTGCATTTAGCACAAGTTTTAACCTACTTACGTCTGGCAAACCTCAAGCTGGGCATGCTCTTCAATTTCAACGTCATGCGCTTGAAAGATGGCATCAGGCGCGTCATTAACAACCTATGAGGATTTAAAGCGATGCAGGTTTACTACGATAAGGACGCGAACACGAACCTTCTGCGCGAGAAGCGAATCGCCGTCATCGGTTACGGCAGCCAGGGTTTCGCGCAGTCCAACAACTTACACGAATCGGGCTGCGATGTGACAGTTGGTTTGAGGCCTGACAGCGCGTCGCGCGCCAAAGCGGAAAAGGCCGGACTGCACACGCTGCCGGTGGCACAAGCCGCCGCCGAGGCGGACATCGTGATGATGCTGGTGCCCGACGAGCAGGCCGCGGATGTTTACGCGCAGGACATCGCCGAATCGATGCGGCCCGGCAAGTACCTCGCTTTTTCGCACGGCTTCTCGATTCACTTCGGCTTCATCAAGCCGCCCGAGGAAGTGAGCGTCTTTATGGTCGCGCCGAAGGGGCCGGGACATCTGGTGCGCAAAGAATACACGCGCGGCGCCGGCGTGCCGTGCCTGCTGGCGGTGCACCAAGACCCGACCGGCGACGCCAAGCAAACCGGCCTCGCCTACGCCGCGGCCATCGGGGGCGGGCGCGCCGGCATCATCGAGACGAGCTTTCGCGAGGAAACCGAGACCGACCTTTTCGGCGAGCAAGCCGTGCTCTGCGGAGGCCTCACTTCTCTCATCAAAGCCGGCTACGAAACTTTAATCGAAGCGGGCTATGCGCCGGAGATGGCTTACTTTGAATGTCTGCACGAGATGAAGTTGATCGTTGATTTGCTTTACGAAGGCGGCATCTCCGAGATGCGCTACTCGATTTCCAACACCGCGCAATACGGCGACATGACGCGCGGGCCTTTGGTCATTAACGACGAAACGAAGCGCCGCATGAAGGGCCTGCTGGCTGAGATTCAATCCGGCGCCTTTGCGCGCGAGTGGATGAAAGAAAATCGCGGCGGCAAAGAGCGCTTCACTCGCCTGGAAGCGGAAACGCGCGAGCATTCGATTGAGCAAGTCGGATCACGTTTGCGCGCGATGATGCCGTGGCTCGGAAAAGATCGTCTCGTCGATAAAGCCTCCAACTAACGCGCCAGGATGTCCGAAGTGCGAAAAGCAGCGGCCGAGGAAAGCTTGCCGCGCGCGGCGCGTTTGCGCGCGGCCCGGCGCATCGTCGTAAAGATCGGCACGCGCGTGGTTGGCGCCGCCGGCGGCGAGCAATTTGAAGAACTCGTGGCCGCACTCGCCGCGCTCAAAAAGGGCGGGCGCCAGGTGGTGCTCGTTTCCTCGGGAGCCGTCGGCCTCGGCGCTTCGCGGCTCGGTTTGTCGCCGACGCGCACGAGGAGTGACCTCACCATGCGGCAGGCGTGTGCGTCGGTCGGGCAAAGCTTGTTGATGCACGCTTACGAGCAGTTGTTTCGGCCGCATGAGATAGTGCCCGCGCAGGTGCTTTTGACCGAAGCGGATTTTACGGATCACAGGCGCTACCATAATCTGCGCCGCACTATGGAGAAGCTGCTGAAGCTCGGCGTGTTGCCAATTGTCAATGAGAATGACACGGTTTCGACGGCCGAGCTGGAGTACATCGGCGCACCGGATCACGCGCGCGTTTTTAGCGATAACGACCGGCTCGCCGCGCTGGTGATGAGCAGACTGGAGGCCGACGCGCTGGTGCTGCTGACAAACGTGGACGGCCTGCTTGGGTCAGGCCGGGCGAATGAACGCGCCGTGATTCCATTTGTGGGCGAAATAACTTCAGACATCAGGGCGTTGGCCGCCGGGCGCGGCGGCGGGCGGGGCGGGATGATCACCAAGCTTGAAGCCGCCGAGATCGCGATGCGGGCGGGCGGCGTCGCCGTTATCGCCAACGGAACGAAGCCCGACACGCTCGAACGCATTTTCGCGGGCGAAGAGGTAGGCACGGCGTTTATGGCCGGCGAGCGGATGCGCGGCAAAAGGCGCTGGATCGCTTACGCGGCCGGCGCGCACGGGCGCGTGGTGGTTAACGAAGGCGCGCGGCGTGCGATTATGGAAAGCAAAGCGAGTTTGCTCACTTCCGGGTTGGTGCGTGTGGAGAGCGGCTTCGAGTCCGCGGAGGTGGTGGTGATTGCGGACACGGACGGTCGCGAGTTTGCGCGCGGCATCGCCAACTGCTCGAGCCGCGAGGCGGAAGAGATGTTGTCGCACGCCGGAGATGCACCGCGCGGCAAAGGGCGCGTGCTGGCGACGCGCGATAACATCGTGGTCTTCGGAGCTGAGGGCCCGCAACAGGCAGCGTAATCCCTCTCTGCGTTTCTCTCTTGTCTTTTCTCTGTGCTTCTCTCTCGTTTAAGTAAGTCATGCTTAAACGAGGAGAAGCGCAGAGAAGAACGGAAAACGCAGAGGAGAAAATATGAATATTGCCGTTGAGAAAACCGAATCCGTCGCCGGGATTGCGCGGCGCGCGCGTGCGGCGGCGCGCGTCTTGGGTCGCTTGACTGATGAGCGCCGCAACGAGTTTCTGCTCACCGCGGCGCAGGAAATCGAGCGTCGCAGCGTTGAGATTCTGGCGGCGAACGCACGCGATTGCGCGGCGGCGGAAATTAATCGGATGTCGCGATCGATGTTTGATCGTTTAAAGACAAACGAGCGCGGCGTGCGTGAGATGGCTGCGCGCATAAGGGAAGTGGCCGCGCTGCCCGATCCGCTCGGCCGCAAGCTCGCCGTCACGGAACTGGACGACGATCTCACGCTCACCAAAGTGACTTGCCCGCTCGGCGTCGTCGGCGTCATCTTTGAATCGCGCCCGGACGTGATTCCGCAAGTGGCGTCGCTCACCTTCAAGTCCGGAAACGCGGTGATTCTCAAAGGCGGCTCCGAAGCCGCGCACACAAACGACGCGTTGGCCTCGGTTCTGCGCGATGCGCTCGCACGTTTTCCGGAGGTGCCCGCGGAGGCCATTAATCTCGTGCACTCGCGCCAAGACGTTGATGCGATGCTCGCTCTCGACGAGGACATCACTCTTATCGTGCCGCGCGGCTCCAAGGCTTTTGTTAACTCAATTGCGAAGCGCAGCCGCATTCCCGTGCTCGGCCACGGCGAAGGCATCTGCCACGTTTACATTGATCGCGCGGCCGATTTACAAAAAGCCAGGGCCATCGCTATCGACGCGAAGGTGCAATATCCGGCCGCGTGTAACGCCGCCGAAACGTTGTTGGTTCATAAAGAAGTGGCCGCAGACTTTTTGCCCGTTATCATTGCCGCTTACACTGGTGCGGGCGTGGAAGTGCGCGGCTGTTCGCGGAGCGTCGCCCTGGCGGGTGATGCTGCTGCTGCGGTGCGGAGCGCGCAGTTATCTGATTGGTCGACTGAATACTCCGACCTGATCATCTCGATTAAAGTGGTGGACGACTTAAATGAAGCGATCGCACACATCGCCGCTTACGGCTCGGGCCACACCGAGGCGATCATCACGGAGGATGCGCGTGCGGCCAATCGATTCATGGAGGAGGTCGATGCCGCCGGCGTGTACCACAACGCCTCGACGCGCTTTGCCGATGGCTTCCGCTACGGCTTCGGCGCCGAGCTCGGCATCAGCACCAGCAAACTTCACGCGCGCGGCCCCGTCGGCCTGGAAGGCTTAACCTCTTACAAGTACCTGCTCGTCGGCTCCGGACAAACGGTGGCCTCTTACGCGAGCGGCCAACGAAGCTTTAAACACAGGAAAGCAGAGGTCGGTTAAAAATCAACGCTCTTCACCAACCTCTGACTCTGTCTTATGAAAATAGAAATATACGACACCACGCTGCGCGACGGATCGCAGGGCGAGAGCGTCAACTTCTCGTCGCAGGATAAGTGTCGCGTGGCGGAGCAATTAGATGTCGCAGGAATGGATTTCATAGAGGGCGGATGGCCCGGCTCGAATCCGCGCGACGTGGACTTTTTTGAGCGCGCGCGTAGTCTTAAGCTTACGCACGCGCGCCTCGCGGCTTTCGGCGCGACGCGGCGCCACAGTTTGACGTGCGAAACGGACCCGAGCGTGCAAGCTTTGCTGCGCGCGGAGACGCCGGTGGTCACCATTTTCGGCAAGTCGTGGAATCTGCATGTCACGGACGCGCTGCGGCTAACGCTCGAAGAAAATCTGGAGATCATTGCCGATACGGTGCGCTATCTGGCGGAGCGCGTTCCGTTGATGATCTACGACGCCGAGCATTTCTTTGACGGCTACCGGGCCGACGCCGCTTACGCCCTCAAAACTCTGAAAGCGGCGGCCGAGGCCGGCGCACAGCGCATCGTGTTGTGCGACACAAACGGCGGAAGCTTGCCGGATGAGATCGCCCGCGTCACGCAAACAGTGAAAGCCGAGATCGTCGCGGTGCCGCTTGGCATTCACTGCCACAACGACGGCGATTTGGCGGTGGCTAATTCGCTGGCGGCCATCGGCGCCGGCGCCACTCACGTGCAGGGCACCATCAACGGCTACGGCGAGCGCTGCGGAAACGCCAATCTCTGTTCCGTGATTCCGAACTTGGAGTTAAAGCTGCGTCGCCAAAGCATAGGGCCCGATGCCCTCAAGCGTCTGCGCGACACGGCGCGCTTTGTGAGCGAGATCGCGAATCTTTCGCTTGACCGGCGCGCGGCCTTTATCGGAGACAGCGCGTTTGCGCACAAAGGCGGCGTGCATGTTTCGGCCGTCGAGCGCAATCCCGAAACGTACGAGCACGTGCGGCCGGAACTGGTCGGCAATCGTCGCCGTATATTGGTCTCAGACCTTTCGGGGCGCTCCAACGTTTTGGCTAAATCGCGCGAGTTGGGGCTTGAGTTGGGGGAGAACAACGCGTGCTCGACGAGCTCAAACGCTTGGAGCACGACGGCTATGAATTTGAGGCGGCCGAGGCGAGCTTTGAATTGCTGGTGCGCAAAACCTGCGGCACGCATCGCCCGTTTTTGAATTGCTCGGTTTTCGCGTGATTGATGAGCACCGCGGATCGCTGATGCCTCTGAGCGAAGCGACGATCAAGGTGCGGGTCGGCCGTCACATAGAGCACACTGCGGCGAGCGGCAACGGCCCGGTCAACGCTCTTGACGGAGCGCTCAGGCGCGCGCTCGAGAAGTTTTACCCGACGCTGGCCGAAGTGCAATTGGTCGATTACAAAGTGCGCGTCATCACAGGCCACCCGCTGTCCGGCACGGCCAGTTTGGTGCGCGTGCTGATTTACTCGGGCGACGGCACGGCGCAGTGGGGCACCGTGGGTGTTTCGGCCAACATCGTGGAGGCGAGCTGGCGCGCGCTGGTCGATGCGGTCGAGTATAAATTGGTGCGCGACGGCGTCGGGCCGATCACGGATGCGGAAGAGGCGGAGCACGCAGAGCATCAAAGCCACGAATCCGAGGTGAGGGTGTGAGAGCGGGGAAGCGATGAGCAAGCGATTGCAGGTGATGAAGTTTGGCGGCACGTCCGTCGGAAACGCGGACTGCATCCGGCGGGCCGCGGAGATCGTCGCGGCGGCCGCCGCGTCGGGATCGGTTGTGGCCGTCGTTTCGGCGATGAGCGGCGTGACGAATCGCTTAATTGAAACGGCCCACGCGGCGGCGAGAGGCGACGCGGAGGCTCCGGAGAATTTGGCGCAACATCTGCTCGAACAGCATCGCGAAGCAATCAAAGCCCTGATCGCGGACGCGGACGAACAAGCGCGGCTCGTCGAAGAGATCGAGCGCATTATCAACGAAGTGAAAAATCTTTGCCACGGCACGGCTTTGCTAAAGGAGTTGACGCCGCGCGCGTTCGATGCCATCTCGGGCGCGGGCGAGCGGCTCTCGGCGCGCCTCGTGGCGGCGGCGCTACGCGAGCGCGGGCAAGCGAGCGTCGCCGTGGAAGCGACCGAGGTGATTATCACCAACGACGATTACGGGCAGGCCGAGCCGTTGATGGATGAAACGCGCGAGCGCGCCGCCGGCCGCTTGCGCCCGTTGCTTGACGAAGGGGTCACTCCGGTGGTGACGGGATTCATCGGCGCGACGGCGGACGGCATCACGACGACGCTCGGGCGCGGCGGCTCCGATTACTCTGCAACTATTCTCGGCGGAGCGCTTGACGCCGATGAAATCATTATCTGGACAGACGTTTCGGGCGTGCTTACCGCTGACCCGCGCCTTGTCTCCGACGCTCAGCCGCTCGCCGAGATTTCATACAACGAAGCGGCGGACTTGGCTTTTTTCGGCGCGAAAGTGCTGCACCCGAAAACGCTGCGGCCGGTGGCCGACAATGGCATTCCGGTCTGGATTCGCAACAGCTTCGCGCCCCAAGATTTGGGCACGAAAATCTCCGCGAACGGGCTCGCCGTTGGCGGCAGCGGCGTCAAAGCGATTACCGCCATCGGCGGCGTCAGCCTGATCACAGTTGGCGGGCGCGGCATCGTCGGGATGCCCGGCATCGCCGGCAAAACTTTCACCGCGGCCGCCGAGGCGCGCACAAACATCTTGTTGATTTCTCAATCGTCGTCGCAAAACGACATTTGCTTTATCATTAATTCGATTGACGCCGCGCGCACCGTAGAGGCGTTGCGCGTGACCTTCGCGCAAGATTTGGCGCAGCACCATGTGGAGCACATCACGGTCGACGCGGAGATCGCCATCGTCGCCGTCATCGGCGAAAAGATGCGCGGCACTCCGGGCATCGCCGGCCGCACGTTTAGCGCGCTCGGGCGCGAAGACATCAACATTATCGCCATCGCACAAGGCTCCTCCGAATACAACGTGTCGTTTGTGGTGGCGCGCGCTGAGATGCGCCGCGCGGTGGAAGTCGTGCATCGCGAGTTCGGGCTGGAACGAAGAATCGCTGCGGAGGAGGTCGCGCTCGCGCGAGGATGAAAATAGAAGAAGATGTGACATCACTGCTTCGGGCGACGGCGACGGCGCGTTCCGCTTCGCAAATCTGCATTGAGGCCGATTGCGGCGCGCGCTTCCCCCTCAACGAACGCCTTTACACTTGCGCCAAGTGCGGCGGATTGTTGGACATCGAGACGAAGATTTCCGGCGACGCGATGGATGCGCAAGCTCTGCGAGACGTGTGGCGCGCGCGCCTCACCGCGTTCGACGATGCGACGATCGCAAGCGGCGTGTGGCGCTACCGCGAATTGCTTCCGTTCGACGAGGATGTGCGAATCGTCACGCTCGCCGAAGGCAACACGCCGCTCTACGACGCGCCGCGCTCGGCCCGCTACTGCGGATTGCAAACTCTTGCCCTGAAGCATCAGGGCTGCAACCCGACCGCCTCCTTTAAAGATACGGGGATGACGGTGGCCGTCACGCAGGCGCGCATTCTCGGAGCGCGCACCGTGGTGTGCGCGAGCACGGGAAACACGGCGGCGAGCTTGGCGGCCTACGCGGCGCGCGCCGAGCTGCGTTGCGCGATCCTGGTGCCGCGCGGCCAAATCAGTCACGCGAAGATGGCGCAGAGCTTGGATTACGGGAGCGGCGGTGCTTGAGCTTGAAGGCAATTTCGACGACGCGATGCGCGCCATTCGCGAGCTCGGCGAAGATGAGTCGATCTACGTGGTCAATTCAATCAATCCGTTTCGCATCGAAGGGCAAAAGACCGTCGCCGCAGAGCTTTTGCAGCAACGCAATTGGCGCGTGCCCGACCATGTGGTGGTGCCCGGCGGAAACTTAGGTAACAGCGCGGCCCTCGGTAAAGGTTTCAAAGAATTGTACGATCTGGGCGTGATCGATCGCCTGCCGCGCTTAAGCGTCATTCAAGCTGAAGGAGCGGCGCCGCTCGCGCAGTTGTTCGCGCATCCCGGCGAGGAGAATCCCTCGATTGAAGATTTCCGCGCGCGCTCACTTACGCCCGTCGCGCATCCGCACACGCTGGCGAGCGCCATCAAGATCGGATCTCCTGTTTCCTGGCGCAAAGCGGTGCGCTCTGTGCTCTGGACGGGCGGACATGTGCTGACCGTGAACGAGCAACAGATCGCCGACGCGCGGGCGATCATCGGACGCGACGGCATCGGCTGCGAGCCGGCCTCGGCGACCACCGTGGCGGGCATCAAAAAGATGGTCGCTGCGAAGCTTATCGACAGTGGTGAAACGGTCGTCGCCGTGCTCACCGGGCACGTTTTGAAAGACACTGATTACGCGATCAATTACCATCGCGAAACGCTTTACACGCACGACCGCTCCGACTCCAAATCCAAAGAAGAGCGACACATCAACAGCACTTACGCCAATCACGCGGCGCGCGTGAAGGCAAGCAAAGAAGCGATTCTCAAGCACCTCGAGAAAAGAGGTTAAGACTGGCCTCTATGCCGGAGCTTTACGCCACCATTGACGAAGCCGACAAAACGGCGCCGGCAGAGGATGTTCAAACGCTGGAGGTGCGCGTGCCCGCGTCGACCTCAAACTTGGGCGCCGGTTTCGACTGCTTCGGTCTCGCGCTGCAGCTTTATGTCACTGTGCGCGCTACGCGATTAACCGAGGGCGCAAAGCTTTGTTCAGTTGTTTCGACGGGCGAGGAAGCGCGGCGCTGGACGGCAGCGCGTCGGACAAGAACCTGATTTTTTGTGCGATGCAGTTGGCGGCCGAGCGCGCCGATCTGCAACTGCCGCCGGTGCGCCTTGAAGTGCACAATGAAATTCCGTTGGGCCGCGGCCTCGGAAGCAGCGCGGCGGCCATCGTCGCCGGGCTTTCATTGTGCGGCCGCCTCTGCGGCGCCGAGGATATGGAAGACGAATTAATCTTACAGCTCGCGGCCGAGCTGGATGGACATCCGGACAACGTGGCCGCCAGCCTGATGGGAGGCTGGGTCACGGCTTGTGTGAAAGCGGACGGATTTGTGCTGGCGCTCAAAAGGCATTGGCCGCCCGGCATTAAATTAGTCGTCGTTTCGCCGGAAGCTACACTCAACACGCGTCTTTCGCGCGCGGCACTGCCGCCGCTCGTTGACCGCGCGGATGCCGTCCACAATCTTCAGCGCGCGCGCTACTCGGGACCGCCCTGGACGCGCACGCCGACGATTTAATTTGGGAGGCGATGCAGGATCGCCTGCATCAAGCGCACCGCCAATCAATGGTGCCGGGATTGGCCGACGCTCTGGCCACGCCGCGTCTGCCGGGCCTGTTGGGTGTGGCGCTCAGCGGAGCGGGGCCGAGCGTGATCGCGCTCGCGCGCGATCGTCACCGCGAGATCGGCGCGCGCATTTCCGAAAGCTTCGCGGCGCACGGCGTGCGGGCCACAGTCCGGGTACTTGAAGCGGACACAGGCGGCAGGATTTTGGGAAAGTCTAATCCCCTCTGCGACTCTCTGTGTCTGCTCTCTGTGATTCTCTCTTTTAGTTCAGTCTCACCTAAACGAGATTGAATCACACAGAGCAGACACAGAGAGTCGCAGAGAAGAGTTCAATTTCGTGTATGAGGAGTCGATTGTGATGGAAAGCAAGATGAGCGAAGCGGCGCAGAGCCCGAGCGTGAGCAGCAAAAGTTTCCCCGTTTCGTCGCGCGTCGCGCAGATGTCGGCGTCAAAGACGATGGCGGTCTCTACGCTGGCGGCGCAGCTTAAGCGCAGCGGCGCCGACGTGATTGACCTGGGCGCGGGCGAGCCGGATTTTCCCACGCCCGAAAATATCAGGCATGCCGCTTACGCGGCGATGGAGGCGGGCCAAACGAAATACACGCCGGCGGCCGGGACTGTCGCCCTCAAGGCGGCGATTCTTGATCGCTTCGCCGCAGACTTCGGCGCCGCCTACGAGCCCAATCAAGTGATCAGCTCGGCCGGCGCCAAGCAAGTTGTCTTTAACGCCGTCGCCTCGCTGATCAATGCCGGCGACGAGGTGCTGGTTCCGAAGCCTTACTGGGTGACGTTTCCGGAAGTCGTAACTTTTGCCGGGGGGCATTCGGTGTGGGTCGAGACCGAAGCGGAAAACTTTCGCTTGACGGCCGAGGCGGTCGAGCGCGCGATCACGCCGCGCTCGAAACTGCTGATTGTTAATTCACCCTCGAACCCTTCCGGCCTGGTGATTGCGCCCGATGAGTTTGAGCGCATTGTGGCCGTCGCCGTTAAGCACGGCCTTTACGTCATCTCTGATGAATGTTACAACCGGTTCGTCTACGATCCCATCAAGCCGCACTCGGCCGTGCAATTGCCGGAGCATTTGCGTCGGCGCGTGCTCGTCGCCGGCTCGCTTTCAAAAACTTATGCGATGACCGGTGGCGCCTCGGTTATGCGCTGGGGCCGCGCGAGTGGGTTGAGGCGATGACCACTTTGCAGAGTCATTCGACGTCGACCCGACTTCCGTGTCGCAAGCCGCCGCCATCGAAGCGCTCAAAGGCTCGCAAGATTCCGTCGCCGAAATGCTGGCGGCCTACCGCGAGCGCCGCGATTGGTTGATCCCGGCTTTGAACACACTGCCCGGCGTCACCTGCACTATGCCCGACGGCGCGTTCTATGCTTTTCCGTGCGTCAAAGGCGCTCTCGGCAATGGCCACATCACAACCTCGGATGACATGGCCACCTACCTGCTCGAAGAGGCTTATGTGGCCGTCACCCCCGGCGATGCCTTCGGGGCGCCCGGCTACCTGCGCCTTTCTTACGCCACCTCGCTTGATTTAATTGAAAAGGCCGTTGAGCGTTTGCGCGTCGCGCTCGCTCACTGCGCGGCCTCATCAAATTTGTGGGCGGTGTGAAGCAACGGCCGGCGAATTTCAAGCGCGCCCCTCCCAGTATCCTTACACGCGCGCTCGAAATTGAGGCAAGGTAAACGACGCACCGCACATCTTTTGACTTTGTTTGTTCGGGAGTAAAACTTATGAGAAAGCAAGAGACCACGCCCGCCGCCGCTTTCAACAAAGGTCGCCGCCGTTTTTTGGGAGAAGCGCTAGCCACCGCCGGCATCATGCTCGTCGGTGAATCTTCCGGAACAGCCAAGCGTGTTCCAACCCCTACGCTTCAGGCCGACATGTCAATCGCCACCCGAAATTTGCTCGCCGCGCTTTCGCCGGAATTAAAAGCCAAGGCCATGATGCCGTTTGAGAGCGATCAGCGCATGGATTGGCACTTCATTCCAAAGGTGCGCAAAGGCGTGACCTTCAAACAACTGGAGCCGCAGAATCGTGCGCTCGTTCACGCGCTTTTGCGAAAGGGCCTGGGCGCTCACGGCTACAAAAAGGTCACCACGATTATCAGTTTGGAAGACGTCTTGCAGGAAATTGAGAAGGGAAGCGGGCCGGTGCGCGACAAAGAGCTTTACTACGTGACCGTCTTCGGCGAGCCCGGCGGAAAAGCTAAACCCTGGGGCTGGAGCTTTGAGGGACATCATCTTTCGCTTAATTTCACCGTGTCGGCCGATGGCCGCATCGCCAACACTCCGCTTTTTCTCGGCTCCAATCCGGGCGAAGTGATGAGCGGGCCGCGCCAAGGAGTGAGCCCGCTGCGGGCCGAAGAATCCTTGGGGCGCGAGCTCTTCAAGTCTTTGGAAGGCGAGCAGCGCACAGAGGCTTTAATGAGCGCAGAGGCTCCGGCCGACATTTTGTCGGGCAACTCGCGCCGGGTTAACCCGCTCGCTCCCGCCGGTCTCGCCGCCGGTAAGCTGACCGGTCGACAGTCTGAGCTCTTTATGCGGCTGCTCAGTGAGTACACGGGAAACATGCCGGCCGCGATCGGCACCAAGAGAATGCGGGAGTTGAGAGCCGCCGGCTTCAACCAAATTCGCTTCGCTTGGGCCGGCGGCACCGAGCGTTTTCAACCGCACTACTACCGCATTCAAGGGCCGAGCTTTTTAATCGAGTACGACAACATCCAAAACAACGCCAATCACATCCACACCGTCTGGCGCGACTTCACGGGCGACTTCGGCGAAGATCTCCTCGCGAAACACCACCGCGAGTCGCATCGCCACAAACACCACCACCAACACGCATAAAAGGATGAAGGAGGCTTTGGAAGGATGAAGGCGGAAGGCGGAAGGATGAACATCAGGACGGAAGACCTTTTATATAAATCTTTGATCCTCAGCTTTCATCCTTCCGCCTTCCGCCTTCATCCTTCCGCAGCTCCTTCCGCCTTCATCCTTTTAAGAGTTATGATGGGCGCATTATGAAACGATTATCTGCTTTGCTGCTTTTGCTGATCGGGCTCGCTTCTTCGTCGCCGGCTCAAGTCACGACAATAACGACAAGCATTGAAGACGAGGCTCCGCTGCAAGTTGTTCGCTTTAGCTGGGCCAAGATTCGCCCGAGCAGATTGTCTTTGGAGACCGGCATGCCCGGCGCCGAAGCCGGCCCCAGCGAACGACTTGAAGACTTGCGCCTTCAGCGTCAAGTCGCTCTTGAGCGCCGGCGCCCGCAGCAGACAAGAGGTTTTCCCATGGAGAGCCTGGAAGAGCGTCAGTCGCGTCGGCAACGGCGGCTGCCGGACCCGGCCAGTGTCGCCAACACCACCTCGTCTCGTGCGCCGTTGCCGCCACGCGGGGGCGGCTACCGTTACAGCGTGGAGTTGCAGAGTGCGGCGCAGCTCAAAAAGGTGCGAGTCGTGGAATGGGATTACGTGTTCGTCGAGCCTGGTACGAACAAAGAACTATTGAGACACAGCTTTACCAGCAAAGTGGAGATTGATGCCGGGAAGCGAAAGAAAGTAACGGTGGAGAGCGCAGCGGCTCCCTACGGCGTCGTTGATGCCAAAGGCGCGGGCGATCAGGGAGGTGAGAAGATAGAAATCAAGCGGGTCGTATACGCGGACGGAACGGCATGGGAGCAATTAGCTCCGCCGCTCGCAGAGCCGCGCTCAACGAATCGCTAAAGCGCCGACGCGGCGTCAAGCGGCCACAACACTGTCCGACAATCTTTAGATTGTCGCGATCATGCCCAAGCCTGGAAGCTTGCTTTCTCACGGCGTCAGCGACAATCTGAAGACTGTCGGACAGTGCGCCCATCTACCGACATCGTTTTCACTTCAATGTAGCACAGGCTTCCAGCCTGTGCTACATTCACCATCTAATCGAGCGGAAGATTTGCTACTTCTTATGGCCGAGGGCGACGGCGCGCTGGTATGCGGCCCAGACGGCTTTCGAGAGCACGGTGCGCAAACCACCCTTTTCCATTTGATAAATGGCTTCGGCCGAAGTGCCGCCCGGCGACGTAACCATGTTGCGTAGTTCCGCCGGGTGCTTGTGCGATTCTTGCGCGAAGCGAACCGAGCCGAGCATTGTTTGCAGCACCAGTTCTTCCGCCACATGCCGCGAGAAACCCATGTGTACGCCGGCATCGACGAGGGCTTCCATCACCAGGAAGATGTAGGTCGGCCCCGTCGCGCTCAAGGCCGTCGCCATATCGATCATGCGCTCTTCTTCGACGTACATCTCGCGGCCCAGGCTGCTGAACATCGCGCGCGTCTGTGAGAGTTGAGCGTCGCCGACTTCGCGCGTGTTCGTCCAGGCGGTCATGCCTTCGCCGATTTGCGCCGGAGTGTTTGGCATCGCCCGCACCACGGCCGGGTGCAGCAACTCGCCCGCGATGGTTTCCAGCGTGGCGCCCGCCACAATCGAGATGACCAATTGGTCTTGATGAAGCGCCCCTTTGAGTTCGTTCATCACGCCGCCCAATCGTTGCGGCTTCACCGAGAGCACCACGATGGAACCACGGCGCGCGGGCGAGACTTCGTGCAAATGCGAGACGCCGGCAAGGGCCGCTTCGCGGTTGCTTTCAAAGACGGCGATGTCGTACTTCGACGCGAGCTCTTCGCGACGGTTGGCGCGCGGGTGGCTGGCCGCAACTTGACTCGGTCGCACAAGTTGATTCTTGAGCAGCCCGGCGACAATCGCTTCGGCCATCACGCCGCAGCCGATGAACGAAAGCGCGACTCCCTCGAGCGGGTTGAACTGAATAACCGACGCTGGCGAAACTTGGTGCAGTGCGGACATCACTTTTTCTCGGAACGCTGCTCGATGACTTCTCTCATGCGGCTCTCAAGCAGTTCCGCTAAATCGGAATTAAGCTTGATCGCCAAATCGAAGTCACGTTTGCCTTCGGCCTCGCGGCCTTGAATCAAAAGCGCGACGCCGCGCGCGCCGTACGCTTTAGCGTGTGCGGGATCAATCTCGATCGCTTTCGTCAAGTCGACGATCGAGCGGTCTAACTGCACGCGGCGCTCGGGCTCCATTTTGCGCTTGAAATAATGCTCCTCCATCACGCTCCACACGAGGCCGCGTTGAAAAAAACTCTCCGCGTCGCGCATTGAGCGCAAGCGCTTGATCGAAATCAGATGCCGCGCCGGTAAAGTCGTGCTGATCGTATCTGACGCTGCCTCGTTCGCGGTAAGCCTCTGCGTACACGGTGTTCGCCGCGATGGCTTGATTGAAGGCGTCGAGCGCGCCCGCCAAATCATGCGCAGCGTGCGCTCGACGCCGCGCTAAAATGCCTTCGGCCGTCAGCTTCGGCTGAAAGAAGTTGCACGACGTGCATGTTAACAGAGCGACCAGTAAAAGCGCCGCCCGCGAGCGGAAAATCATGACCGGCGATTCAATGGGCGGTGGAACAAGCCTTGTGAGCAGATACGCCGGGCGACGACGCATTTAAAACTTGATTGCTCATCAGCTGAGCAGCGAAAAGCCGTTGCCGCTACGGCGCGAACACTCACATCATAGAGGTAAATTGTCGCCTGCGCGCTATTAGTTGTTTTAATGCGCATCATAATGGCGTTAATGCAAAATGCGGCGCGGGCAGTTGCGATTGATTTGCCTTTGACGCGTGGCGCTTCTTAAGATAAATGATTGTTATGAACAGGCGCCGCCAATCAATACGCCTTCGCCCAGGTGTCGTGTTATTGCTGTTGCTGCTGTGCGCTCGCTGGCCTTACCAGGATCGGTCAAGGGATTTATGAAATGCACAACAATAGCGGCAACTTTCTTGGCACTATTGGCGGTGACAATAGCCTCGGCTCAAGAAATTTCGCCTCTTGAGCGAATGATGGAACTCAATCGCATGGGCGAATGGGAGCAAGCCGCGCAGCTCGCCGACCAGTTCCTTCAAAACGGCGCGACCAAACCTCAAGCGGAGCGCTGTCATGCCTACACTAACTTAGCCTTAAACGAGCCGGGGACGAGCTGGGCGTACAGCAACGAGGGGGCGCAGTTGTTATCACCACTCTTGGACAAAGCTGCCGGTGAGCCGATTCAGGATTACGCCCGTAAACGCCTGTTTAAGCCGCTCGGAATGCAAAGAACGCGCCTGCACCTTGATGAAAAGAAACACGCCTGGACTTAGGCCGATATGGAAACCACTCCGCGTGAGATGGCCCGCA
>JBBJMB010000308.1:0-4437 GCA_037719755.1 Pyrinomonadaceae bacterium
GTGGGTAAGCATTTCTTTGCGTCTCAGTGAGACCTACTTAAACGCAAAGAAGAGGCGCAAAGAGGCGGTGGGGCTGACGAGAGGAGCTTGTATCTGGCTCACTTTTTCCGCGAAGGAAACTCAGGTTAGTACTTGGGCACGCTTGGATCAACGTCCGTGGACCAAGCGGTGATGCCGCCTTTGAGGTTGAGCAATTGGCCGCGGAAACCCGCATTTTTCAATTCGTTAATCGCTTTCGCGCTGCGGCCGCCCGCTTTGCAGTGAACGATTGTTTCGACGGCCTGGTCGATCTCGCCCATACGCGAAACGATTTGCCCGAGCGGAATCAAACGCGCTTCCTCAATGCGGGCGATTTCGTACTCGTGCGGCTCGCGCACATCTATGATCTGAAGATCGTCGGCGCGCTCAAGCCGGTCTTTTAATTCGCGAGCCGTGATTTCTTCCATCGCCGGGGCGCTCGTCGCCACCGGCGTTGTGAGGCCGCAGAATTCTTCATAGTCGATCAGCGCCCGGATCGTCGGGTGCTCGCCGCAAATCGGACAGGCCGGGTCTTTTTCAGCTTCATCTCGCGGAAGCGCATTTTCCAGGCGTCGAAAAGGAGCAAGCGGTTGATCAAAGGCTCTCCGCCGCCGAGAATCAACTTGATTGTTTCGTTAGCCTGAATCGCCCCGATGATGCCGGGCAGCACGCCCAGCACGCCGCCCTCGGCGCACGACGGAACCAGGCCCGGCGGCGGCGGCTCCGGGTAAAGGCAGCGGTAACAGGCTCCGCGCGCCGCCCAGAAAACACTCGCCTGCCCTTCAAAGCGGAAAATCGAGCCGTACACGTTCGGCTTGCCGGTGAGCACGCAGGCGTCGTTGACCAGATAGCGGGTGGGGAAATTGTCCGTGCCGTCTACCACAATGTCGTAGTCGCGAAAAGCCGGAGCGCGTTCTCGGCGGTCAAACGCATCTCGTAGGTCTCGATTTTAATGTGACGATTAATGTCGCTTAAGCGGTCGCGCGCCGACGCAATTTTCGGACGCCCGATGTCGCGCGTGCCGTGGATAATCTGGCGCTGCAAATTTGATTCTTCGACCACATCGAAGTCGACTATGCCGAGACGGCCGACGCCGGCGGCGGCCAAGTACATGCCCAGAGGCGCGCCCAGGCCGCCGGTTCCGACCATCAGCACGCTCGCGGCTTTGAGCCGCCGCTGCCCCTCCATGCCCACTTCGGGAAGGATGACGTGCCGGCTGTAGCGAGCGATCTCGTCGTGGGAAAGCGTCGGCAACTGCTGCCCGGAGCTTGGTTGCGCGGCGGCCTCTTCGGCCGTCAAAGCGCCGCCGGCGATTGAGGGCACAATGGTGATCGTGTCGCCGGCGTTAATTGTTGTTTCGAGGCGCAAGCCGTGGCGAATGTCGTCGTCGTTGACATAGACGTTGACGAAGTTGCGCAAAGCGTTTTGATCGTTGAACAGGTGTTTGCGCAGATCCGAGTAATCGCCGGTCAAGCGGTCAAGCGCTTGGCCCACGGTCTCGGCATCAACTTGAACTTCGGAATTGCCGCCGGCGAATTGCTTGAGCGCGGTCGGAATGTAAATCGTAACGGGCATGCATGATCCTCTCTCTTAACCAATAGCAATCGCCGAAGTAGTGCGACGACGCTGCGGCAACTCGGCGATGGAAATATCTTTGTACCAGGCTTCGCTCGGTTTGCCGCCGTGAATTTGCAAACAGATGACGCCCTTTTGAATGATGTTTTTGTCCTGCTCGGTGTAGTCAACGGTTTCCGTGTCGTTAACGCGCAACTGGACGCGCGGCCCGTCGGCGCGGATTTCATAACTGTTCCAATCGTTCTTCCGTAGAGCCGACTTGATCAAAGCGGCGGCGTCAGGTTTCGCGAGCGTCACGTTGCGGCGCGACTCGTCGTACAGCGATCCCCACCAACCGTCGCCGAGGTCTGCCTGATAGCCGATGACTTCATGGTCGCCCGCGATTCTTTGCGAGCGAAACTGCACGCCCGCATTCGCTCCTGCGCCGAGCAGTTTGAACTTTAGCCGCAACGTAAAGTTGGCATACTCGCGCCGCGTACACAAAAATTCATTGCGCGGCACATCGGCCTGAAGCGTTCCGCCGACGATTGCACCGCGCTCGATCCTGAACATTTTCAGATCGCCCTCCCAACCGGCAAACGAGCGAGCATCAAAAAGCGGGGCCTGCTGCGGCCGCACCTTTTGTTGAAGACTCGCGTGCGCGGCCGTCCATCGCGGCGCCATCATCATCACGACGACGGCAAGGACCGCGACGGCCATCAAAATTAACTTCATCCTCATCCGAGTTTAGCCTTTCGTTTTAACGGCAATGATTTCTTCAGAGTTAAAACGCGAGCGATCGTGCTTCAGCTCCCACGACAGCAACTCACCGGCACGATTCTTTTGCACCGAGACGATCAGGTAAGACCAGGTCGGCCATGCGTGCTCCAAATCAAACTGCGAAGGGCGGGCCGGGTGGTCTGGATGCGAGTGGTAGTTGCCGATGACTTCCAGTCCCCGCCGCCTGGCGTCGCGCTCGCCGCGCAGCAATTCTTCCGGCGGAATCAGCGAGCGATTGTGCCGATCCGCCCCCTCACGCGCGTTCGAGACCGCGATTGTTTCAGCTACTACTTTCGCACCATCATCCGCAAAGCGGCCGAGCAAAAGGCCGCAGCACTCGTCCGGATATTCACGTTCGGCGTGGCCGTTGATCTCCTCAATGTGTGATGGGGCAAGCGTGATCATGCCGGTGGCCGCAAATTTAACTTTATTCGTGTGATTGAAATTGCGGAGCGCATTGATTATCGCGCCTCTCGCTCAAGCGCCTGACTGATGTCGTCGATGATGTCGGCGACGTTCTCAATTCCGATGGAGATGCGCACCAGGCCGTCGGTGATTCCGAGTTGCTGCCTGCGCTTCGGCGACAAATCGCGGTGCGAAGCGGTCGCCGGGTGGAGCACACTCGTAAAAATGTCTCCGAGACTTGTCGCGCGCACGCACAGTTCGAGCGCGTCCATAAAGCGGAAAGCGCCCTCGCGCGTGTCGTCGCGCAACACGATGGACACCAAAGCTCCGGCATGCGGCGCACGCAGCAGTCGCCGGACGACTTCTTGCCCGTCGGCCAAAAGGGGGTAGTAAACGCGCGCGACGCGGGCGTGCCCGGCGAGCCGCTCGGCCACACGCCGCGCGTTCTCACACTGCCGCTCAAGCCGTAGCGCCAGCGTCTTGATGCCGCGCGCGATCTGATGCGCGTCCCACACGCCGAGCACGCCTCCGACAAGCTTCATCGTGGCGACAAGAGTCGGCACATCAGATTCGTCGCGCACGACCGTTATGCCGCCCATCGCATCGGCGTGTCCGCTTAAGTATTTTGTGGCGCTGTGCACCACAAAATCCGCGCCGTGCTCAAGCGGGCGGCAAAGATACGGTGAAGCGAAAGTGTTATCGACAATGAAGCGCGCTTTGACGGAGCGCGCGATTTCCGCGCCAGCTTCGAGATCGCAGATTTTCAGCAACGGGTTGGAGATGGTCTCCGCGAGCAGCACGCGCGGCCGCACCGCGCGCGCGCGTTCGCGCAGCGCGTCGAGGTCGTTGAAATCCGCAGTGACGGTCTTAATGTCATAAGAGCCGAAAACGTTTTCAAGCAGTTGCGTCGTCGCGCCGTAAAGGTCTTGCGAAGCGAGCACAGTGGCGCCCGGCACAAGCTCACAGGCGAAGAGCGCGGCGTGCAGCGCCGCCATGCCGGAAGCGTAGGCGCAAGCGCCGGCGCCGCCTTCGAGCGCCGCCAAAGCTTCCTCAAGCGCGCCGACCGTGGGATTGCCGTAGCGCGTGTAGATGTAGCCCGGCTTTTCGCCGGAGAAGATCTGATCCACCTCGGACATAGAGTCGTAGGTGTAAGTCGCCGTCGTATAAATGGGCGTCGACACGGGCTGGCCGGCGGGAGGTTGCCCGTTGCGCTCGCCGGCGTGAACGAGTTGCGTCTCGAAGCCGAGGTCGTTGATCTGACGGCGCGCCATCGTTTCTTAAATGTCTCCTTCTGACCTCTGCGTTTCTCTGCGTTCTTTCTCTGTGTTTCTCTGTGTTTAAGTAGCGCCTACTTAAACACAGAGAAACACAGAGAAAGAACGCAGAGAAACGCAGAGAATCAACTTACAGGCTTTTCTTCGCGATGTACCAATCCGTCACTTCGTACTCGGACTTTAAACGAATTTCCGCATCGGCCACGGTTTGCGGCGAGGGAACGATCACTTTGTCGCCCGGCTTCCAATTGGCCGGCGTCGAGCAGGCGTTGCCGTCGGCCGTTTGCAGCGCCTCAACCACGCGCAGCACTTCATCTATGTCGCGGCCCAAGGTCATCGGGTAGTAAATGAGCGCGCGCACAATGCTTTTGTCGTCGATCACGAAAACGGCGCGCTTCGGCACTCC
>JBBJMB010000309.1:0-4401 GCA_037719755.1 Pyrinomonadaceae bacterium
AGCAAATTCGCGGTTAAGATGTTGCGGCAAAGCAGCACGTCTTCAATCATCGCGTGTCCGTCGGCGGGAGCATACGCGATCACGGTGTCGGGCGTGATGCGCCGCATGTTGCGCACCACGTCGCAGGCGAAGCACGCGGCCAGCGCGGCGGCCTGGTGCGCGGAAAGCGGCGGCACCAGGCGCGTTTTCACCGCCCCGGCGCGCGGGGCTTTGACCATCACGATGATTGCCGGACGCATCATCAAAGGTTAGTCGATTACTTCCGCTTTGGAAATCAAAAATCAAGGAACAATTTCCGCGATGGCACACTACGAGGAAGATGATTTACAACGTTTCGCCCAAGTGGGCGGCGCGCGTCCCGATCTTTTTGAGAAATTTATGGCGTGGTACAACGCCTGTCAGGCGGACGGCGCGCTCACGCGGCGCGAAAAGGCGTTGATCGGATTGGCGGTCGCACACGCTTTGCAGTGCCCGTACTGCATCGACGCTTACTCGCAAAGCTGTCTCGAAGCCGGATCGAACATCGAACAAATGACCGAAGCCGTACACATGGCGTCGGCGCTGCGCGGCGGCGCGTCGCTCATCCATGCGGTGCAAATGCACAATTCAATTGACAAGGTTTCGATGTGATGCCGCGCACCACCACCACCACCGCCACCGCAGTTATTGATCACACGCCGTACGATTTCAACGCCGCGCTGACCGCGCACGATCTGACTTTGCGCGCGACCGGCGTCGAGACGCTGCAAGTCAACGTCGGTAAACTCTGCAATCAAGCGTGCAAACATTGTCACGTCGATGCGGGCCCGAAGCGCACCGAAAGCATGGCGTCGGAAGTCATCGAAGCGGTGCTCAAGGCAGTGCGAAAGTTTCGCATACGTACTCTCGACATCACCGGCGGCGCGCCCGAACTTAATCCTTTTTTTCGCCATCTCGTTACAGAAGCGCACGCGCTCGGCGCGCATACGATTGCGCGCCATAACCTGACCGTGATGTTTGAATCGGGACAAGCGGATTTGCCCGAATTTTTTCGCGCACACCGCGTCGAAGTCGTTTCCTCGTTGCCTTATTTTCTGCCCCATCAAACAAACGCTCAGCGCGGCGGCGGCGTTTTTGAAAAATCCGTCGCCGCGATTCGTCGCCTAAACGAAGTCGGCTACGGCGAAGACGAAGACGGCCAACCGCGCGGATTAGATCTGCACCTTGTCTACAATCCAATCGGCGCATTTCTTCCGCCCGCGCAAAGCGCAATTGAGCAAGATTTCAAACGCGAGCTGCTCGCACGCTATGATCTGCGCTTCAACCGGCTTTTCACTATCACCAACATGCCGATCAAACGCTTTCTCGATTACCTGCGCCGGAGCGGCAACGAAGAAAAGTACATGCGTAAGCTCGTCGAGGCGTTTAATCCCGCTGCAGTCGCCGGCTTGATGTGCCGCACGCTCGTTAGTGTGGACTGGCGGGGGCGACTTTATGACTGCGACTTCAATCAAATGCTTGAACTCGGCGTCGATCAGCAAGCGCCGCAGACGATCTTCGATTTTGATCCCGAGAAACTAAGCGCCCGTCGCGTGGCCGTCGGCGCGCACTGCTTCGGCTGCACCGCAGGCGGAGGCTCAAGTTGCGGCGGCTCGGTCGTCAAAGAATGAAGCTACTTTTATTTATGGCGGTGGCGACCACGCTCGTGGCGCCGCCGTTTCTCAAGCGGCTGTGCGCATCTGAAGCGGCGGCGCAAGGCAATGCTGACAAGATCAACACGGGCAACATCACGAGCGAGGATGAGTTTTGCCGTCCGGGATAAGTTGATTAACGTACATCAGCAAAAGGCGCTCTTCTGCGTCAGACTGATCCCTCTTTGTGTTTTGGCGGCTCGCCGTCAGTCTCTGCAGGTCGCTGGCGGTTGAAAACCTGTTTGATGGTGTCGACGATTTCATCGATCCCGGGCTTAACGATGTAAGCATCCGCCCCTGCTCCCAGCGCCTGGTCTTTGTCTGACTCGAAGGCGGCGCCCGTATAAAAGATAATCGGCGCGTGCGCATCGAACTCCCTGATCCGCCGGCAGAGCACAAGGCCGTTCCCATCAGGAAAGTGGTTATCAAGTACGTATAAGTCGAAGCGCGCGCTGAGGGCTAAACCCAAGGCTTTAGCGAAAGTATCAGCGGAGGTGACTTCGTAGGCTTCCCGTCCGAGAAGCGTAGTTAAGACAAAGCAAATGTCTTCATTGTCTTCCGCGCACAGAATGCGGCGTCCGGGCCTTGGCTCCATTTTTCTTAATTGACTCTCCAGATCAAAATAGAAAGGCGGATGATTAAACGTTCAAGGGTTGCTCGCGTCATTCGGGACCGGCTGCTTTGTCCCGCCACTACGGCGTCTTGTTGGGCTTCGCGGCCAGCTCCGCCATCACAGCCTGTCGCAGCAGGCGCGGCGGTAAAAGCCCCTGCGCCAGAATAGCGTCATGGAATTTCATCGCATTAAACTTTACCCCAAGCGCCTTTTCGACGTCTCTGCGAAGCTGAACGATCTGGCGGTAGCCGTTGAAATACGACGTGGCTTGCCCCGGACGGTTGAAGGTGTAGCGCTGAACTTCCTGCGTCGCCATGGCATGCGATAAAACCACATCTTCGCGCAGAATCTGATATGCCCCTTCGGGCGTCACTTTGCCCATCTGAAGCTCAGGATCAAGAAACGCGCGCGCCGCACGCATCAGGCGAAACGTGAGCGAAATCAGCTTGCCTTCGTCGGGCATATACGGAAGAACGATTTCTTCCGCGTACAAGCCCCACCCTTCGACGTTGGTGCTATTGAAGGCGAAGACCGCGCGCGCATCGGACACGCCGTTCTCGATCATGGCCGCAAACTGCATCTCATGGCCCGGGCGCGCTTCGTGCGCGGTTAAGGTCCAAGAGGCCGCCTCATATGTGAAGTCATCGTATTTGTCGGACTCGCCCTGCTTTCCGCTGTTTGAAGCCGCGGCCGGATTATTGAGCGGCAGCATGAATGTACCTTGCTCGCCGGTGTTGCCGACTAGTCGCGGAGGCCGCATGTTTGGCGCAGGCTGTTGCGCCGACTCGGCCGGCGAGGAAAGCTGAATGCGCGCCGCGCGAGCGGGCACTGTGACCAAGTTTTCGCGCTTCAGGACTTCCTCGATTTGCTTGAGGCGCTGTTGGTAGTGCGGCAAAATCGCATCGCCGAGAAGTTGCTCTTTTTTGAGTTCTTTGATGACGGCTCGGTAATTCGGATCTTTCCAGCCTCGCTTGCGCGCGATGTGCGCCCCGAGCTTGTCCATCTCCGCTTGAATGTCCGTGAAAGCCGCACGCGCGATCACGGCCAACTCTGCGCCGGACATCTCTACGCCAAACTGTTTCAGGTTGAACGCGTACACCTCCGGCGGCAAGCGAAAATCCATGCGCGCTTTCGGCACCACCGTGTCGCGCACCCATTGATCGTAGCTCTTCATCTGCTCGCGCAGCTTCGCCACTGAGTCTTGCGAGCCTTCCGCTTTGTACTGCTGAAACAGCTTCTCAATGCCGTCGAGCACGAAAGGCGTGTTGTTCAAGTTTCGATGCCTTGATCTTTGAAGGGCATCAACAAGCCGGGTTGATTGATTTTCGCCATCGTGCGCTCTTTGGCGATCTCCGTCCAAGGGCGACGGCCTGCTTCTGTGCCGGTATACTTTTTCAAGCGCACAAGCGCGGCGGCGCGGCGCTTGGCGGGTATTTGGTCATCCAGCAACGCGCGCATACTGCCGAAGATCGTGCCGGCCACGTTAAAATACGGCACGTTGTATTTCTCTGCGAGCAGCGATCCCTGTTGTTGGTTCCGGGCATCGTCAATCATAATGTCGAGGTCTTGCTTAACAAGCGCATCGTTTTCCTGTGATCTCTTGGCTGCGAGCTTTTGAATTGCCTCGGCCACGGCCGCGCGCTGTTTTTCCTGTGCGCCTTCCGAGATATCTGAGATTTCCTCGTCATAGCCTTCCACGCCGAGACTTGAAGCCTGTTCCGGCGAGAACTTGGCTTCAATCTCAAGCAGAATCTTGGCGTTGTCGTTGCTGCGCTTGATCCAATCTTTTTCCGCAGGAGCGGATGAGGCGGCGCCCGCCGTCCCCGCCTGACGCGCGTCACCAGCCGTGGCCACCGGCAACGCGGTAATGATGCTTAACAAAAGTGACAATGTTGCAAATCGCTTGAGCTTCATGCTTGTATCCTTCGTCGTCATCAACTTGCGTTCTTCGTGATGTATGGGCACCAACGCGAGTTGGGCGTTTGGTGGGCATCCCTGATTCAAGAGGCGCCCAGGTGTTGGCTGAGCACTTCGCGCAGGTGTTCGGGGTCCACGGGTTTCAACATATATGCGAATCAGTAGTTGAAATTTATGTTTGTTGAAAACAAGAGACTTACG
>JBBJMB010000048.1:0-15741 GCA_037719755.1 Pyrinomonadaceae bacterium
GCAGCGCCGTCAACGCCTGCGAGACCTTCGCCGGGAATGGCGCGGTGGCGTTCGACCATCTCTGAGGTGATGACGAATTCTTTGAGGCGCTTTTGCGAGGGCAGTGTGTACATCGCGTCCAACAACAAATCTTCGAGGATCATCATCAATCCGCGCGCGCCGACTTTGCGTTCGACGGCCTGACGCGCGACGGCTTTGAGGGCGTCGTCTGTGAATTTGAGGCGGACGTTGTCGAACTCGAAGCGCTTTTGATATTGCTTGACGAGGGCGTTCTTCGGCTCTGTGAGAATCTTGATGAGCGCGGCTTCGTCCAGTTCGTGCAGCACGCCGCAGACGGGCAGGCGTCCGACGAATTCCGGGATCAAGCCGTAGCGCACGAGGTCTTCGGGCTGCGTGGCGGATAAAGCCTCCGCGTTGCGGTGAGCGCCCGATTTAACTTCGGCATGAAAGCCCATCGATTTGTTTCGCAGACGCCTTTCGACGACCTTTTCCAAGCCGACGAATGCGCCGCCGCAGATGAAGAGAATGTTCGTCGTGTCGATAGGGAAAAACTCTTGATGCGGATGCTTGCGCCCGCCTTGCGGCGGAACGTTGGCCACTGTGCCTTCTAAGATCTTCAAGAGCGCTTGCTGCACGCCTTCGCCGGAGACATCGCGGGTGATCGACGGATTTTCGTCTTTGCGACAGATTTTGTCGATCTCGTCGATATAAATGATTCCCTGCTGCGCGCGCTCCACGTCGCCGTTGGCGGCCTGCAGCAGCTTGAGGATGATGTTCTCGACATCTTCGCCGACGTAGCCCGCTTCGGTGAGCGTGGTCGCATCGACAATCGTAAAGGGCACGCTCAGCATGCGCGCGAGCGTTTGCGCCAAAAGCGTTTTGCCGGTTCCGGTCGGCCCGATCAGCAGAATGTTCGACTTTTGAATTTCAACATCCGAGCGGCGACGCGCCAGCTCGATGCGCTTGTAGTGTTGGTAGACGGCGACCGAAAGGCGCTTTTTGGTTTCTTCTTGGCCGATCACATATTCGTCCAGGAAGCTTTTGATTTCGGAGGGCTTCGGCAGCGGCGCGCGCGTGGCCACCGACTCGGCCTGCTGATCGTCGGTAATGATCTCGTTGCAGATGTCTATGCACTCATTGCAGATGTAGACCGTCGGGCCGGAAATTAGTTTATTAACCTCGTTTTGCGACTTGCCGCAAAACGAGCATCGCAACGTGTCATCGTTTCGTCTTACCATAAGCGTCTCGGGGGTTATGGGGTTTCGGACGAGGCGCAGCAAGCGCTCGCGAATCGCCGCCGCCGTTGCTGCTGCTGCTGCTGCTGCTCCGCCTCAGTCCGTGTCAGACGGGCGTCCTCGCTACTCGCGGTGCGCGATTACCTGGTCGAGCAAGCCGTACTCTTTGGCCTGCATCGCGGACATGATTCGGTCGCGCTCCACGTCGCGCTCCACCGTTTCATAAGGCTGACCCGAATGCTTCGCCAAAATGTTCGAGGTTAGTTCGCGCATGCGAATAATCTCTTCGGCTTGAATGCGCACGTCGGTGGCTTGACCCTGCGCGCCGCCCGAAGGCTGATGAATAAGGATGCGCGAGTTGGGCAGCGCGAAGCGTTTGCCTTTGGCGCCGGCCGCTAAAAGTAGCGCCGCCATCGAGGCGCACTGCCCGACGCAGATCGTCGTGACGTCCGGTCGGATGAACTGCATCGTATCGTAGATCGCCATCCCGGCGGTGATCGAACCGCCCGGTGAATTGATGTAGATGTTGATGTCTCGTTCGGGGTCTTCGGCTTCGAGGAAGAGCAGTTGCGCGACGATCAGATTAGCAATCATATCGTCGATCGGCGTGCCCAGGAAAATGATGTTGTCCTTCAGCAGTCGAGAGTAAATGTCGAAGGCGCGCTCGCCACGCGACGTTTGCTCGACAACCATGGGAACCAAGGCCATATTAAAACTCCTCAAAACAAATGGTGGTTGAATGCTGCGGCGGCGGTAAACGGGCGCTCGGTTGCGGTAAGCATTGGCCAGCGCGCGCGCTTCAGGCTTGCGTGTTCTCCGGCGTGGTCGATGATGCGGCGTGAGCTTCCGAACTCTCCGGCTGAGCTTCCGAACTCTCCGGCTCGGCTGAGTCGCCGCTATCGCTGCTGCTCGCCGCCTCGGCGGGCTCTTCTGCCTCGCGTTCCTCGCGCCATTCGCCCTCGGTAACGCGTGCGTTCTCAACTAAAAAGTCGACCGTGCGGCGCACGCGCAACCTGTCGGCGATGCTACGTTCGCCTCCTTGCTTTGTCAAGGCAGCACGCACTTGCTCAGGCGTTTGCTCAAGCGACGCGGCGAGCTTGTCTATCTCTTCATTGATCTGCTCACTTGAGATCTCAAATTCTTCGGCGTCAGCGATGCGTTCAAGCAGCAGCGACCCGCGCAATTCCTGCTCGGCGCGCCCGCGCAGCAAATTGCGCAGCGGCTCCCACTGAATGTCTTTGTTGCGCGGATCGTAGCCGCGCTGCATCATTTCATACACAGATGATTCGAGCAGCCGCTGCGTCTGGCTTTCGATAAGCGTCTGGGGCACTTCGACTTCGTGGGCGTTAATCAATTTGTTCATCAATTCTTCGCGCAGCGCGCCTTCGGCGCTTAAGCGAGCGTTCTCAGTTAAACGCTCTTTGATTTGCTCGCGCAGCGCCGCGACCGTCTCGGCGCCCTCGCCGACGCTCTTCGCCCAATCGTCGTCAACCTCCGGCAACTCCGTGGCGAGCACAGCCGTGACGCGAGCCGCATAGTCGATGGTTTTTCCGGCTAACCCACGCGCGTTGAAGTCTTCCGGATATTTAATGTAAAGCTGCGTTCCTCGTCAGGCGTCACGCCGAGCAAATTGTCGGTCATCTCAGGCAGCACGTGGGGGCCGCCGAGCACCACCTCCACGTCTTCGACATTGATGTCTTCGGCTGCGGGCGGATCAACAAACTTGCCGTGAAAGGTGGTGGTCACGGTGTCGCCGAGTTGCGCTCCGCGATCTTCGACCGCGCGCAACGACGCCGAATCTTGCCGCAGCGTTTCGACCACCAGGTCGACCTCCTCATCGCCGATGGGCCGCGTGCGGCGCGTCACCTCGATGCCTTTGTACTCTCCGAGCTTGACCTCCGGCAGCACCTCCACTTGAGCGTGAATCAAAAGCGGCTGCTCGCCGATTTTCTCCAATCCGTCGGTATTTTCCAGGTGAATGTCAGGCTCCGCCAGAGGATTTAATTTGTGCTCTTCGATTGCGCCGGCGACGGCCTGCGGCAGCAACTCGCGCAGCACTTCACTGCGGATCTCGTTTTTATAATGACGCCTCACCACCGAACTCGGCGCCCGCCCCGGGCGAAAGCCCGGGATGGCGGCGATCTTCATGTAGCGGTTGCTGACCCGGTCGTATTCGGCGCGCACCTCGGTCGCATCGATGTCAATCTTAATTTCTTTACGCGTCGCGGAGATATCAACTAATTCTGTTCTCATACAATACCGTTCTCGTTTGAACCTACGGGAAGTGAAGATGCTAAGGACCGGGCGCTCGCGCAGACAGAGAGAGTGTGTGTGTTACTTGATTGTCAAAGGGGGTGGTCACAAACATCTGTGATGCGAAAGGGGGGACTCGAACCCCCACCCCTTGCGGGACCAGGTCCTAAGCCTGGCGCGTCTGCCATTCCGCCACTTTCGCATTGTCTTGCGAAGAGCCGATTTTCAAAATCTTAAATCTTATAGACCCGCTAATCGAAGTTTTTAATGCCCCTTTGCCCGCGTGATTACTTGTTAAAGCGTGACAGTTAGGGCAGAGGGCGGGTTTTGGCGACGCAACAACCCGCCCAGCTTAAGCAGGCGGTACTGACAGCAATCCACTTCCTCGGTGTGGCTGCCATATAGTATGTCGCGTCTCATATATCAATCTATTATCTATCTACTGTATAGAGGAAATAATCACCTGTGTTCGCAAAAAGGTGAGATTAAAAGATTGTGTATTGATTGTCCAGCGAGGATGTTATAAGTCTTCGTCACCCAGTGAGAGTTCGCGAGCAGTACGATTGCCAAAAAGTCAGGCGGAGGTGTGAAGAGCGTGATGAAAGACAGAAAATTTGGCCGCATGCAGTGGCCGGTCGGTGAGATCGGATATGGGATGTGGGGCATGGGCGGCTGGAGCGGCTCGGATGACCTGAGTCGCTCGCGGCGTTGCAGCACGCCGTTCGGCTCGGCTGTAACTTCGACACCGCGTGGGGTTACGGCGAAGGCCACAGCGAAAACCTGCTGGTCAAACGGTTCGCGCCAACGCGGGGTGCGTTGTACACGGCGACCAAAATTCCCGAAGAACTTCAAGTGGCCGAGCCGTCGCGAATACACGCTGGAGGATTGCTTTCTCCGGACCACATCGAAGAGTATGTGCACAAAAGCCTCGCCAACGCGGGCCTTGACAGCTTCGACTTGATGCAACTGCACCCTGGGAAGACAGCTGGCTGGATGATGACCGGCTGGCGAGGAAAATAGACGATCTGCGACGACAAGGATTGTTTGCGGCGTTCGGCCTGAGCCTTAATCGCTGGGAGCCCTGGAACGGCGTGCGGGCGGTGCGTAGCGGGCTCGTTGACGCCGTGCAAGTCATCTACAACATCTTCGACCAGAATCCGGAAGACGAACTCTTTCCGGCCTGCCGCGAAATGAACGTGGCGGTCATCGCGCGCGTGCCGTTCGATGAGGGAACTTTGACGGGCACGCTCACCCGAGAAAGTCGCTGGCCCGCGGATGATTGGCGCAGCACTTACTTTGTTCCCGAAAATTTGATCCCCAGCGTAGAACGCGCCGACGCTCTCAAACCGCACGTTCCCGAAGGCATGACGATGGCCGAGATGGCGCTGCGCTTTATCCTCAGCAATCCCACCGTGAGCACCATTATTCCCGGCATGCGCCGCCTCAATCACGTCGCCTCAAACCTCGCCGCGAGCGACTCAGGCCCACTGCCCGCCAGCCTTTTGACGGAGCTTCGCGCCCATCGCTGGGACCGACAGCCGACCGCTTGGTCGCAGTAAATCAGGTGAGCTACAGATACCGAACCGCGGAGGAAGCGCTGAGAGGAAGCGCTGAGAAGAAAAGTGTTCTCGGCACTTGCTCCGCGCTCACAAGAGCGTGTTGAGGAATTGCGAAAGGACAATGGCCTGAAGTTAAGCGAAAGCCGATTGATGGTGATTCTCGATGGTGATTCTCTATGTCCAGGTCATCATCAGGCAATGTGGCCGAGAGTGTCCGACAATCTTTAGTCTGACAATCTTCTCGATTGTCGAGTTCATACCCAACCATGCAGCTTGATTTCTCACCAAGCCATGCGACAATCTAAAGATTGTCGGACACTATTCAGACTATATTTCATCCGGAAAGAAAAGGTGATTAAGAGCAAGGTCAAACAATAATTTCGCATTACTTAAAACATTTCCTCAATGCACAGTGCAAAATATAAATTTTAGCGGACAATATAATCGGGCAAAACAGTAAAGCGGAGCAACGTCTTGCCGCATCCACCACGACCCGGTCGGGACCATGGCGCCATCTTCAAAGATAAACGGATCACACGAACTGCGTCAGTGCACACAATAGCGGTTGCTTAAGCTTCTCTTTGTAGAATCAGGCGAATCAAAAAGCCGTACGGTTACGTACAGACCCGATTGACGTTGGTTGTATATATTTCGTTGACCTCAATGAATCAACGGTTATGCCCCCAGTAATGCCGTAGTCGGCGGCGATTTGAGCGATAATCGCGAAGCGGATTCGTCTTCGCACTTACCGATCGCTCAATCCACCGGAGACCATCTCATGGTGTCTCATCACTACAGCGAAAGCGAGATGGGCGACCTGCGTTTAGTGGTTTGTTCAATCTAAACATCTAGCGTCGTGGCCCCGATCAAGTGTGGTCTTGTAGTTGCTATGATAATATCAGCACGCCTCCATCATCAAACAAAGTGATAGTCGCCGGTTTACGCACACATATACGTGTGGAACTGCTTACGAAATCACTGCGGCGCTCGTCACCGTGTTAAACCACGAGAGCCGGCGGCTTTTTCTATGGAGTTTCAGGTTTTTAATTAATACATTGGCATTCGGTGCGCGAACGCAAAGAATACAGAGGGGAATATGAAAAATAACACAGGTCAGTCAAGCGGGGTTCGGCAGGATGTGAATGCCGTAGTTGGCGTTGAAGATGAAACGCACGTTAATCGGATAAGTCAGGAGCAGA
This sequence comes from Pyrinomonadaceae bacterium, assembly GCA_037719755.1. Taxonomy (GTDB): domain Bacteria; phylum Acidobacteriota; class Blastocatellia; order Pyrinomonadales; family Pyrinomonadaceae; genus JBBJMB01. The sequence goes on from JBBJMB010000048.1 coordinate 6,247, forward strand.
GTTTCAGCGGCAAAAGCGTAACTTCGACATTGCGGCCGCAAGAGTCGATCTCCGAGCGCGTCACAACAAATTTTGAAAAGATAAACGCCGCTCGGTTACGTCCTCGCGACATCATTTGTTTTTCGCATTTAAGATGGGACTTCGTTTACCAAAGACCGCAGCACTTGTTATCTCGCGGTGCGGCTGAGGGTCGCGTCTTTTTTGTTGAAGAGCCTATTTTTGACGAAGGTCCTGCCCGACTGGAATTAAGGCGTCGCGAAGGCGACGTGTGGGTTGCGGTTCCGCATTTGCCAATTAATGCGAGTTCGGAAGCGCCGATGGAGACGGCGCTCCAAGCATTAATTATCAACCTTGTTGATGAGCACAGTATCAATGATTACGTGCTTTGGTATTATACGCCGATGGCTCTCGGGTGGACGCGGCAATTAAATCCGTTGGCCGTTGTTTACGATTGCATGGATGAATTGTCGGCATTTAAAAACGCGCCAATCGCGCTCCGAGAAAGAGAAGCGGAATTGTTTAGCCGCGCGGACGTGGTGTTCACAGGCGGGCAGAGCTTATATGAGGCGAAGCGCCATCAACATCCGAACGTTTACGCTTTCCCAAGCAGCGTTGAGACGGCGCACTTCGCGAGCGCTCGCCATCTCACCGAAGACCCCGTCGATCAAGTTGGCATTCCGCATCCGCGGATCGGATTTTACGGCGTGATTGATGAGCGCTTCGACATCGCATTGCTGAAAGGTGTGGCTGAAGCGCGGCCCGAGTGGCACTGGGTGGTGGTGGGCCCAATTGTGAAGATCAATCCGGCGGATTTGCCGAAGCTGGAAAACGTTCATTACCTGTGTTCCAAATCCTACCAAGAATTGCCCGCGTATCTCGCCGGCTGGGATGTCGCCGTGCTGCCTTTCGCGCGCAACGAATCGACGCGCTTTATTAGCCCGACGAAAACGCCCGAGTATCTCGCGGCCGGCAAGCCCGTTGTGTCGACATCGATTCGCGATGTCGTGAGACCTTATCAAGAACTGGGGCTGGCGCGCATCGCTGACGCGCCCGAGGAATTCATCGCGGCGATTGAGGCCGCGCTCGGTGAAGATGCGACGGAGCGCATCCGCCGGGCTGACAAATTTCTTGCGCAAAACTCGTGGGACCGCACGTGGCGTCAGATGTCGCAGTTGATTGATGATGCGGTGAAAACGCGATTAGAGGCCGCGCAAGCCGTTAAGCAAGCCGTTAAGCAAGGCGCGATGCGCGTCGCGGGTACGAAGGCGAGCGCCGCGAGTTTCGCCACCGGCGACTAACTTACCCATAGGAAAGAGAACTATGTTTGATTATTTGATTGTGGGAGCGGGCTTTGCCGGCAGCGTGTTGGCCGAGCGATTGGCGGCCGGCTCAAGCAAGCGCGTCATCGTCGTTGATCGTCGCACGCACATCGGCGGCAACGCCTACGACCACTACAACTCGGCGGGACTGTTGGTGCATCGCTACGGCCCGCACATCTTTCACACCAACTCGGCTGAGGTCTTCGACTATTTGTCGCGCTTCACACTGTGGCGCCCCTACGAGCACCGCGTGTTGGCCTCCGTCGATGGCCAACTTGTGCCCATTCCGATTAACCTGGACACCGTCAACCGCCTTTACAACCTGAACTTGAGTTCGGAAGAAATGACGCGCTGGCTGGCCGCGCGCCGCGAGTCGGTGGAGCGAGTGCGTACCTCTGAGGACGTGGTGGTGTCGCAGGTGGGCCGCGAGCTTTACGAGAAGTTCTTTCGCGGCTACACCAGAAAGCAGTGGGGCTGCGATCCGAGCGAGCTTGATGCGGCGGTCACCGCCAGGGTGCCGACGAGGGTGACGCGCGATGATCGCTACTTCACCGATAGCTTTCAGGCGATGCCTGAAGCGGGCTACACGGAAATGTTCGCGCGCATGCTAGAGCATCCGAATATCTCCGTGCTGTTGGGGTGCGATTGGCGTGAGGCGGCCAAAGAGCTGTCATTTCGGGAGGTGATTTTTACGGGGCCGGTGGATGAGTACTTTGACTACCGGTGGGGGCGATTGCCGTATCGCTCGTTGGAGTTTCGGCATGAGGTGCATGGGATGGAGCGTTTTCAAGCGGCGCCGGTAGTCAATTATCCGAACGAGCACGCCTACACCCGGGTCACCGAGTTCAAATATCTCACCGGCCAAGAGCATCGGCGCACGGCCGTGGTGTACGAGCATCCGCGCGCAGAGGGAGATCCATATTACCCGGTGCCCAAAGCGGAGAACGCCGAACTGTATGCGAAGTACAAGCGCTTGGCGGACGAAACGGCGGGCGTGCACTTTGTAGGGCGGCTGGCGACTTACAAGTACTACAACATGGATCAGGTGGTGGCGCAGGCCCTGACTCTTTACGCTAAATTATGCGGCCTCAATCGTCAGGAAGCGACTAATGCGATCGCGGTCACGAATCTGAGCAATAAAGTGGTGTCGATCTCTTCCATGCCTGTCGTAAAAACCGAACGGCCAAGAGCCGCGCCCAAAAAGCGGCTGGAAAAGAACGGCTAGAATATTACTTTCGGCGAACGGTTCGCTTGGGCCGGTTTAGGGAACACGAAGATTCGCTGCGCTCAAGCGAATGCTGCGGCCGACATCATCTTCATTGTCGTAGTGTCCGACAATCTTCTCGATTGTCGCCCGGCTCCGTCAGAAATCAAGCCGCGCGGTTTGGTATGAACTCGACAATCGAGAAGATTGTCGGACATGTGTGCTCACCTGCTGACATCGCTTTCACGTTACTTAAAACTCGGCTCATACCCTGCGAGATCGGCTTGCTTGCCCGGCACCAGCTGCGTGCCGCCGAGCTGCGCCGCCAGTTGAACCGCCTGGTATGCGAAGGGCGCCGGGCCGCCGCGCTGATGTTGGAGCGCGGTCAGCAGCGCATCTTGTTGCTGGCGAAAGCGGAGCACGTTGCCGCGTTGATTGAAAATGACGAAGACGAGCGTTTCTCCGTTGCGCGCGCGCACCTGTCCCACAAGCGTGCATACGCCGCCATCCGTGCGGGGCAGCGTGCCGGTTTTGGCGATCACGCTGGCGCGCGAAGGCGCGGCGGTAAATCTTTTCTGAAGCGTGCCAAGATCGACGCCCGCCACAGGCATAATGTCCGAGGGAGAAAGTTTATTTTTCTCTAACTCTGCCAGTAAGGCTCGGTAAATCTTCATCATCGCGCGCGGCGTCACGCGTCCACTTCCTAATCCGCTGGCCGACGCGATTTTTACTTCTTCCGCACGTACGCCGAACTGGCGAACGAGCGACCGCTCAATGCCCCGGGAACCTCCCAAAGCGTCGCCGAGGCGATCCGCCATAAAATTATTTGAGTAACAGAGAATTACTTTGAGGATGTCGGTGAGCGTGCTGGAGCTGTGCGTGAGCAGCGTGCGCGCGCCCGTCGCGGGAGCGCCGAGCAGGACGTCGCCCATCACCGCCACGCTCGGCTGATTGGTTTTTGTCGCCGTCGCGATGCCTGTGAAATTTGAGCGTTGCTGCTGCCATGCGCGCGCGGCTGCGGGCGAGCGCAGCGTCGCGTCAAGCGTGTCGTAGAATCTGTCGCCGGCTCGCAGGGCGGAGGAATCGAAATTCAATGAGAAACCGGACGGAACGTAGAGGTCTCCTGTGACCGTGGTGATCCCTAAGCGGTTAAGCTCCTGTGCGATCATCACCACATGCTCATCGTGCAGCGCGGGGTCTCGCCCCGCCACGAAAAGATCGCCGTGGATAATGCCGGTTTGAGAATCAAACTGGCCGTTTGTCCACACTGTTGTCGCGAAGCGAAACCGTGGGCCGAGGTTTTTCAGGGCGACCAGCGCCGTCGCCAATTTCGTTGTCGAGGCCGGATTGAAAAATCTGTGCGCGCCAAGCTCTTTGACGACGCGGCCGTCCGGCGTCTCGATCAGCAGACCATTGTTGGCTGCGCTCAAATGCTCGACGTTTGATAGCTCTGCGCTGATGTCCGGAAAAACCGCGCGGCGAAAGTGATTCTTTAACAGAGGAGCCAAAGCCGCTGTCTCCGACGCGCGCGCCACACGGGGGATGGATGGAGCAAGCTGTTGCGCAAACGGTGACGACGACGCGCCGATCAACATCAATAGACAAAAAAGAAAGCGCGTCAGCCAAGCGCACGACGAGCGCCCAACTCGCGGCCAAACTCGCTGTCCAATTTGCCTGCGCGATGTCGCCATCGCACGCCTGCTTTGCTCACAATTTTTAAGATTCATCTTTTTCAAAGATCCTCGCGACGCATTGGATGCGGCAATTATTTGCGCTGGATGCACGCCGCCCGAGGCGCGAGCAAAGAGAGGGAGAGAGAGCACAATCGTTGACAAGCCGTTTTGCGGGCTCATAAAATCTCAAAAGGAAAATTGTGCGACCAATAAAGGAACCTGTCACAATCGAAAACCTGCGTGCGGCGTATGGAGAGCGACGTCCGGCCGTGGCGGCGCGGCTCGCAGAATTTCGTGAGGTGTGGCAACACGGCACCGACGACAGATTGTGGGAAGAGCTGGTTTTTTGCATCTTTACTGCCGGAGCTTCGGCGCGCATGGGGTTGCGCTCAATCGAAGCGATCAGAACTTTGTTGCGCCGTGGCACACATCAAGAACTGGCGGAAGGCTTGCGCGGCGTTCACCGTTACCCGGTGGCACGTTCCGGTTATATCGTCGTGACGCGCGATTACCTTGAGGGGAGTGCGCGCGGCCTGCGCCAGCGCCTGGATAGCTTTGGCGATTCGCATGAACGTCGAGACTGGCTTGCCCGCGAGCGACGCATCAAAGGCCTGGGCTACAAAGAGGCGAGCCACTTCTTACGAAACATAGGTCTCGACGGTTACGCTATTCTTGACAAACACATTCTGCGCAGCCTGGCGGAACTCGGCGTGATCGCATCGCCCGCTCCCCCAACCACGCGCGCCAAGTATTTATTGATTGAAGAAAAGATGCGGCGCTTTGCGCGCGACGTAGGAATTGATTTCGATGAACTCGACTTACTGCTTTGGTCACTGAAGACCGGTGAGATTTTGAAGTGAGATTTTGAAGTAACCGGCACCAACGCGCGACCGGCCCGGAGGCAACACGTAATTACCGGCGGAAGGGGAGCGGCTTAGGCTATGATGTCTCTTTACATGAATGTGCGCAAAACGAGTCGCGCGGCTCTGCCGCTGTTGCTGCCGCTGTTGCTGCCGCTGTTGCTGCTGACGGCGACTTTGCTTTCTGCGGTGCCGGTGGAAACGCTCGCCAGGGAAAAGAAAGAGGAGCAGGCCGATAAGCTGTTGCGCAAAGGAGAGTTTGAAAAAGCTGAAAAGGCTTTTCGCGAGATGCTTGTCAAAGATGCGCGAAGCATGCGCGCCCGTTTGGGCCTCAGCACGGCGCTGCTTAAGCAGCGGAAGATTCAGGATGCGTTTGAGCAAGCCGCCCGCGCGACCTCGCTCGACTCCGCCTCACCTCGCGCGCATGCGCTGCTGGGCGCGACGCTGCTCGCCGCCGGTAACTTCCCGTTCTCCGTCCAAGAGTTTCGCGTTGCGCTCAGTATCAATCCGAACGAAGCTTTGGCCGTTGCCGGGCAAGCCATGATTGACTTCTATGAGAATCGTACTCAGGCCAGCTTGAGTGGTTTGCGGCGGGCCGTCTTTTTGGATCCTCACGAGCCCGACTACGTGTTTAGCCTCGCCCAGTCGGCCGCGCGTTGCGAGCGCTACACGGAAGCGGCCGACGCTTACGAGCGTTTTCTGGTGGTGTCGCCGACAACCGATATTGATCGGCGCGCACGCATTCGCGGCTTGATCGACTTTCTGCGCTATCTTGGCAACCAGCGCCAGCTGTACCGCGTGAACACACAGGCGAGAGTCTCTCTTCCGTTCGAGGCGACGGGCACACGGCCGGTCATCAAAGTGCGCTTAAACGAAGCGCAAGAAGAGTTTCGCTTTGTGATCGATACGGGCTCCGGGATGTCTGTGATTTCAGACCGGACGGCGGAGCGATTGAATCTGCGCCCGGCGGCGCGCGGCGGCCTGGCGCGCGCCATCGGCGGCGGCGGCCGCTTCGAGATCGTCTACGGGTTTATCTCTCAGATCAACATGCGCGGAGCCAAAGTTGACAACGTGCCGGTCTACATTCGTAAATTTTACAACGATCAGGAAAAGATTGACGGATACATCGGCCTTTCGCTGCTTTCTAAATTCGTCTCAGTGGTTGACTACGGAACGCGCTCGCTCACGCTCGCCAGGACGAGCAAAGATTTACTTCCGACGCTCGCGCAGCAATTGAGCCCCGAGCCTGCCGCCGGCCTTGCGGCAACACCAACACCACCACTAGCGGGTGTTGCCGCCGGCGCCATAGAAGTGCCGGTGCGCATGACCTCCAGCGGTTTTTTGAGCAGCGAGGTCAAGCTTGACGGCATCGACGCGCCGCAAAACTTTATTATTGACACGGGTGCGAGCATCTCCGTTGTTTCCGAGGCGCTCGCGGCTCGCGAAGAGATGGGCCGCTTTATGCAGACCACGCGCATTAAGGTTTACGGCGCGGCCGGCGTGACGGAGAACGTGGCCGCTTTGATCATTCCCAAACTCGCCGTCGGCCGCACGCGCGTTCCAGCATCCCGGCGGTCATTCTCGACCTTGAGCCGATCAACGAAACAACCGGCTTTGAGCAAACGGGCATCATCGGCGGAAATTTTCTGCGCCACTACCGCGTGACGATTGACTTTCAGCGCGCCGTCCTGCGTTTGGAACCACACTCCCCTCCGCCCGTTCAAAGCACCAATGCTTCGCCCCCAGCAGCGCGGCCCGCCGCCGCGACCGAGAATTAAAATGAAGCAAAGCCTTTACCTCGAAACCTCCGTCATCGGCGCGTACCTCGACAACGGCGAGCCTTTTCGGCGCGATCTGACGATCCGCTGGTGGGAGCATGAGATGCCGGAGTACCGGGCCGTGATTTCGCCGCTGGTGGTGCGCGAGCTTGAGCGCACGCCCGAGCCGCACCGCACCGGCTACTTGAAGTTGGCCGAAAATTTAGAGCAAGTCGAGCTGCCCGATGAGGCGGCGATTTTGGCCGACGGCTACATCGCGCGCGGCATTTTCAGCCGTCGCTATATCGCCGACGCGCTGCACGTGGCGCTCGCGTCTTTTCATAAAGTTGATTATTTAGTGACCTGGAATTTCGGCCATCTCGCCAATGTGCGGCGTCAGGCGCGGATCAGGCTTTTCAATACGGCGGCCGGCTTTTTTGTGCCGATGATTGTGACGCCGGAGTTTCTCGTTTCGGAAATCAGCGAAAGGGAGTTGTAGCGGCAAACGCTTGACTGCGGCCAACTCGAAGTTTATGTATCGCCGGCCTAAGTTTTTAGAAGTGCTCCACGCCATTCGCGAAGAGATGTCGCGCGAAGCGGATTACGATGTTGACTTGTTTGCCGAGATGATTCGCTCCGGCGTGCAGCCCGCCTACGGTCCGGAGCGCAACATCCGCGGCTTCAAAAGCCGCGCGCCGCGCGCTGACGTGCGCGCTGACGTTGATGAGCCGGAGAAAGAGTTGCGTACGTCTAAGCCGCGCAAGCGAGCGGGACAATGAGCGCGCGTGGTGAGAGAGTTTCGCTCGATACGCTTTGGCCTCCGGCGCAAAAGGTGTTAGCTTAACGGTGATGGACGCGACCTTTCAAACAATCGGTATCGACGTGCCGAGCGAGAAGGACTTTAATCATCTCGCTGAGCGCGCCGGCGATCAAGGTGAGGCGACGCAGTTGCTGCGTCACGGCGCAGTGCTTCACGGCCGATGCTGGAAGCTGGGCGAAGGATTAGAAGTTTGGACGGTGCTCTACGAGTCTGAGACCGGCGACGTGTTTTATGCCGATTGCCGTCCGGGATTTCGCGCCCGCTATACGCAGCGCATCACACCGTGGGCGCTCACCGAGTATGACGAAGAAGGCGAAGCAGTGGTTCACGGTTACTGCGCGGGTACAGACACCGAAGTGCTCTTCGAGTTGCAAAACTTAACGGAGGTCGGCTCGGCAGGCTTTCGGGCTTCGGAGCTTCACGTCGGTCTGTGCGGCTTGGCTTACCGGGCGCGAGTTTGCGCGCGCAAAGTTAAAACGCAATGGCTCCCGCTCGAAAAGGCTGCGCCGACGCGCGCGGCCTACGAGAACGACTGGAGCGTGTGCGGTCGAGTGATCGCCTTTAAGTCGCTGCGCAATCCTCTTTCCGGCAGCGAGCTTTATTGGGTGCATCTTGATCTCGACCGGATCAAACTCGAAGTGCTGATCAATAAAAAAGTTTTGCGCGGCGGACTGCCCGCCGTCGGCGCGATGCTCGCCGCCGAGGTTTGGCTGCAAGGACACGTGCTCGACGAGCGTACGATCCGCTCAAGATACGAAGGGCTCGATCTTTCGTTTACGCTGGCGGATTGCTGGAGCAGTTTGAAGCGCAAGAATTGATTCATCATCGACCGGCGCGCCATGCGCCTTTGTGCGCCACCGGTCACGGCCACCCGCTCTCCACCGTTGTTTCTTCATGAAACGTCCGATTCTGTTGGCTCTGCTTGGCTGCTCAGCGCTTTCTCTTTCATTTATTTACTTCAATCATTTCTGGATTCATCGCTTCGACGCCTTGATCGCGCGGCAGGCCCACATTTACAGCATCGATCCGGATCTGGTGTGGTCTATGATTTATGAAGAGACTTATTTTCGTCCGTGGCGTCTCGGGGCCGACGGCGAGATTGGCCTGATGCAGGTCACACCGCTGGTCGGGCGCGAATGGGCGGCGAGCACCGGCCTGCGCGAGCTGGAAAAACAAATGGCCTCTCATCCCGAAATTATTTTGCGCGACCCGGAGCGCAACATCGGCATCGGCTGCTGGTATCTGGAAAAGATCAGCAAGGCTTACCGCGACATCCCCGGCGCCGAAGCGCGCATCATCGCGGCTTACAACGCCGGACCCAGCCGCGCCGCCGATTGGAACCGCCACACAAGCAACGACCCTGAACTTGTTTCAACGAAAGAGTTCGTAGAACGCATCGACATCGCAAGTACGCGCGCCTACGTCACCTCGATTCTTAATCGGTATGAGCGTTTGCGAAAAGTTGATCGCGCGGATCATCGCGCAACCATTTTCCCGCGGATACCGAAGTGACAGGGCCGGCCGTCAAGACAACGCTTTTTCAGACAATCGCATGTCCATCGACTTCCATGATCAATCGGCGGTGCGACTTTACTGCGCCACCTGGGTGCTCCCCATCTGCGCCACGCAGATACCCGACGGCGCGGTGGCCGTCTCCGGTAACCTGATTGCGGCGATCGGGCCGCGCGCCGAGTTGATCGCCAAATTCCCCGACGCCGTCAGGCGAGAGTTTCCGGGCGCGGCTTTGATTCCAGGGTTGATTAACTGCCATGCGCACCTTGAGCTGAGCGCGTTACGCGGTTTTCTGGAACAAGAAGAGGCGGAGTTCCCACGTTGGCTGCGTAAATTGACCGCAGCGCGTT
>JBBJMB010000310.1:0-4341 GCA_037719755.1 Pyrinomonadaceae bacterium
CGGTCTACGGCAGCATTCTGCCGGGCGTGGTTTTGTCCACGGGAACCTCGACGCCGAATTCGACGGTAGGCGCTGTGGTCATTCCGACCAGCTATACGACCGCACCTTCCTATTTGCCTGACGCGCCGTTTCTTGACCGCATTTACGGGCAATCGAGCTTTGGCAGGCTGGAGTTCGGCGCCAAGATCCGGTTTACGGATCCGGACAGCGCCGTGGGTTTTGGTGTGATTCCTTTTTACCGCTATTACCTGGACAAGGCTGATGATGCCAGCGGCTTCAATCAGCTTGCGCGCGGAGCGAGCCCCGGCGCCAGTTTTGGCGATTTGGGTGCGATCCTCTTTTTGGATGGCCGCTTAAGCCGCTCGGTGAATTTGTCGGTTAACGCGGGCTACGTAGTGACCGGCAATCCCAAGAGCAGTTTGTTTGGCTCAGATGAAATATCATTGATTGATCGGCCGGATGAGCTGCAAACGGCCGTCGGGTTTGATTTCCCGATCAATCAGTATTTTCAGCCGATCGCAGAATTGCGCACCACTCAGTATGTCGGCGGGCGAACGCCCAACGCTTTTGAGAACAGCCCCATTGACATGCTCGCGGGCGTGCGCATTTACCCGCGCCGTTTCATGGGTCTGAGCGTGGCTTATCGTCGCCACTTGAATCAACAGAGCGGCGGCGGGCGACCGACAGGCTTCCTCGAATCGGACGATCCGAGCGGCTTTATGGCGCAGTTCTTCATCGGACGCCGCAACGAGCGCTCTCCCGAGTTCCTGCCAAACCAACCGCCGACGGCCGCGCTTTCCACCGATACTGCCTCAGTGACGGTGTGCCCCGAAGATCCGTCGCGCGCGCAAACGCAGGTTAAGCTTTCCACACAGGCTACTGATCCTGACGGCGATACGTTGCTCTACACCTACAATGTGACGGGCGGCGTAGTTTCAGGCGAAGGCCCGAACGTTAATTGGGATTTGGCCGGAGTACAGCCGGGAACCTACACCTCTACGGTGGAAGTCAATGACGGCTGCGGCTGCGTCTCTTTCGCAACAACGACTGTGACCGTCGCGCCATGCCCGACGCCGGTACCGCCGACTCCGATACCGTGCCCGAGCATCAGCATTGACTGCCCGACCAGCGTCGTGCCGCAAGGCACTGCGGCTACCTTCACCGCGAACATTTCGGGTGGAGATACAAGCGCCGCCGGTTACAACTGGACGGTATCTGCGGGTACGATCACGAGCGGTCAGGGAACCAACTCAATCACAGTTGACACGACTGGCGTTGAGGGCAACTTGGTTGCGACGCTTAACGTGAGCGGCTTGGCAGCGACTTGCCCGGCTTCTTCGAGCTGTACGATTCAGGTCGGTCCTCCGCCAACAGCAGTGGAGTTCGTCGAGTTCGAGTTCATCGCCTTCGATGACGCGAAAGCCAATCTCGACAACTTCGCGATTCAGCTGCAAAACGCGCCGACTTCGGCCGGGACAATCATCGTCTATGCCGGGCCGCGTGATCGAGCAGGTGAAGCGCAAAGAGTTGGAGATCGCTTGCGGAATTACCTGGTCAACCAGCGCGCCATCGAAGCCGGCCGTATTACGGTCATGGACGGTGGCCTCCGCGAAAGGAAGACGGTGGAGCTCTTCACCGTGGCGTCGGGCGCAACTCCGGCGGTTGCCACTCCTGATCCGAACGTCGTCGCTCAACCGCGGCGCGCTCCGCGCCGCCGCCGTCGGTAATTAACTTATGGGCTTACGTCTTCGTCACACAGGGACGTGAACTCTTTTCAGCAACGGGCGTCGTCTTCGAACAAGGCGACGCCCGTTCCTTGCTCTCTGAGCGCTCCCCTCCGCGTCCGGTACAACTGCCTCCTCAACCCCTCGCATCAAAAACGGCGTCCGCTTTTTGCAAACAAGTGGACCCTTGTTCCGTCAACAGCTATGAGATAAATTAAGGCTCAATTTATATGATTCTCTTGTCCAAAATTACCCGCTCGCTTTTCTTCCTGTGTTTTGCGTTTGTCACCGCCGGGGCGCAAGCGACGGATGATCCTGCAACCGCAATGCGCAGCCGCCGCACCGCCGCTGAAGCTTCCGCCGCGGATTGGCGCGTGATTGGCCCTGTTGGCGGAGATGTGCGTGCTTTGGTGGTCGACCCGAGCAATCCGAAGCACTTTTACCTCGGCACGCTTGACGGCCAGATGTATACCTCGAATGATGGCGGCGCGAGCTGGTCAAGAATTCCCTCATTTAATTACCCTACGCTCTACATAGACCACATCATTGTCGATCCGCGCGCCTCCAAGACGCTTTACGTGGGCGCGCATCGCCACAAAAATCCGGGGGGCTTTTTTAAGACCACGGACGGCGGGCAAACATGGACTCAAGCGAAAGACCTCAAAGGCGAGGCGCTGCATTCGTTAACGCAATCATCAAAAACACCCGACATCCTGGTCGCCGGCACAAACACCGGCATCTTTCGTTCACAGGACGCGGGCGAATCGTGGGAGCGGCTTCCGACAGCGACCACACAGGGCCTGATCAACGTCGAGTCATTGGCCATTGATCCGCGCGATCCGAATGTGATTTACGCCGGCACCTGGTATTTGCCGTACAAATCAAGCGACGGCGGCCAAACGTGGAAGATTATTAAAAACGGAATGATCGACGACTCCGACGTGTTTGCGATTGACATAGACCCGCGCAACCCGGACCACGTGATCGCTTCCGCCTGCAGCGGCATCTACGATTCGCGCGACGCCGGCGAGACTTGGCGTAAGGTGCAGGGCATTCCTTCGCAATCGCGCCGCACGCGCGCCATCCTGCAACACCCGACTGTTTCCGGCATCGTTTTCGCCGGTACTACGGAAGGCTTTTGGACGTCGTCCAACGGCGGCAGTTCTTGGATCAACACCTCATCGCGGCAGCTTGAAATCAACTCGATTGCCGTGCATCCGCAGAATCCCGAAAGCGTTTACATCGGCACCAACAATCACGGTGTGATGGTTTCGCACGATATGGGCAAAACCTTCGCGCAAAGCAACAGCGGCTTTAGCGCGCGGCGCGCTTACTTTCTGTTGGCGGATCGCGAGCGCCCCAATCGCCTTTACGCGACCACCATCAACACGGCCACTGGCGGCGGCTTCTTTTACGTCAGCGACGACGCAGGAGAAACTTGGCGTGAATCCATGAAGAACATGCCGAGCCGTTTGATTTGCTATTCGGTTTTGCAAGACCGGCGCGATGCGAATCTGCTGTACGCCGCGACCAGTATGGGTCTTTACCGCTCGCCGGACCGCGGATCATCCTGGGAAGCCATCGGCGCTCCGAAACAGCCGAAAACTAAAAAGAATCCAAGTGCAGCAGAGGTGATCGAGCAAGAGGCGGCCGCTACGGCTGCTTCCGACAGTAATCGGGAAGTAGTTAAATTCGCGCAAGAAGTGCTGGTGGCGACAGGCTTCGACGCGGGCGCGCCCGACGGCGTGGCGGGCCCGCGCACCATCGCCGCGCTCAGGCAATTCCAGGCGGCGAAAAAGCTGCCGCAAAGCGGCAAAATCGATAATCCGACCCTGGCCGCTCTGGGACTGGCGGGCGGAAATCAATTGCCCGCCGCGGCGCTCGCGGCCTTAAACGCGCCAATCGCGCTGACCGAAACAATCAATGACATTCAGCATACCTACGACGACAAAGACGGGCAGCCAGGCCTTTTCGCGGCCACAGCCGCAGGCCTTTACCGCAGTTACGATCCGCACAAAGGCTGGGAGAAAATCAATTTCGGCGACGGTTACGACGCGCGCATGCTGAGCGTGGCGGCCGCTCCGCAGGATCCAAAAACGATCTGGGCGGGCACCGCCAGCTCCGGCCTTTTAGTTTCTCGCGACCGCGGCGAGTCTTGGCAGCAGGTCAACGATGTTCCCTCAAAAGCGCCGGTCAATACTGTAAAAATCGATGCCCGGCGCCCCTCACATGTCTACGTCGGAACGGGATGGTCGCTGTACCTGACGCACGATAACGGTCAAACATGGGCGCGGCGCGGCGGCAATTTGCCGTACGGCAACTACACCGCGATTCTCGTGAACCCGGAGAACGGCGATGAAGTGTTCACCGGCAGCGCCTATGAAAATGACGGCGGTGTTTTCCGCTCCAGGGACGCCGGCATGACTTGGCAGCGCGTCGATCCTGAGCTTCCCAGCCGACGGGCGTGGACTTTAGCCTTTGGCCTCGGCAGCACAAGCAAAGTCTTCGTGGGTTCACATTCGGCCGGCATCTATGTCGTGGAAGGTGTGGCCGACAACTCGGGCACAACTTCGAGCGTGGTCAGCAAGTAGAGCGACTCAATCGGCATAGAGGTAGT
>JBBJMB010000311.1:0-4337 GCA_037719755.1 Pyrinomonadaceae bacterium
TTTGACACCACCACATTCAGCCGCATCGTGAAGGGCTTCGTGATTCAGGGCGGCAACGTCACCACCAGCGAACGTCTGACGCCGCAACTGATTCGCCGGGCGAGCCGCACCATTATCGACGAGCCGAACAGCGTCAAACATGAACGCGGTATCGTGTCTATGGCGCGCTCCGCTTCGCCCAATACAGCGACCACAAGTTTCTTTATCCTCGCGGGAGCGGCGCCGCACCTCGATCGCTCGTTCGCCGCCTTCGGCCGCGTGTTGCGCGGCATGGAGGCCGTCGACGCGATTAACACAGCGCCCGCCGAAGAGAACGAAAAGCCTGACAATCCCGTGCGCATCAAGCGCGCCGCCATCACGCGCTGCCCGCCAGCAGCAGCAGTGCCGCCCGCGGTGGTCGCGCCCACTCCGCCGCCCGCTCCGAAAGAGCCCGCCGGCGAAAGATAGCCCATTCGTTTCGGCGCGAAGCGTACAACGTCCGACAATCTTTAGATTGTCGCTTGGCCCTGTTAAATACCAAGCTTCCAGGCTTGGAACTGCACGCGACAATCTAAAGATTGTCGGACACTTTGGACAATTGATGTCGGCCGAAGTGGCCCTGACATCGAACTCACGTTTTTTTAAGTTTCGCTACGGGAGAAACGCAAAGAGATGGCAGTGAGCGTTATGTCGCGGACGGACGGCGGAGCGGAAGTCGAAGTCAGTTTGGAAAAAACCGGAGCAGGCAAGGGAATCATTCGAGTGAGAAGCTGGAAGGCCGCGAGCGTTCCGGCATCCTCCAGGCCGCACCGCGATGAGACTTATCAGCTTTACGACATAGAGACGAGCGCGGACGGGGCGATGACTACCTGCCGGGCGAGCGCGCCGGGCAGCGACCCGGCCGTCACAATTTCAATTGACCCCGTTGGCGCCAATATTATGATCGACGTCAAAGGCACCAGCTTCCGCCTCGGCGATGGCCGCACGACATACCAGATCAACGGGGAAGCTCAAAAATCCATTCAGGATTTTCTCGTCGCATCTTTTCGAGCCTGAACATCTTCGCGTCCTTTGCAGTCTTTGCGTTTAAGCTCGCCAAGGTAAGTCGCAAAGGGAGCGAAGACGATGACGACTACTGCGCCCGCAGAATCGCGAGCGGTTTGCGCGAAAGCACGTTGAGGCTCGCGAGCGCGCCAACCACCACCACGAGCAGCGCCGTCGCCAGCACGCCGCCCAAGTTGAGCAATGGGCTAAAGCTCCACGGAATCTCGAAGACGAAGCGCGACACCGCGTAGGAAAGCCCGATGGCGGCCATTGAGCCGATCAGGCCCGCGACCAATCCGAGCAATCCGTATTCGGCCAAGAGAATCAACAGCAGCACTTTGCGCTTTGCGCCGAGAGTTTTCAGCACCGCCGCTTCGTACGTTCGTTGATACTTGGTCATCGCCACCGACCCGGCCAAAATCAAGACGCCGCTCAAAAAACAAACGCGCCGATAAACGAAACGGCGAGCGTCACGTTGTCGAGTATGCGCACCACCACGCGCACAATCTCGGCCACATCGATCACAGAGATGTTCGGGTACTTGTCCAGCAAAGCGCGCTGAAAGCGCGAGCGCGCCGCTTCATCGGTTGGCCGTTAACGGCGCCGATGAATGTCTGCGGCGCCGATTCAAGCGCGCCCGGCCGAAAGACGACCATAATCAGTGCGCGAGTTGCGCCAGTCGACGCGGCGTATGCTGGTCACGCGGGCGGCAATTTTGCGCCCCAGAATATCAAACGTCGCGGTGCTACCCACGTCCAGACCTTTTTCACCGCGCAACCCTCTTCAATGGACACTTCGGGCTCACTGGCTGGCGAAGCGTCCCAGAATTTTCCCGCGACAATTGTTTCGTTCTCATCTAAATTCGGTCGATAAGTGAGCACAAACTCGCGGCCCAATCGCCCGCGCTCGCGCCGTATCTCGCCCATGCCTTCAACTTCCTCGTCGTTGACGGCGACAAAGCGGGCCCGCACCGTCGGCACCAACTGCGGGCTTTCTCCGGTCAAGCCTTCAATTAAACTCCGCACGCCCTGCTCTTGGTCTTTTTGCACGTCGAGCAGAAACATGTTGGGCAGATTCTGACGCCGGCCAGGGTCAAACTCCGCGACCAAATTGGATTCAAGCGATTGAATGGCGATCACTAAAAACGCGCCAAGACCGACGGCCATCACAATCACACGCGTTTGGTTGCCGGGACGGTAAAGACTGTTAACGGCCTGCCTGAGCGGAAAGAACCTGATGTGGCGTGCGTGCCTCACCAAATAAATCAAGAGGATGGCGGCGAGGTACAGCGCGCCCGCGGTGACGCTCAGGCCGGTTAGGAAAAAGAAGCCGACGCGCAACGAGCCGGCCTGCCAAGAGGCGAGCAGAATCAAGCCGACGGCAACCATCGCGGCCGTCGCCCACAGCGTCACATCAAAACGATTGCGCGCGCCGACCAGGCCCTCAGATTCACGCAGCAACAAGCGCGGCTTGATCTGCCGAATGCGCAACAGCGGAATCGCAGAGAAAAGTAGAGGTCAGCGCCCATCGCGAGTCCCTGCCACACGGCGCCGAGCTGAAGGCCATAGCTCATGTTCGGCGGCAGCGTTTGCTCAAAGTAAGCGCCGACGGCCATCAGTGAAATCTTCGCCAGGGCCACGCCGAACAAACTGCCGGCCGCACCGAGGGCGAGCATTTGCAGCAGGTACACCGCCGAAATCTGGCGCCCTGTGCCGCCGACGCATTTGAGAATCGCGATGGCCCGCCTCTTTTGTTCGATAAAGATGCGCGTCACATTCGAGACGCCGATGCCGCCCAGCACAAGCACCACCAGCCCGTGAGCGAAAGATAATTTTCCGCGCGCGCAAACTGGTCGCGCAAATTGTCTTGCGATTCTTTGTAAGAGCGCACGGAGGCGGCCGTCGTGCCTTTTAGTTCCGCGCGCAGATTGACGAGCAATTCTTCCATCCGATTCGGCGCCGCGCGCAAAAGCACTCTGCGCCGCGCGCGGCTGCCGAAGCCGGTTAACCCGGCTGTTTCCACGGCCGCGCGCTCTATGTAAACGCGCGGGCCAAGGCGAAACCCGGAACTGCTTCCCGGCTCGCGCGCCAGCACGCCGCGAATCTCAAAATCCGTGGTGCCGATTCTGATCGAATCGCCCACGCGCAGATTGAGGCGTTCGAGCAGAAGCGGCGCCACCACGGCCCCGTTTCCAGCGAGCAGCGCGTGATCAAACGTGCGATTATCGGCGAGCAGGAATTCGCCGTAGAGCGGAAAAGGCGCCTCAATGCCTTTGAGCTCTACCATCAGCGCCCCTTCTTGCTCGGCGGCGGCCGGGGCGCCATGGTCGGCGATTCGATGGTCTCGGTGCGCCCGTGACGAGCGGCGCTTGCCCGACGCGGTCAATCGCGGCGAGCGTTTCCGCAAGCCACGGGCGCGTGGAATCAATTTGCACGTCAGCCGCGAGCAGTGTGCGCGCTTCAGCAGCGAGGGCGTCGTTTAAGTTGTGAATCACCGAGCGCAGCGCGACAATCGAGCCGACGCCGATGCCGATGCACAGGAAAAAGAAAAGCAATCTCTTCCAGGAAGTGCGGATCTCGCGCCGCGCCATTTGCAGAATAAAAATCAACGCGCCTCCACTTCGTCCGCGATTGGAACAACTTGTTGCGCGGCGCCGATGCTTTCGTCCTTGGCCACTCGGCCGTCGCGCAGTGAAATGCGCCGGTCCGCGCGCGACGCCAATTCGTGGTCATGCGTAACCAAAATCAAAGTCGCGCCTTGCCGTCGATTCATTTGCACCATCAAGTCGAAAACATGATGGCCGTTGCGCGAATCCAAATTGCCGGTGGGCTCGTCGGCGAGCAGAATCGCCGGATTGTTGGCGAAAGCGCGCGCGATGGCGATGCGTTGCTGCTCGCCGCCCGAAAGCTGCGAAGGATAATGGTGCGCGCGCTCCGTTAAATCCACGTCCGCAAGCAAATAGCGCGCGCGGGCGAGCGCGCCGCGGTCGCCCGCGATTTCCAGCGGCACCAAAATGTTTTCAAGCGCGGTCAGCGAAGGAATCAGGTGAAACGATTGAAAGACGAAGCCGATTTTCTCGCCGCGCAACTGCGCCAGATCGTCTTCGCTCATGCGTGTGATGTCGCGCCCGTCAATGCGAATCTCGCCCGAGGTCGGCGCATCCAGGCCGGCCAAAAGAGCGAGCAGCGTGGATTTGCCGCTCCCCGACGGGCCGACGATGGCCACAAACTGGCCGTCGGGTATGGCGAGAGCCAATTGGTGAAGAATGGTGAGCGGCTCGGTGCCGGAGGTAACTGTTTTGGAAACCCTGTATA
>JBBJMB010000312.1:0-4300 GCA_037719755.1 Pyrinomonadaceae bacterium
TCGGTCAAGCGAATCTCAAGAGCGCGACGGCTCAAAGTAAGGTTCAGATTATCTACCTGAAGGCCGACGATCTCAAATAACTCCTCATCGCCAAGCTCGTCGAAGATGATGATTTCATCCAAGCGGTTAATAAACTCGGGGTTAAATGTTTGGCGCACGGCCGACATGACCATCTCCTCCAGCTTTTCGCGCGACGCATTGACCGTCGCCTGAAAGCCGAGCGCGCCGCGCTTTTGGATAAAGCGCGCGCCGATGTTTGAGGTCATGATGATGATCGTGTTTTTGAAATCGATGGTATTGCCGAGCGCATCCGTCAGAATGCCGTCTTCAAAAACTTGCAAAAGTACATTGAAGATGTCGGGGTGGGCTTTTTCGATTTCGTCGAAAAGCAGCACCGCATAAGGCGAGCGCTTAACGCGCTCGGTCAACTGTCCTCCCTCTTCGTGGCCCACGTATCCGGGCGGCGAGCCGATGAGCTTCGAGACCGAGTGCTTTTCCATGAATTCCGACATGTCAAAGCGAATCATCGAGCGGTCCGAGCCAAAGAGAAACGACGCGAGCGAGCGAGCGACCTCGGTTTTTCCGACGCCCGTCGGGCCGAGGAAAAGAAAAGAACCGACCGGGCGCTGCGGACTTTTGATGCCGGCGCGCGAGCGGCGAATGGCGCGCGCCAGCGCCGAGATGGCCGGCCGTTGGGCGACCACGCGGTGATGAAGCTCGGCCTCAATCCTGAGCAGCTTGCGAGTCTCCTCTTCCTTAAGCGAAGTGATCGGAATGCCCGTCCACCGCGCGATTACTTCTTCGATGTCATCTTTCGTCACCTTCGCGGACACAAGCGCGTCCTCATCTTCGCGAGCGGCTCGGTTGCTGCTGTAATCCGACGCCGTCAAGCGCGACAGTCCGCCGAGCAGCGAGTTGCGCTCATCCACGCGCTCCATTTGCTCGCGCCGCGCGCGCAGCTTGACGCGGGCGCCCGCTTCGTCAATCACGTCAATCGCTTTGTCCGGCAAAAAGCGGTCGGGAATGTAGCGATTGGATTGAAAGACGGCCGCCTCAAGGGCGTCGTCCATGTAGCGCACTTGATGGAATGTCTCGTAGCGCTCGCGCACGCCGCCGAGAATACCGATGGCTTCTTCTTCCGAGGGTGGGGGAACTTTAACGGCTTGGAAACGCCGCTCCAGCGAGCGGTCTTTTTCAATCGACTTGCGAAACTCCGCCGGCGTGGTCGCGCCGATGCACTGCACTTCGCCGCGCGAAAGGGCCGGCTTGAGAATATTCGCGGCGTCGAGCGAGCCTTCCGCAGACCCGGCGCCGACCAGCGTGTGCAGCTCGTCGATGAAGACTACGTACTGAGGATTCTCGATCAGCTCGCGCATGATCTGCTTGAGACGTTCTTCAAATTGGCCGCGGTATTTGGTGCCGGCGACGATCAAGGAAAGATCAAGTGAGAGGATGCGCTTGTCTTCCAGAAATGACGGCACTTCGTTGCGCACAATGCGTTGCGCGAGGCCTTCCACGATGGCTGTTTTGCCGACGCCGGGCTCGCCTATCAACACGGGATTGTTTTTTGTGCGGCGGCAGAGAATTTGAATCACGCGCTCGAGTTCGGCTTCGCGCCCGACCAGCGGGTCAAGTCTGTCGTTGGCAGCATCTTCAGTCAGGTCGCGGGAAAATTCGGTGAGGTGGGGAGTTTCTTTCTTTTGCGTGCCGCGCGGATCAATGCCCGATTGCCGGGCAATCTCTTCGCGCACGCTTGGCAGGCGCAAGCCTCTTTCGTAAAGAATCTCGGCGGCCATTGAGCGCTCTTCGCGCAGCAACCCGAGCAATAAATGTTCGGTACCGATGTGCCGGTGTTGCAGGCGGTCGCTTTCTTCGTGAGCGTAGGCCAGCACGCGCTTCGTCTCGGGAGCGAGCGGCAGTTCGACCGAGGTGGAGATTTTTTCGCGAATCAAAGCGCGCCCTTCAATCTCCTTGCGAATCAATTCAATCGAACCGGCGGAACGCGCAAAAAAGCGCGACGTCAGCGTTTTGTCTTCTCTGAGCAATCCGAGCAGCAGATGCTCGGGCTCAATTGCCGGCGCACCGAATTGCGACGCTTCATAGCGCGCAAAGAAGATGACCCTCCGTGCTTTCTCGGTGTAACGTTCAAACATGTTAAGAATTACCGTGGAAAAGAATCAGTACCTGGTCAGACAATAACATAATCGCTCGCTACGGCGAACCATCAATTACCGCGCGCCATTATAACCCGAACGAGTGAAAAGGCTGAAACGAGCCCTGGCAAACCTTCCTCAAAAGGCGCGGCCGAACATCTCTGCCCGGTCCATCGATTGTCCGTCAAGCGGCTTCTTCGATCACACCGTTCTTAAGAGTAAGAACGCGGTCACACCCTTGCGCAAGCAGTTCGTTGTGAGTTGCCATCACCACAGTTGTTGCGTGCGACACAGCGAGGTCAACAGCTGTGCGCATTTTTCCCCAATCGCCGCGTCGAGATTGCCGGTCGGCTCGTCGGCCAGCACCAGCTGCGGGCGTGTGATGAGGGCGCGTGCCAGCGCCACGCGCTGCTGCTCGCCCCCGGAGAGTTCGGTCACTCTGCGCGCGGCGAAGCCGCTTAACCCAACTTCATTGAGCAGTTCTTCAGCTTCACGCAGGCTCGCGCGGCGCGCACAGCGATTGATTAAAAGCGGAAGCGCAACATTCTCCGCGGCCGTCAAATCACGCAGCAAGTGATGAAACTGAAAGACAAAGCCGATGATTCGATTGCGCGCGCGCGCGAGCGGCCGCCCCCGAGCGCTCGTGATTTCAAAATCGCCCACTGTGACCTGCCCGCCGTCAACCGCGTCGAGCCCGCCGAGAACGTGCAGCAGCGTTGACTTGCCTGCGCCCGATGCTCCGACAATCGCGACCACCTCGCCGACTTTCGCGGAGAAACTGATGTCGCGCAGCACTTTCACAGTCGCGCCCCCCGCGCCGCGGTAAGATTTATGCACTCCGTGCACGCGCAGCAGCGCCGAGCCTTGGCCGCCCGGCTCAGGAGTGAGCTTAGTCATACCTGAGCACTTCGGCCGGGCGCACCCGAGCCGCCGCTTGCGCCGGGTAGATCGTGGCCGCCAAGCTTAAAGCGAACGCGGAAAGCGCGGCCCCAACCACATCGCGCCACTCGGCATGGAAAGGAACCGCGCTGATTGAATAAACATCCGCCGGAAGCTTGATTAATTCATAGCGATTTCCCAAATCGGCTGCCGCCAGCCCGAGCGCGATTCCACCGGCCGCGCCAACGGCCCCGATGAGCGCACCTTCGAGCAAAAATATCAGCATCACGTTCGCGGACGTGCGCCAAGCGCGCCGAGAATCGCGATATCCGGACGGCGCTCGATGACCAGCAGCGCCAGCGCCGTCGCGATGTTAAGCGCCGCCACCATGACGATCAAAGCGATGATGGTGAGGATCACGCGCCGCTCCAAAGAGAGCGCCGCAAAAAGCGGGCGGTTCGCTTCGCGCCAATCGACGACGACAAACTTTTCTCCGAGGCGCGCGCGAACCGCAGCGGCCGCTTCAGCGACGCGCTCCGGGTCTGCAATTTCGATGCTCATCGCGGAAGCCGACAGCGGCGCGCCGACGAGATCGGCCGCCGTCACAAGCGAAATGTAAATCCACGTCGCATCGTACTCATAAAGGCCGGTGCGAAAAACGCCGGCGATGCGCACGCGTTGCTGCCTGGGCACGCTCTCGGGATCGGCGAGCGCAGCGCCGGCGGAAATAATTTTCCCCGTATCGCCCACACGCAGGTTAGTGCGCGCCGCCAGCTCCGCGCCAATCACCGCCGTCGGAAGCGACGCGAAGTCATGGGTTGCGCCGTCAAACGAAGAGAAGTTTGACGCGCCGCTTTCTTCAGTGATGTGAGATGGCGTGGATTCTTTTTTTGCCTCAACCGCGGGGCGCAAATCCAATTCGCCGTCAATTAACACGCGCCGCAGCTCAAGCGTGGCCGCTCTATTCTCTGTGTCCACGCCGCGCAGCACGGCGTATGTGGCCTGGTCGGCGCCCGCGACGAGCGCTCCGTCATAGGATGTGGCGGAGACCGTAACCACGCCCGGAACAACTCGCAGCTGCGCCGCCACATCGCGCCAATTGGTGAGCGGGTAACCGTCTGCGCGGGCCGCAGTGATGTGCGCCGTGCCGCGTAGAATTTTATCGCGCATTTCATCGCGAAAACCATTGGCGAGCGCCAGCGCGACGATCAACGCGCCGACGCCGCCCGCGATGCCAAGCGTCGCCGACGCGGCAGTAAAGCGCGCCA
>JBBJMB010000313.1:0-4289 GCA_037719755.1 Pyrinomonadaceae bacterium
CAAGCGCGGCCAAAATTCCGCCCGCGGCGCCGAAAAGAAAAGATGACGGCGCGGCGTGTAAACTAAGCGTGGTCGTCCCGACGGCACCGGCCCACCAAGTGCTGAGGCCCAGCATCATCAGTCTGCCGTAAAGATACGCCCCCAACATGCCCAACGTACTTCCCGCGACGGTCAACACCGCCGCTTCGCTGAGAAACATCAGGCGCAGACGGGCGGCAGAGAATCCCAAAGATTGCAGCACGCCGATCTCGGTCAGTCGCTGTTCAATTCCGAGCCGAAAAAAGAGCGCGGTCAAAAGCAGCGCCGAGACCACCAGAAAAAAACTGAAGTAGAGAAAGTACTCGCCGAAATCCGTTGCGCCCCGCGAAGCTTCGAGGCCCTCGGCGCGAATTGGAAGCACTGTCATCCCGCCGCGCTCAGGATCAAGCGCACCGCGCAGCGCCGCGCCATAAGTTTCCAGCGCATCACCCTGCGGCGAGACTTCAGCCGCGGTGATGCGCAAAGAAGTGAGCTTGCCGAAGCGTGAGCTCCAGAGCTCCTGCCCTTTGGCGAGCGTAATGAACGCCTTCGGAGTGGTGCGATATTCGTCCCAATACTTTTCGTCGCGCGCGCTGATGCGCGAAAGGTCAACGGGAAACGGCGGGTCCCAGTCTGAAAGATTCGCGGCTTCGGTGAGGCCCGGATATTCGGGCACCAAATCACGATCTGCGGCCGCGCCTTTGATGTCCACCGTGCCCGCCAAGCGAAACTCTTGGGTGCGCGAAAGCAATCGTCCATCTTCGGCCCACAGGTAATAATCAAGCGCCACCGTGTCGCCGATTTTCGCACCTAACTCGCCAACCGCCCACCGATTCAAGATGATGGGAGAAAGCGACGACGAATCGGCATCGCGAGCTAAGTTTTTATCCGCCTCAACAAAGCTTGCCGCCTGCAAATCCTCAAAGCTTGCCTCGTCCAGCGCGGTGACTATCGAATAAGGAATCCGGCGCTCGCCCGCTCGAATGCTGTTCGCGAGGTACGAAAGAATCGGCACGCGGCGCATGTTTAATTTTTCGGCCGCCGCCCCCGCCGCCTCGGCCACCGCATCACTGATGAGCGCGCTTTCGCTTTCAACGGCGATGCCCTTTTGATCAATCAGCGCGCGCAACTTGAGCCCCAGGTCTTCAAGCCTAAAATGCTTTTTCAAAAGCTCTTGAAGTCTACCAGTCGCCGGAGGAGCTTCCGCCGCAGGCGATCTGTCGGCGGAAATCAACATGGTGTTTGATTGAGCATTCTGCTCCAGCGCTTTTTGCAACAATGCGAGCGGAACGAAGACGGCGCGCACGGTTGATTGTTGAGGTCGCAGTGAGAACTCGCCGAAAGCCGATGCGGGCAAAGCTCCGCGCGCCGTTAAGCGCAACGTGCGCCCCACGTCTTCTTTTCGGCCGTGAAGCGACTCGACGGGAATTGCCGAAGGCTTCTCCGCCCGCAGCAGCAAAACGTCTCCCGCTTCAATTTTTAATTCGTCGGCCAAACCAGGGCTCAGCAGTGTTTCACTGCCGCGAGGCGCCTGCGCGGCGGAGGCTTCTTTCTCGCCGCCATGAAACCTCCAGAACCGCTCGTCCACGCCATAGACTTGCACGCTCGATCCGCGGCGTCCGCTCGTCTCATGAGTCACCGTGCCTTCAAGAGCAATCATCGGGCAGGCGGCAGCGAACCCGCTGGCCGCAAAATCCGGATCCGCTTGAATTTCATCGGCCAGTTGTTCGCGAAAGAAGTTTTCGGCCGCGACGACGTGTTCCGTGTGCCCCACTCGCTGCAAAAACAAATCACGCAGACTGGCGCGCACTGAATCGCCGACAAGCAGTGCGCCGGCGAGCACAGACACGGCCGTCGCGACGCCGAAAATGACGGCCAGATTGGTACGCCAGTAGTAAATTAAGCTGCGTTTGAGCAGGACGACGCTTCGCATGGATGTCACTTAGTTAACTGATGTTAAGCAAAACTTAACGTGAGCCTGCTCCGCAGCAGGCGACAGAGTGGTAGCCACAGGCATGCGGCCTGTGGGATCGAGCATTAAGAGTGGTGACCAGCCTGCTCGGAGCAGGCGACAGATGCGGCTGGTTGATCTTGAGTGTCACTCAAGTTTTCGCCCGAGTAAGTTGAAGCGCACGGGGAAGCGCGCGGCCAGCTCCGCGCTGTGCGTAACCACGATGAGTATCGTTTCCTGTTCGCGGTGTAGTTCAAGCAGCAGAGAGGCCACAACTTCCGCTGCCTCGCGGTCTAGATTTCCGGTCGGCTCATCACACAGCAGTAGCAGCGGCTTCATAATCATCGCGCGCGCCAGCGCGACGCGCTGCTTTTCGCCGCCCGAGAGTTCGGCTGGTCGGTGATGAAGCCGATCGCTTAATCCGACTTGTGCGAGCAACGCGCGCGCCCGCCCGCCCGCATCGCCGTTACGTTTCGCGACGAGCGTCGGCGTTAAAACGTTCTCAATCACCGAGCACTGAGGTAGCAGACAGTGGTCTTGAAAAACGAATCCCACGTCTTTGTTGCGAAAGGCCGCCAGCTCGCGCTCGCGCAACTGAAACGGATTTCTGCCGTCGAGCGTTACGGTGCCGGCGGTCGGAAAATCAAGCGCGCCGAGAATGTGAAGCAGCGTGCTTTTTCCGCTTCCCGACGGACCCATCACGGCGGCGGCTTGTCCGCGGGAGAGCGCAAGTGAAACGTCTGAGAGGATGCGTAGCGGCCCCTGCGGAGTAAGGTAATCCTTGCTCAGATGACTAACTTCCAGCACTCACGACACCTCCCCAAAAAGCGACGCCCGGCGGCTGACCGACGTTCATGTGCTCATCGCCCGCGCGACGCGTCGTTCTGCTCTTGACCACCTGAAAGAGCGCCGTAAACTCGAGCGCGATCCGTTGATGCTCAACCGTGTAGTGTTCGCGCCCGGCGCGGAAGCCGTTGTCGCCCAACTTGTCGACGAGTGCTGGTTCACGAGACAGGCGGAGCAGCGCGTCGGCCAGACTAACGGGGTCGTCGGGTTCGACCAGCAAACCGCCCTCAGTTTTCGTCACCACTTCGGTGAAGGTTCCGCGGCGAGGTTGGACGACAGGGACACCGCAGGCCATCGCCTCAAGCACAAAGATGCCCTTCGGCTCGTCGTAAGTCGCCGGCACTGAGAGCACATCGAGTCCTTGCAGAAACTCGATCTTACGTTCTCGGTCGAGCGCGCCGTGATACTTGAACTCGGCGCCGAGCCCCCAATCCGCGATTTTTTGCTCGATGCCGCGCAGATAGCCGTGATGCTCCGCGCCCAAATAGCCGGCCGCTTCCAGGCGGGCGTCCGGGCAGTCTGCGTGCTCGCGCAACAGCCGGTAAGCTTCGATTAAAACGTGAAGCCCTTTTTCGGGCGCGATGCGCGCGAAATAACCGACGGTGAAAGGTCGCGTCGCTTGTCGGCGTCGCATGTCGTAGCCTTCAAGATTGATGCCCAGCGGAACGACGTTGATTTTGTTTTCGGGAATGTGTAAGTAACGCGACATAAACGCGGCGTAGTAATCGCTGACCGCGATAAAGGCGTCCACGTGTGCGACGTTGGCGCGAATCAACTCCAGCGATTCGCGGCGGTACGGCTCGGGCAGTCCTTCTAAGAACAGATCTTCTCCTTGCAGAGTGCAAACAATTGGACGCCCGAGCGCACCCTTCAGCGGCTTCGCTAAGCCGATCAACAACGCATACGGCAAACTAATCGCGTCAAAGCGCGGCTCGCTTTGCAGCCAATCAATCAGCTTCACCAATTCCTTGCGCTGTTTCCCCTCCTCGCCCTTGAGCATCGAAACCGTCATCTCTCCAAGCAGTTTCGGACTCGTCGCGATGGAGCGGCGCGCCGCCAGTTTCAGCGCCGAAGTCGAATCCCACAGGCGGTCGAGGATGCCGGGCGTTTGACGAAATAGCGCGGAGTGCTGCTGCAAGTAAACGCTGATGCCGCCGAAGAAAACGCGCTCGCCGCTGACATTCCGCTCGTCGGTCAGCGTGGGCGTGTAGAAAGGCAGGAGCGCCACGTCGTGCCCGCGCGCGATCATTTGCGTGGCCAGGGCATTATCGCGCAAGCAACTGCCGCAATACATCTGCGCGGCCCCGGCGGTGATGTACAAGATTCTCATTTCAAGCGGCGGCGCGCTGAAAAGCTCTTCGCCCATACAGATGATCGAACAGATTTCCTTCGTGCGGCTGATCCCAACTGACTTTCGAGGTCGGCACGCTTCCGATATTTAAGCGATCAACGTGGGGCGACGCGACCAAGCGGC